>CAZYNY010000137.1:0-7260 GCA_964648095.1 uncultured Nitrospirota bacterium | reverse complement strand
AGAAGGCCTTCAAAGGTTTTGCCTGTAAAAACGCAGGTATTGAAGGCATCGTAATATTTTTTATCCCATCTTCTATCCTTTTCAGTACCTATCTTTGTTATCCACTGCGCCTTCTCTGTCCTCCTGTCGCCTGCTTCTTCGAGGATGGTTGTTGATTTCAGCAGGTTAGAAATAATGTTATATTGCAAGTCCCCTTTCTACTTTTTAGAACCTGCCCAAATCCCAATACCCCGCTGCTGTGCATCGCGCTCCAATACCTGAAGGCGATCCATGTACACTTTCGATTTCTCGCCAGTTGGCAATTTTACAATCACGCCTTTTGTCCGTGCCAATCCCATGCTGACCAGAATCTCCGCAAGTCCTTTCCCATCAATCTCGATGAATCCATAATATCGCAGCACCCTGCTTCGCCCTTGTGCAGTAGCCCAACGCGTCCACACGACAAAAGGTTTTTGCAAAATATCGCGTACGGTCTCCTTCGCTTTTACCCCAGCCTTCATTGTTTCGTCCAATGTTACTCCAAAGTACTCGCTCTGTTCACGTGTCCGCTCCGCATAGCTCAAATCGGTCTCAGGCGAATCTACAAAATACAGCCGGAAAATATACTCGTCAGTGCCGCACCTGACACCAAAACTGTCTCCGTCGTTGTATTTCTGCGCCACATAGTGGCAATCGGTCAGCTTTACCCATTCCTTTTTGTCTGCCGCTTCAGCCTCGCAATAAGCGAAGATCAGCAACATCCATATTACTTGCGTTACTACTGTCCGTATCGGTCTCATTGTCGGCGCCTCCTGAGTTAAGGACAGTTAAAGGGGACGGCAGGCTGTCCCCTTTAAGTCTACATAATGTTCTTGGCACAAGAAAGCCCAAAGGGTTTTGATTTCCAGCTTTTATGCCATGTTAGCCGTTTTGCTTGGCGATGATTATCTTCATACCTCGTTCTCCGTCAGATGGAGAGAGACAATGTTATTGTCCTTATTGAGTGATAATAAGGTTATTGTTTTAGCTGGATCTTTCTGATGAGGAACTTGCTTTTTATGAAAAATTCCATATTTTATAGCTATATTAAGCCACTCCATAGAAACATCCCCAGACCTGAATAGAGGGTAGTTGGTTGGGTTATTAAGAAAATAATCTCTTAAATGACTAAAAGGTATCATCGCTTTCCCTTTTTCTTCTAAATAAGTCTTAGTCAAACAAATCATTTCAGCAAAGGTTGAATCTGGCTCCTTTGGAAGGTCGAAACCTTTGAAGATTTCCTTAAGTGATTGCCTTGTTTTTTCAAAAGGGTGTTTTTCCAGCATTTCGTTTACTGAAAAATCAAGGTTTCTTAAAAATAATTGCCTCCCCAACTCTTTTGAAAACTCTTTTACCAACTTATCATTTTTCTTATTGAGAAAATATATACAAAAGGCTACCTCAGATAAACCTAGATCCTCGCTAATCTTTTCTGCAATTTCATATGGAGACGGGATAGGTATATTCGGATCAAATCGAATATCGCTAAATGCAAACAATCCCAAAAGAGGCAAATCTTCAGAATAAACCGCCGTAAGACTAGATAATACTTTATTCGCAAAAGAACGTACAGCACTTTTTCCTCTTTCTCCATCGGCATGATATAGACTCCATAAGAGCCAAAATACATCGCGAGTTGAAGATGAAAGGGCTTTTGAACGCCATTTATCTTCTGTTGTGTTCTCTATCCAACTTTTTACTTTTGCATCATTAATCTGGATCATGTTCCAAAGGAGCATACTAATTGCATCAGTATCTGAGCCTGCCAAAAGTTCATTAAAATCTAATCCGAAGATTCTGTTAGCCAGTTCATGACCTTGTCCTTTATTGTATTTATGAATATTCCAGACTAACACAGCTAAGTCTTTATCAAAATTGAAATTGCTCGACAAAATTCCCGTCAACATCAATGTAATGGGGCATCATTTCATTTATTATGGATCTTGCTGGGGATAATGCCGAATCAGCGCATAAACGTATAAAATAAGGATGCTGTTTCTCAAGAGGAACTACCGGGGTGAACAGGTCTAAACCTATTGCCTTCCCTCCTTGGGGGTAAACCTTCATATTTTGGCAAGTGTTCCACTTCATAGCGCGAATAAGCCAGCTTTTTGCCTCTTCCAGACTTGCAATTGAGCATTCTGTGTCAAAACAACGATATTTGCCAAATTTATCCCTCGCCATTAATATTGCCACGTAATCATTATCGATTGTATCAATTAGTAGAACACCAAGAATGGTTTCGTCTTCATTCGAGTACCAATCTAGTTCTCGACTCACATAGGACGCAGCAGGACTTCTGGAAAGACCAGCAAGTGCATTAAATCGCTTAAGGGTAAGTTCTTTAATTTCTATTTCTTTCATTTTAGTAATATATCAATGCAGTTATTAGACAGTTAGAAATCAATATCACAAAGTTTTGATATAGTCAATTCCCAGAGCAAATACTCCCCGAAGAAATTATTGACATATCTGCTTATTATCATTAGTGTATCTGTCCCCGTCTTGCCTTATAGCTTGATCAATGGTACCAGTTCAGGGCTCTTCTTATCATCTTTATAATAAACCTGCTCAAGAAATAGACCTGAAGGCGGGGCAGTATACCTAGCCGGCTCATCTGATTTGGTGTTTATATACTCGTTTACTTTTCCCATGGAAAGATTTCCTCTCCCAACTTCCGCAAGCACACCTACAACTCTTCTAACCATTTTCCAGATAAAATGCGACCCTGTAATTCTGATTAAAATTAAATCCCCGGATTCCTTCATCTGAATTTCCTCTAACTTGACTTTGGTTGATTTTTCTTCAGGATCGTCATCCGTAAACGATTGAAAGTTCTTCAGTCCAATAAACAGTCCCGCCGCCTGATTCATCTTTTCGAAATCGAGCTTATCTTTTATCCACCAGACATATTTTTTTCCAAATGCGGTTCTCCTGCGGGATATCTGATAAATATAACTCCTGTATATTGCATCATGCCTTGCGTGAAAATTCTTAGGTGCCTTCTCTACTCCGAGAATGTTTATATCAGCAGGGAGTTCATCGTTAAGTTTCAGCCGGATAATTTCTGCAGGGATTGTGGTTTTAACATCCAGATGAGCGACCTGCCTCAGCGCATGAACCCCGGCATCTGTCCTGCCGGAGCCTTGAAAATCAAACACGGCCGGATAAAAAACCTTTTTAATCACAGAGCTCAATTCACCCTGAACAGAACGGGCGTTCTTCTGAATCTGCCAACCTCTGAAGCGGGTGCCTTCGTATTCAATATATAGCTTAAACCGGCTCATTATATATTCCTGAAATAGGGGTCTGAAATAGGGGTCAGATTTATTTTCAATATTATGCTATCTAAGATTAAGAAGGAAATTCTGTATGCCTAACATAACAGAAAAGAGTGAAAACCTCAAGAACCCGATTACTTCACTACCTATAAAGGCCATGTTGTTGATCATAATATAATATGATATTGACAATATGAACATAATTCCATAATATTGAACATATGGAGGGGTTATGAAGGCAGCAGCAATTAAAGATAAGCATCTAAGATTAGACCAGAAAAAGATAGAAAGAGCAAAGGCGATCTTGAAGGCAAAAACAGAAACAGAGGTGGTTGAGAAGGCCCTTGAGCTTGTGATCTCAAGCGATCTGGATCTCCATAAGAGGAAAGAGTGTATGAAGAGGATTCTAGTGCGAAGAGACCGCCTGGGGGTTATAAAAGGTGATGTTGCGGATTGGATCAGAGAGGGGAGAGAGGAAAGAAACAGGGTCTATGGCGGGTAAGATCGTAATCGATGCCAGTGTAGCTCTGAAATGGCAATTCAAGGATGAACTCGAGACCGACCAGGCCGTACAAATGTTGTCCGATATGATAGAAGGGAAGATCGGGCTTATATCACCGAGCCTCTTCGCATACGAAATCGTGAATGCCATAAACATAGCAATAGGCAGGAAGAGGATTCCTGAAGAAGAAGGGCTTGATGCAATTAATGACATCCTGAAAGTTGGTGTAAATCTTGTTGAATTTGCGGACCTAGTTGAAGACACCTTTAAGCTTGCAAAGACTTACAATAGGTCTGCTTACGATTGCGCCTATCTTGCCCTTGCCAGAAAAGAAGGCTGTACCATGTATACAGGAGACAGACGCCTTTTTAATGCACTAAAAAGCAAGATTAAATCGATTAAATGGATTGGGGATTACAAAGGACAGGCTTAAATGCCAAAGGGTGACCCCATGACCTTGATTGTGCGTTTCCACGAGAGGTAACATGATACACAGTCCCATGGTAGTCCATCCTTAACGGTCTGGCCATAGATCGTCAATATCACTTCATATCTTATATTGCCAGACCTGGCCTCATGACTGTTTTCATGCTTTTGTCAGCCGCAGGGTACTGTAACATGATGTATGCAAATTCAAATATGGGTATAATTCTCAATGGTTTAAACAATCCCCTAAAAAGGAGAAAGGAGAACTATACCCATGGAAAGAAGTCTATCAAAGAAGTCGAAAAAAGTCATCGAGAAATATTTAGATGAGTCCAGACAGAGGCATCCGTTAGTAGAGCTAACAAGGATAGGCGCAAGGATGATGCTTGAGGTAGCATTGGAGGAGGAGCTTACAGCAGCACTTGGAAGGGACTACTATGAGAGAAGGAGTAGTAATGTTGGTAGCAGGAGCGGATCTAAGCCAAGGACTATAAAGATTGGCGCTGGAGACATTCAAATTTCAATGCCTAAGGTGAGAGATGCCGGTGGTCCCTTTCATTCACAGATCTTACCTCCCCGGGTAACACAGATGGATGAGATACAAGATATTATCCCTCTGCTCTACATGAATGGCCTATCTACAAGGAAGGTAAAGAAGTCCATAAGTAAGCTGCTTGGAAAGAAGGGCCTAAGCCATCAGAATGTGCTTAAGATAAGTAGCAGGATAGTTGACGAGTTTAACAGGTGGAAGAAGAGGGACCTATCCGGGACAGAGGCGGTCTATCTGATCCTAGATGGAATCAGGCTTGGAGTGAGGGCTGGTACAAGTGAGAAAGAGGCTGTACTTGTGGCATGGGGATTCTTAGAGGACGGCAGCCGTGAGCTACTTGGTGTGTCCCTTGGTAATCAGGAATCATACGGTGCATGGAAGGGATTCTTAGAAGACATGATAGCAAGGGGGCTCAATGCACCTTTACTGGCGGTAATAGACGGCTGTCCCGGCCTCATCAAGGCTGTAGGCGAGGTATTTTCAGGCTCTGACATTCAGAGGTGCACAAAACACAGGACAGAGAATGTATTGAACAAGGTACTCAAGGAAGACAGGGATAAGGTGAAGGAGTCTTTAAGGAAGATATTCTATGCCTCTACATACGAGCATGCAAAAGAGGCAATAGAGATCTTCAAGGCTAACTGGGGTAAGAGGTATCCGTCTGCATTGGAATGTCTGATGGAAGATATAGAGCTATGTCTTACATATTACAAATATCCTTACCGGCATTGGAAGAGGATAAGGACGACTAATGCAGTGGAGAGGAGCTTCAGGGAGGTAAGGAGTCGGGTACGGGGAATAGGCAGATTCAAGGACGAGGAGAGGGCGTTGACGATGATTTACTGGCAGATGAAGGAACTTAAGTGGTATGGAGTTGAGATGACAAGTGAGGCAAGGGCAATCCTAAAAGGCATAAAGGCATCTAAACTTGGGAGGATTGCAGCTTAATTAGGAGCTATGAAAACCATTGAGAATAAAGCCTTTGAGAGAATTTGCAGAAAAGAGTTGACAATACCAGCCGCGGATGGTCACTACCTTTAGGCTTCCTCAGATACCTTTAAGTCCTTCGGTACCTGCCACCACAATCCCCTTCGCCTACGGACGCGGCGCTGGATCGATAGCATTTCGGCATCTTCCGGATCAAAATCTACTTCCTCGGGCGGCAAGGTCGGCGCCTTCGAGAATTTTGTAAGCCGTTCAACAAGCTCTTTGTCTTTTTCTGGATCCCTCGTCAGAGGGTCTGGCGACTTGCCGCGCCAAGGGAGAAGATGCCGATCCCACAACCGGCTAACCAAATACTCACCCGTTTCGGGCGGGTTGGACGCGAATTGCGTGATTCCTGTCTCTTTTTCAGATTCCGGAAACTTTAAGTAGTGCTCATTCAACTGCTTCAGGTCCTCCTTGAGGTCCTCCCCCCACACGAAGTCTTGATTCGACCGCAAGAAGAGAGGTGCACAACGCCGGTGAAGCTTGTCGGATGACACGAATACCATACAAAATGGAAGGTAAAAGAGATATGCGATGTCAACCCGATTCGAAGGCCGCTCAGTTGAAATTAGATGTGCGCCAAGAGCGATCTGAAAGAAAATCTCCACGGTAAGGACGTACGCCGCAAAAGGCGCATAGACAGAAAGGGCTGGATAACCAGCGACGCCCCATGCATCAAGAACGACCCGTTCAAGTTGGTGTGGAATACCGAGAAAGAGAAAAACCAATTTTATGAGGTCTAATGGTCTGTGCATGGTTCGAACAATCGTATCCGCCATGAGTTTTGCCTGGTCAAGAGATTTGCACGTTTTCGCGTCAATACCCATAGCTCGCATACCAGCAGCTACGGCAAGGAGGTCGAGATCACCGAGGGCAGCTCGCCAGGTTTGTGCAAATTGGCGCTCTACCTCCATAAACTTCCTCTCTTGCCACCGTGAGAAGGCTTGTGCCTCGGGCGTAGCTTCAATGACCACGCCCGTCTGTCCATCAGACTTCACTGGGCGGCCACCAGCAACGGGGATTCGTCCATCCATAGGAATTGGGCCTCCCATCAAGTTCTTAAGACACAGACTCCCGTGATGAACGCAGGGGCCTCCATGCATCTCTGGCGTTTTCTCGGCTATGAAACCGACCTCTTGTTCGGATGTTCGACCTTGCCGCACAGCCTTCTCGAGGTCGGCCAGGGTTTCGACGTAGAAAAGTGGAGAGATTACTGAATAGAAGAAGTGATCGAACCAAACAGACTCATCCAGACTTAGCGATTGAAGAAACGATTTATCAAACAGCGTAATTGGCCCCACAGCACTACCCCTCGAGAATGCGGCTAACGAAAAGCTAACCGGCGCGCGCACTTTTCGCGTTCGTGTTCAGCGATTCGGCAGCCTACGCTGACCATGCTGCCTCGAACCAAATCGGCGGAATGTTATAACGAACAGCAAGGCCCCTCTGTGTCAATAATGATGAGACACCTCCCCTATGATAAATTAGAGTAGAAG
>CAZYNY010000136.1:0-7344 GCA_964648095.1 uncultured Nitrospirota bacterium | reverse complement strand
GGCCAATGTATTACTTACTGGTATTTCAAAGGCAGCTACCATAGAGGGTAAAAAGGTAAGTGAGACTATCCATTCTCTGACATATGATGGTATTGCAGGGCGTATCCAATTCGACAGCAAAGGTGATGTTCCTAAAATCCAGTATGTAGTTTGGGTTATAAAGGAGGGGAGATTTGAGGAGTACTGGAGGCCGGAGGAGAAGACTTAACCAAACGCTTGCATGCAATTTATCCAGATACTAACTATTTGGGCTTTTCAATACAAGCCAACCCAAATTGCTTTAAGGAGGGTTATACCCATTTTATAAACAAGAATTATGAACATGCAATAGAGTTATTTTCAAAGGCTATCACTATCAGCAATAATTATATTAATGCCCACTTATATCGTGGAATTGCTTATTACTATATATCTCAATATGATGAAGCCGTTGAGGATTTCAGCCGCGTGATTGAATTAAACACAAGTAATGCTGATGCCTCTTTCGAGGGCTTGCATATTACAACAAATGTCTATTGCTTTCAGCAAAATTTGACTTTCAAACGGCTTGCAATAAGGGGTCTGATAAGGGGTGTACCTATTTTCAAGAAGCTGAAAAAAAGAATTAACAATCCTATGCTAACAGCGTTAGTGTTTTGGGCTATTACTCAGATTAATTTTTTATTCTTACAGTTTAGTCTTTCAAATTCAACCTTATCCGGCAAAGACAATTCCCTAACCATCTGCTCCTCAAGTTCCCATCCTGACAATTCCCTCTCTTCTTAGTTCATGGATCTTCTTTTCCTTTAGGGCAACAATGGCTTCAATGCTCAGATTAACACCTTTATTCTGTGTTGATAGTCTGGTTGGAAGAATCCTAACCTAAATTTCAAATAGGCATAGCATTCATTCGGATAGGGCATACAATTGCCAAAGTTAATCTACAATTTATAATTTAATTGTGTTATGATTTTTATCGAAGGTCATATATGAAGACTTATATATACAAGGTAATCATCGAAGAAGACCCAAAAGATAACCGTATGGCTTATCATGCCTCTTGTCCAGCACTTAAAGGTTGCCATACATGGGGATATTCTTATGAGGAGGCGCTAAAGAATATCAAAGAGGCGGTTGAGCTTTACATAGAAGACCTCAAAGAGGCTGGAGAGCCTATACCTGAGGAGGGGGCCATAGAGATCCTTCCTGAGCCTGCCATAAGCATTGTGGCATGAGCCTTCCAAAGAATATTACCGCCAATGAGTTAAAGCACGCCTTAGAAAGGGATGGATTCAAACAGACAAAGAAAAAAGGAGGTCATCTTATCTTCAGACATACAGATGGAAGAAGGGTCGTCCTTGCCTATCACAGGAGCGGGAATACATTCCCGCCAAAAACCTTAAAATCTATGATTCAAGACGCCGGCTGGACAGAAGAGGATCTAAAGCGGTTAGGTCTTATCTCTTAATCGGCCATTGTAACCAGAATGTAACCAAAATTATCCTAAAGGGTATGAACGGATAGAAAATAACAGAAAGAATAGAATAGTGAAACTATTTGGTTCTAAAGAATTTATTAAAATAATTCAGGTAGAAGACCCTGTTGTAAAAATTCCCTAAATCGCTCTCATAACCCGGAGGTCAGAGGTTCAAATCCTCTCCCCGCAACCAAAAAAATAATCGATCAGGAAGAAGCAACCTCTTCCAAGACAGAGCTTAATAGATTCCCGCCACTTATATTTATTTGCAGTATCCTCATTATAAAATGTACACCCAAACATCTTTATCGCTGTGGGAAATAAGTAGAAATAGGCCATGTGCCCTCTCATGTAGGGGCGAAACCTCTGCGATCGCCCTTTTTGGGATCGATGGCAACCGGCCCGTCACCATTTCACTAAATTTTTTGTTTTTTTATGATAAAAAAGCTATAATGAAAAGTAAAAAAGGCGATTTAAAAACTATAAATAATAACAAACAGGAGGATATATGAGCAAAGGTCAGGATTCGAAAAAAGCCACTAAAAAACCGCCCAAACATACTGCTAAAGAAAAGAGGCAGATTAAGATGGAAAAGAAAGGCAATAAAAAATAATTGGGTAAAAACTTTTTATAAAGAAATAAAATGTGGAGGAGACATCCCGGATAATTATCAATGCACTTGACCTATAATTTAATCCCCGCCATTTTATCTATTCACCCTTTATCTTTCCCTTAAAGTCTTGTAAGATAGTCATCTATGAAAGGATTCATCATAGCTGCCGCGGCAAGCGGTGCAGGCAAGACCACTGTCTCGATGGGACTTATGGCCGCCTTTAGAAAGAGGGGGCTTATCTGCCAGCCCTTTAAAGTAGGGCCCGATTTTATAGATCCGGGGTATCATAGCGTCGTATGCGGAAGACCGTCTATTAATCTTGATTCCTGGATGATGCCCAAAAAGTATGTTATTGAGTCGTTCTGGCAACATTCAGAGGGGGCCGATATAGCCATTATTGAGGGTGTGATGGGACTGCTCGACGGCGGAGATGCTAGCAGTGCCGAGATTGCACGGATATTGGATCTTCCGGTTATCCTTGTCCTTGATGCCGGCGGCATGGCTGAGACAGCCGGGGCTATCCTGTATGGACTTAATAATTATGATAAAAGTCTAAATATAGCAGGTGCCATATTAAACAGGGTTGGAAGTGATATTCATTACAAGATGATATCAGAGGCTATATCAGGGAGATGGGGGGCGGAACTATTCGGATACATAAGAAAGGACGGAGTTATCGGCATTAAAGAAAGACACCTGGGCCTCGTTACTGCAATAGAGAACAGGCTCTCTAATGAGAACATTGAACAATTGATCCGGACAGTAGAAGAAGGGGTTGATCTTGACGCCATTCTTAAAAAGGTCGAGGTTAAGGCTAAGGTTAAGAAAAGAAATCCTCAAACTAAACCTAAGCCTTCTTCTAAGAAGGTAAGGCTTGCAGTGGCATATGATGAGGCATTTTCATTCTATTATCAGGACAACCTTGATATGCTGGAGGCCCGGGGGGCGGAGCTTTGCCGGTTTTCTCCATTAAAAGATCAAAGGCTCCCGGACGGGATTGAAGGTATTTATCTAGGGGGAGGATATCCTGAGGTCTATGCAGAGATACTGGATAGAAATATACCTATTAAGGAGGAGATAAGAAGGCTGGCTGAGGATGGTCTTCCAATATATGCAGAATGCGGCGGGATGATATATCTGTCTCAGGGTATCCTTTCAGGGGACGGCATATTCTATAAAATGGCAGGTATAATTCCTAAAAGGGCCAGGATGGAGAAAAAGCTCGCGGCAATAGGCTACAGGGAGGTAGAACTTTTAAAGGACTGCATCCTTGGTAGAAAAGGAAATAAGATCAGGGGGCATGAGTTTCATTATTCGAGGCTTGAAGGAAACCCCCATGACTATAATGGCAAGAAGATCGAATACCTGTATCAGGTAACAGATAAGAGGGGGAGTATAAGCGTGGAAGGGTTTGGCTACAAAAATCTTGTTGCAAGCTATATCCATCTCCATTTTGCATCTAATAGTGAAGCGGCTACATCATTCATTGGATCCCTTTCAGGTATGTTGGATTGAAGACCGCCATACTTGTATTGGGCCATGGCAGCAATCTTGAGGATGCCAATGAGTCACTCCATGCTGAAGAGATTTTCCGATGGCTTTAAAAGGGCCTTTACCCTGACACCGGGTGAAGGAACAATTGATAAGGAGGATATCCTGCTTCTCGAGAGGATAGCGGCCCAGGTAGTTAAAAGGAGGATGACCGATCCGGCTATACTCCTTGTCGAGTCCTGCGGCCCAATGAACTTTATCGGGAGCCAGGTTATCCATTTCTTGAGGCCGCTCCTTGATCTCTCCTGCAATACAAAGGAGATTGAGAGGCTGGCCATAATCCTTGAGAAGAGGAACAGCCTCCCTCTCTTCGTTAAGATCCTTGAAAGGATGAGGGATGAAGGAGCTAAATAGGATTATAGCCACTGATTGCGGAAGCACCACTACAAAGGCAATCCTCATTGAAAAGGTTGATGGTGAATACCGTCAGACCTACAGGGGGGAAGCGCCTACCACCGTAGAAACCCCATTTGAGGATGTTACAAAAGGGGTCCTAAATTCTATACAAGAGATGGAGGAACTCTCAGGCATTAGGATGCTTGATGGCGAGAGGATTATAACCCCTGTAAATGGGAAGGTCGGCGTAGATATCTATATCTCCACAAGCTCTGCGGGCGGAGGACTTCAGATGATGGTTGCAGGGGCAGTAAAGAGCATGACTGCCGAGTCTGCACAGAGGTGCGCCCTTGGGGCAGGCGCTATAGTAATGGATGTCCTTGCGTCCAACGACGGTAGGATGGGGCATGAGAAGATAGAGAGGATAAGGGACTTAAGGCCTGACATGATCCTCCTTTCCGGCGGGACCGACGGCGGTACGATAACACATGTCGTGGAGATAGCAGAATATATAGCAGCGGCAGATCCAAGGCCAAGGCTTGGGTCAGGTTACAATCTCCCCCTTATCTTTGCGGGAAACCGCGACGCAAGGGATAAGGTCTCTGAGATCCTTGGCAAGAGAACCGCCCTTTATATTACGGAGAATATAAGGCCGGTACTCGAAAGAGAAAACCTTACACCAGCAAGAAATAAGATACATGATATATTCCTGGAACATGTAATGTCCCAGGCACCGGGATATAAAAAGCTAATGTCCTGGACAGGGGCGCCTATCATGCCAACTCCGGCCGCTGTCGGCCTTATCATGGAGACGATTGCCAAAAAGGATGGGATAAATCTGATCGGTGTTGACATAGGTGGGGCAACAACCGATACATTCTCGGTCTTTAATGGGATTTTCAATAGAACCGTAAGCGCCAACCTAGGGATGAGCTACTCCATATCGAACGTCCTTGCCGAGGCAGGACTTGCTAACATCACCAGATGGATACCCTTTCATATAGATGAGGAGGATATAAGAAATAGGATAAAGAACAAGATGATCAGGCCTACGACAATACCACAGACCTTGGAAGAGCTTCAGGTCGAACAGGCGATAGCAAGGGAGGCGTTGCGCCTTGCCTTAGAGCACCACAGGAAGCTTGCGGTCGGGTTGAAGGGCGTGCAGCAGGAGAGGTCCATCTCTGATGTCTTTGAACAGAAGGGGACCGGCGAGACCCTGATAGATATGCTCAGGCTTGATCTTATAGTCGGAAGCGGCGGGATCCTTTCCCATTCACCGAGGAGGGCCCAGTCCATGATGATGATGGTCGATGCCTATCAGCCTTTAGGTATCACACAGATCTCAGTAGATAGCATCTTTATGATGCCGCATCTGGGCGTACTTTCTCAGGTGAATGAAAAGGCGGCCACAGACGTATTTGTCAAGGATTGCATGATATACCTCGGGACATCTATATCCCCAATTAGTACGGGCAGGAAAGGGGAACCCTGTTTTGGTTTTAAGATCATTATGCCTGATGGCAGTGTCATTGAAGATAGTATCTCCTTCGGGGATATAAGGCTTTATCCCCTTCCCGGCGGGGTAGACGCAAAGGTAGAGTTAAGCCCGGCCAGGGGTGTGGACTTCGGCGAAGGAAGAGGAAGACCGGTCAAGGGGATCGCAAGAGGCGGGGTTGTAGGACTTTTATTGGATGCAAGGGGAAGGCCGCTCGAACTCCCCAGTGATGAAGGAAAGAGGATAGATCTTTTAAAAAAGTGGTTTTCATCTGTGGAACTTTATCCTAAAGCTAATGGTTAAATGTTAATGGTTAAGAGTTAAAACTATGGCCCATGCATATACCCCTGGTCTCCGGGTAGCAAAGAGGACCCATATAAGTAAGAGGCGGATACTTCCCATACCGGGCGAGGTCCTTGTAAAGAATGGAGAGGAGGTAGACTCCTCAAGGATCGTGGCAAAGACTGACCTCCCTGGGAAGGTCTATACTGTAAATGTGGTTAATCAGCTCGGCATCACACCCTCCGAGATCAGGGAGATTATGCTAAAAAAAGAGGGAGGCCCTGTCAGTAAAGACGAGGTGATCGCAGAAAACCGGCCAATGATAAGCTGGTTTAAGACCCAGGTAAGATCACCCATAAACGGCTTTATTGAGAATATATCTAATGTTACAGGACAGGTATTGTTAAGGGAGCCGCCAAGACCGCTGAACCTGATGGCCTATATAGACGGGCAGGTAGCGGAAGTAATTGAGGGGCAGGGTGCAATTGTCGAGACCCTCTGCTCATTTATCCAGGGTATATTTGGTGTGGGAGGTGAGACCATCGGGATTATTGAGATGGCCGTAAAAGATCCAAGTGAGGTCCTCACAAAAGAGATGATAGATGCCAGATTCAAGGACAGGATAATTGTTGGGGGCTCATTTATCGATTGGGAGGCGATAAAGAAGGCAAGAGAGGCTGGCGTAAAGGGGATTATTGTTGGTGGTATCCATGATAAGGATCTGAAGGGGTTATTAGGCTATGATCTCGGAGTTGCTATTACGGGCAGGGAGGAGATAGGGTTGACTCTGATTATAACCGAGGGGTTCGGAAAGATCAGGATGGCAGCAAGGACATTTGATCTTCTTTCTGAGAAGGCTGGACAGAAGGCATCTATATCCGGCGCAACACAGATAAGGGCAGGTGTGATAAGACCCGAGATTATAATACCGATGGCAGGGAGTCAGGAGACTTCGGCGAGCTCAGTCGAGCCGTCAGGAGTCAGGAGTCAGGAGATTACTGCTGATCTGGAGACGGAGAGGGTTGGGCTTTCTATCGGCGATCCTGTGAGGATAATAAGGGAACCCTACTTCGGCCTGATTGGGAAGATAGCCTCGCTTCCCCATGAGCTTCAAGCTATAGAGACCGGGAGCAAGGTAAGGGTCCTTGAGGTTGAACTCCCTGATGGCAGGCGCGTTACTATTCCGAGGGCAAATGTGGAGATTATTGAGGGATGAGGCAAGGGTCTGCCTTCATCAGTAATGGAGCCGCCAGAACCATTGAGCATATTGACATTCTTGCGGAAAATATTATCGATGGCGCTAATAGACCCAGAGATATACGTGGCCTGACGGCTTGTTGACAATTTCAGATCAAATAGTATATCCTCTTGGTGATACCCTTACAGGAGGGATGCTATGTCTAAAGCCCTTTCTTTGAAATTAAAGGACGAGGTCTTTCAGGAGGCAGAGGAAATACTCCGGAAGAACCGAAGGCCGAGAAATGCCTACTTTAACGAGGCGATCAATCTGTATAACAAACTCTGGAAACGGAGGCTGCTAAAAAAAACCTTAACCAAGGAGTCGGCCCTGGTAGCAGAGGACTCCATGGAAGTCCTGGAGGCATTTGA
>CAZYNY010000135.1:0-7354 GCA_964648095.1 uncultured Nitrospirota bacterium | reverse complement strand
CTGGTCATTGCGAGCGAAGCGAAGCAATCTTGCTTCTATATAAATCAATAGGTTAGAGATTACTTCGTCGCAAAAATCGCTTCTCGTAATGACAAATAGGGTCTTTTTCAACAGCCTGCTAATTGACGATATTACTTCTATAACGGTAATATGCAATAAAAAATATATCACTTGCAACGTTACAGGTTACATGTTATTATAGTTGAAAGTTAAATGCTGAATGATTAAATCTTTTAAACACAAGGGGTTGAAAAAGTTTTTTTACAATGGTGACCGAAGTCGAATAAATGAGGAACATGTATCCAAATTAGGCAGGATTCTAGACCGTTTAGATGCATCTGTGCGACCACAAGATTTAAACTTACCCGGGTATAGGTTGCATGAGCTCAAAGGAAAGGAAAAAGGTATATGGTCAGTTTGGGTCAGCGGTAATTGGCGAGTCACTTTCCGTTTTGAGGGCGGTGATGTAATAGATGTGGATTATCGCGATTACCATTAAGAATTTAAAGGGGGTGTTAAAATGATTGGAAAAAGAAAGCCGACTCATCCTGGAGAGGTTTTGCGGGAAGATGTCATAAAGCCCCTGGGTCTAACTGTAACAGAAGCAGCCAAGCGGTTGGGAATAACTCGAAAGACCCTATCAGAATTACTGAATTGTAAAGCCTCTCTAAGTCCTGAAATGGCAGTTCGGATTGGTAAAGCTACGAGAACAACACCTGAAAGTTGGCTATACATGCAGACTAAATTGGATCTGTGGAATGCCGAACAAAAAAATACAGAAGTTGAGGAGTTTAAAGAGGCAATTGCAATCTAATTTGGAGAGAGTTAAAAGGTTCAAATCTAGGAGGCTATCGGTTCTTATCGTAATCATACGATCTGAAGGCTTTACCGCAACTTGCATGCCGGTAGGCAGGGACAGTTGAATTCTGAAAAGTGAGACAATTGAGATTCGGACAGCTGCAAAAAATCCTTGACAATTTTATAAAAATGGCTAATAGTAATGTCTATTGAGGGCAAAACAAAGGTGTCAGGTCTTGACACTTGACTTAATATATACAAAATGATATAAATGCATCCATGGGTAGACCCTTAAGGATAGAATATCCAGGCGCCTTATATCATATTACAAGCCGTGGTAACGAAAGAAAAGATATATTCATTGACGATAAAGACAGGATAAGGTTCCTGGAGATGCTTTCAGATTATCATGACCGCTATGGAATCATCCTTCACAGTTGTGTCCTCATGAACAACCATCACCTTTTACTCGAGACACCCATGGGAAACCTTTCTCAGATAATGAGGCATATAAACGGCGCATATACAACATACTATAATACAAAAAGAAAAAGGGCGGGACATCTTTTTCAAGGAAGATATAAAGCAATACTTGTGGAAGCTGATGAATATAAAGGTGAGCTATCCGGATACATTCATCTAAATCCTGTCCGCGCAGCTATTACAGGAAGACCGGAGGAATACCAATGGTCGAGCTATCAATACTACATCGGCAAGAAAAAGGCACCCAAATGGCTTACAATGGATTTCCTTCTTGGTTACTTCGGGAAGGATAAAACCGCCAGACAGAAGAAATACAGCGAATTTGTTAATGCCCAAATAGACAAAGAATATGATAGCCCGTTAAGAAAAACAGTTGCATCAACCATCTTAGGGGGGACTCTATTCGTTAATGAGATAAAGGACAAATATTTAAGCGGCAAGAAAAAAGACCGTAATCTACCTGCCTTAAGAGAGCTAACAAAGACAAAAATAGAGGAAATCATAAGATGGGTTGAAGCGGCATTAGGGAAGAATGAGGTGTTATCAAAGAAGGCTGCTATTTATCTATGTCATAGATCAAGCGGTAGGACATTAAGAGAGATTGGAAGGCATTTTGGCATAGGAGAATCAGCCGTATCACAGACAAGTAGACGGTTTACTGCATTACTGGACAAGGATAAGAAGCTGAATAAAAAGATAAAAGATATTTGCGATAGATGGAATGTTGTGTAATGTGTAGACCTGACCCCCTATGTGTTAGACCTGACCCCCTATGTGTGCGTGACTGACCCCCTATGTGCTGTGACCCCCTATGTGTGGTGTCTGGTAAATATTGCTTATCAGAGTTTTTATTCAAATCCATGACAACAAAGACCAAAAAACGCTGCACATGGCCATCTAATAGTACTTTAATGGTCGAATACCACGACAAGGAATGGGGTGTGCCGGTGCATGATGATAGTAAACTATTTGAGTTTTTGGTCCTGGAAGGCGCCCAGGCTGGGTTGACCTGGGAAACAGTTCTTAAGAAGCGCGAAAACTACCGAAAGGCGTTTCATAATTTTGATCCGAAAAGAATCTCCCAATATACCGATAAAGATATTAATCGTCTGCTAGCTGATCCTGGTATTATACGGAATCCTCTAAAAATTGAGGCAGCAATCATAAATGCCCGGAGGTTTATAGAAATTCAAAAAGAATTTGGTTCCTTTGATAAATATATCTGGCAGTTTGTAAATAGCAGACCCATCAAAAATAATTTCCAATCCCTCGAAGATATACCGGCAACTACATTAGAATCCGATGCCATGAGCAAAGATCTGAAAAAACGGGGCTTTAAATTTGTGGGCCCCACTATCTGCTACGCCTTCATGCAGGCAGTAGGCATGGTAAATGATCATATGATAGATTGTTTTAGGTATACTGAGGTATTAGAATAATATGCTATAGAATAGAAATGAAAATTAGAAACCTTAAACCAGGGAAACACAAATTCGGTTGTGTGATTTGACTGTGTCAGATGAAACCCGGTGTTAGCCATCGTCTTTTTAGCTAGTCCAATCTGGAATGAACGAGGAGCGCCGGTTGCCTCAGCATACAATGTTTCATGAGCTATATCTTCTTCATCCTTCCTAGTTATCATTGTTAAGTCGATGTCTTCAATATTGACAATATTGCAATATTTATATATTCTTCTCCCTAAGGAGGTAAATGGTATGGGAAAGCTAATCGTGGAACTGCCTGATGAAATCCATAAGGAACTCAAAAAAAAGGTTACACTTCATCACCGGACGATTAAAGAGGTGGTGACAGATCTGGTGGAGGGATACCTTTCTAGAGCGGAAGAGAAAAAGGAGATCAAAGAGACAGGTCTCTGCGGGGCATGGGAGGATACGCGAAAGGCAGAAGCAATAATTGCAGACATTAAAACCCGCAGGAAGTGGTTTGCAAGGAGGAGAAAAGAGGTTGCCTAAATACATCCTCGATACCGATACCTGCATCTATTGGCTCAAAGGGGATAGGAACATTGAAAAGAAAATACTGGCAGCAGGTATGGAAAATGTTTTTATCACCGTGATTTCGGAGTGCGAACTATTCTACGGGGCCTACAAATCAACAAGGGTGGATAAGAATCTTGAAGTATTAAAAGGTCTGCGTGAAAAAGTAAAAGTAATACAAACCTCTTCAGATGTGGCTCCCCTTTATGGAAGGCTCAAAGCCGCGCTTGAACAAAAGGGCCAAGTAATTGATGATGCTGACCTTCTTATCGCCTCCCTGGACATGGTCTCCAAAGGAACACTGGTAACAAATAATATCGGCCATTTCAGCAGAATTTCTGGTCTGTTGATCGAGAATTGGAGAGCGTGATACCATTTCGCATTCGACAGGGTACCAAGGCGGCGACGAAGCCAACGCTGGTTGCCGAATGAAGGCAAATTGGTATGAGGCTAAATCTTGATAGCCTTCACGGCCCAATCTGCAAGCCTATCCGGGTCTTCCATTACATCTACCGGCACTTCATAATAGTTCTTTAAGGTCTGCTTAGAATTGGGCCGGAAGGGCTTCATACTTTCTTTTATATATTCAGGGCGGGTCTTATCGTTTGTCTTAAAGTAGAGCCTCCCTTTGTGAATAATGCCGAAGAAGTTTCCGTTACAATATATCCCATGACCGCCGAACATGGCCCGGCAATTTATCCCTTCGAAACCAGATAATTGATCAAGGATAAATTCCTTGAAGGAGTCGTCTTTCATGCCTTAATCTTTTGCCCGCTCTTTCAAGTTACTGTCACCTTCTCCATGTCTATGCACTGGTAAGAGCATGAGTAAACCGGTTATCGTCCCGAATGTAAATTAAATTTTTTGAGTGTGCTAATTTAATAGTAAATGTCATCGGGAAAAAATAACTATAACAATGAGTGTAAACTGAGAGATTCGGGTCATTATCAAAAACAATTTTATAACCTATTATAAATCCAATCAGGCATAATTTTAAGCAGCCATGCTATTACCCGCCATCGTTTTGTAATATAGGCATGTTTTCTTTTATTATCAATAGCCTTCCATATCTGCCAGGCGGCCTTTTCCACAGGTGTAACCCAGAATAGCCCGCCTCCTTTTGCCATGGCAGTATTTACAAAACCCGGTTTAATATCCGTAATCGTAATAGGGATCCCCATATTGATTGCCTTACACCTTAGTCCCTCAAGGTAATTAGAAACAAAGGCCTTAGTTGCATTGTATGCGGGCGATTCACCTCCACCCCTTAGGGCGGCAATAGATGAGATACCGACAATATGGCCTGAGCCTTGTTTTAAAAAGTGTTTAAAAGCAACATTTGCCATTGCCATAAAACCAATCACATTAACCTCAATTGTTTCTTTCTCCTTTTCCCAGTCCAGATCAGGGGTTATAAAGCCGACACCAGAGCTGATCACAATCAGATCAAGCCCACCCATTTCCCTGATAAGCTCATCCAATAGGTTCATCGCCTCGGCTGTCCTGGTAACATCAATCCGCTTAATATATGTAGTGGCAGGGATCTCTTGCTGAAGCTGAGATAGGAGCTCGACCCTTCTACCTACCAGCCCTACGATATATTCATTTTGAGATAATATCTTTGCCAGTTCCCTCCCGATCCCTGAGGTAGCGCCGATTACAATCGCCTTTTTTCTATTCCTATCCATATTCACTCCTTTATCGCCACCAGATATATCCGATTGAATAATAGTTCCACAAAGCCCTCTCCATTGGCCTGTTCCAAAAAAGCATCTTTTATTATATGCCTAAAATCCTTAATATAGGTCTCATTGATAATTACTTCATAAAAATCCTGATTAAGGTAGCCTGCTGCCGCCCCGGATTCAAAGACCTTGAAGACCTCTTCTGGCGTGTGGGATGTTCTTACTTCATCTATCTTTGAAAATAGAACGTTGAAGCCTACCTTCTCAAATAGTGATTTATATTCCTCTGAGGTCTCAAGAAAAAACCATGGATTTTTAAAAGAGGCTAAGGTTTCTCGAGTCCCCAGGCGCTGGGATCTCCCAATCTATCTCCTTGAAATCAATCAAGTAATTGCGCATAATCTGGGCCTGTTGCCATACCTTTGAGCGACATCAGAGAATTTTTGGTTACAAATCTAGGCTCTTCCTCTACCCAAATAATTTCCCTTCGGCTACCTTAAAAACCTTTCCGCCGATATAAACATCAATAGATCCTTTTTTCTCTTCTGCCGTCAGATACAACAACGATTCCCTTCCAATCTCATATCCTTGCTCAACTGATATATTATTGATCTTATTATAGCCAAAATATTTATATTTGACTAAATATCCGGCAAGACACCCATTTGCGCTTCCGGTAGCAGGATCTTCCGGTATCCCGAAGGGGTCTGCAAACATCCGTGCATTTATCTGATTTTCCCTGTTATACGTTTGGGGTGAAAAGATAAAGAGCGGCTTTGCCTTTTCGTCCTTGAAGACAATCGGATATCTCTCTTTTATAGTATGGGCAGACTTTACAGCCATCAATGTCTTTAACGGTATTATCACAAATGGTATCCCTGTTGAAACTTCTTGTATAGGATACCGATCATCTATATCAGATTCATTGATCCCGATTAATCCTGATATCTCTTTATTATCATAGATATTTCCAAAAATTGGATTGATCTGTTTCATCCAAAGGATCTCAAGATTTCTACTTCTTTCAAAGGTTACAGGAATCTTACCAACTTTCAGATTCAAAACTACTTTATTAACAGATCTATTTAGTAGTTCATTTCTAATGATAAATGCGGTTCCTAATGTAGGATGCCCGGCGAAGGGGACTTCCTCAAATGGGGTAAATATCCTAACATCAAAGCCATCATCTCTCATGGTTTCTGATAAGATAAATGAGGTCTCTGAAAAATGAAATTCGCAAGCGATCTTTTGCATCTCAGAATCACAGATATTCTTAGACAGAATTACTACAGCAAGCTGATTTCCTGTATATCGTTCTTTAGCAAAGACATCTACAATAAAGTATCGGAATCCGTCCATTATTTCTTCCATATTTTAAACATCCCTGGTCTATCAGGGTCTCTTATAGTAAAGCCATATTGCTCATAAAAACTGGAGGTTTCTCTTGCTGCCATTAAACCGATAAAGGCATTGCCTGGTGCATTGGAGTTGAGATAATTCATCAGGGAGTCCATAATAAGTTTGCCTATCCCTTTCCTTTGGAATTCCGGCAGGACAATAACATCTTGAACATAAAAATAGATGCCGCCATCACCTACAACCCTTCCACAACCGATGACCTTATCCTTATATAGTATACATACCGAGAAAAGAGAGTTTTGCAAAGCAATTTCTACTCCTTCGATATCGATTTCCTCCCATCCAACCGATTTGCGCAATATCAGATATTCCTCAATAGTTGGGGAACGCTCGACGAGGGTGTATACATTCACTTGTCTTCCTCTTTGTTATGACATTATGAGACCTATTCCTTATCGCTGCGGATAGGGGGAGAATTGATCTGCAACGACCCACCATTTTCCATCCTCTTTTACAAGCACAAACATGTCTCTTCCGCCCATTTTAATGGGCTCTCCCCCCATATCAAAGGAGATGTCGAAAAAGTAGGTAACTACTGCGAATTTATTATCATAGATTTGAACCTTAGGGTTAATTTCTTTCCAGTTATTGATCTTTGTTGCGTCGACAAAGGCCTTCCAGGAGGCGATGCAGGCATCTCTTCCTTCAAGACGCTCACGGTTAGTAGGAATAATCGCTACCATGTCTCTGTGGAAGTAGTTTTTGAGCGCATCCGCATTACCTTCTATTGTCCAGGCCCGATTCAAGGCCTGAATAGTTTGCCAGATCTCCTCTTTTATTTCAGATTCATTCATAGGTTTTACCTCCTTCATTATAAATTTTGTATCCCTCCTACGCTGCCAGGTCCATATCGAATATCTTTAAATACTCTAGTAGATACCCACGGGCATAGCTCGTAGCACTTTCAATCACGAGCGTTAATCGACTCGCCTTTAGTGAGAAGTTCCAATCACCCCAGCCTAAAAGGCGGGG
>CAZYNY010000134.1:0-7374 GCA_964648095.1 uncultured Nitrospirota bacterium | reverse complement strand
ACAGGTAACGGGAAGAGGATACTTATAGATACCGGAGTAGGGAGGAAGAACGATGCAAAGGTTTGCGACATTTATGGGATGGAGGGGAGGTCGTCAGTTCTTGACTCCCTGAAGGGATATGGGTTGGAGCCGGGCGATATAGACATAGTTATAAACACACATCTCCACTTTGATCATGCCGGAGGTAATACCTGTCGTGACGGGAAGGGTAGAGTAGCGCCGACCTTTCCCAATGCCAGATATTTCACGCAGAAGGGGGAATGGGATGTTGCCCTTAACCCAAATGAGCGGACCAGGGCTACATATTTAAAGGAGAACTTTCTCCCCCTTGAAGAGACTAAGTGCCTTGAGCTGATAGACGGTGATGTTGAGATAATAAAGGGGGTAAATCTCTTAAAGACACCGGGCCATACGATGCATCATCAGGCTGTCCCGATCGGAGCCGGCAGTGAAAAGGGTCTATTTATAGGCGACCTGATACCAATGGCACCCCACCTCCACCTCCCATACATAATGGCCTACGACCTATATCCCCTTACTACGCTTGAGACCAAGAGGTGGTTACTGGCGCGCGCCATGGATGAGGACTGGACTATCTTCCTCGATCATGACCCGAAGATAAAGGCCGGGAAGGTAAGAAGCACTAATAACAGGTATATGGTGGAAGAGATTAAGTATGCATGATCTTATGGAAGGGGATTAATGAAGGAGAGGAATTTCCAGGAGATCCTGTATGAGGCGGTTATATATAGTTTTGGAATGGTCCTTGCCAAGTATGATGCATACTCATCAGAGATGATGCTGGCTGATGTCGGGAGGCATATAAGGGAATATCTTGAGGCCGAGGGTATAGACCTGTCATATGAGAATACCGCAGAAGAGACCATCCAGAAGGTCGTCTCTGTCTTTATGACGAGGGGTTTTGTAAAGGATCTTGTCTTTGAAAAGGATGTTAATAATGAAAAGGTGGTCCATTCGGTCTGGCGCGGATTGAGGGGGGCCAAGGCATATGAAAAGCTCTACTCTGAGACAAAAAATCCCTTTATATCCTGCCCAATAAATGCAATTATTCTGGATTTCCTCCATCAGAATGGATGCACCCTCTTCCTGCATGATACAAAATTCCATCCTGATCAGGATCGGGTAGACTGCTGGGAGGAGATAAGACCAAATATCCCGGCCCCCGAAGGTAGTCTGGATATAGTTGTGATGGAGAATGCAAGGCTTTATGAACTTGCAAGGGAAAAATCGAAGAGGCTCGAAGAAGAGATAAGTTACAGAAGGAAACTTGAGGAGAACCTGAGGGGGTATGCCGGCAAGCTGGAGAAGGCCGTTGAGGAGAGGACAATGGAACTGACTGCCCAGGTAAAAAAGACAGAAGAGGCTAACAGCCGGCTGGCCGTTTTGTCTATCACGGATGACCTGACAGGCGCCTACAACAGACGTTTTTTGCATGAACGCCTGAAGGAAGAGGTAGGCAGGGCGGCCAGATACGATCAGGTCCTTTCATGCATTATGCTGGATATCGATAATTTCAAGCAGATTAATGATACCCATGGTCATCTTGCCGGCGACTATGTGATAAAGGAGCTTGCAGGCATCCTGAAGGAATCTGTCCGGGCAATCGATATTGTAGCAAGGTTTGGAGGGGATGAATTTACTATACTACTCCCTAATACCGATATGGTGGAGGCAGTCAGGCTTGTGAAGAGGATAAGGGATATTGTTGACAGACATTGCTTTAAGTTTAATGAGATTTATATGAATATAACGGTGAGCCTTGGGGTCTGCATGAACCACGACAGTAAAGATGAAGATCAGCTCATAAAATGCGCTGATGATGCACTTTTGCATGCAAAGTCCAACGGCAGGAATCAGTGGTTTTGTATGCCATGCTGTAATCATACCTTTCCGGATAACCCGGCTCAGGCAGAAAAGTTATGAAACGACCGGACAAGGTAAAGAGTGGAAAGATCAGGGCCCTTATAGGGAAGGTAGGCCTTGATGGACATGACAGGGGCGTAAAGGTGGTGGCTACCGCCCTAAGAGATGCCGGGATAGAGGTGATATATACAGGCCTCCATCAGACGCCTGAGCAGATCGTAGGCGCTGCAATCCAGGAAGATGTAGATGCGATCGGGATATCTGTGCTCTCGGGGGCTCACAACACATTGTTTATCAAGATCCTGGATCTTTTAAGGGTGAAAGGGGTATCTGACATTGTTCTCTTTGGCGGAGGTATAATACCCCATGAGGATGTACAATTTCTTAAAGAAAAGGGGGTCAGAGAGCTTTTCACTCCAGGCGCCGGCTTAAAGGAGATAGTGGATTTTGTGAAGGGGATAAGGAATGGGTAATATGGAGAAGGGTGCAGGATGATGCGTCCTGTCTATATGGTCTCTGGCGGGATAACGAAGTTTGCCAAGGCACATTCGGAAAAGGATTTCAGGATGATGGTCAAAGAGGCATTCGACTATGCCAGGAAGGACGTACCTGAATTGACCATAGATATGATCGACGGATCTGTCGGGTCCTATTTCTCGGATCACTTTACAAGGCAGCTAATGGCGGCAATCATGGTTCAGGACTATCTGGGCCTCTGCCCCAAGCCTTCAAAGAGGATTGAAGGCGGCGGCGCAACAGGCGGCCTATGCTTCCAGACAGCCTGGGAGTCGGTTGCCTCCAGCCGGATGGATCTTTGTCTTGCCTTTGGTTTTGAAACGATGTCGAGGGTAAATACATGGAAAGGGAATGAATTTATAGCCCATGCATCTGATACCAACTTTGATTACCCCGTAGGAGGATTTTATACGGGATATTACGCCATGATGGTTCAGAGGCATATGTATGAATTCGGCACAACAGTAGAGCAGATGGCCATGGTCTCTGTCAAAAATCATACTAATGCCATCTACAATCCATATGCCCAGTCCGCGGTGAGGCTCAAGGTTGGGGATGTAAGGTCATCAGCCATGGTATCAACTCCGTTGACCATGCTGGATATATGCACTATGTCGGACGGCGCTGCTTGCTGTCTCCTTGCCTCTGAAGAGATGGCTTCCAGGCTTACAGACAGGCCTGTCCGGATCTCAGGGGTTGGTTGCGGTACAGACTCGATGAGGATGTCGGACAGGCCGCATGGAAAGGTGATACTCCTTCCACATGAATCCGAGGCCGAATATAAGGATCTCAAATATCCCGGGGTGCATTCTTTCAGGGGTGGCAGAACTGCCGCAAAACTGGCATATAAGATGGCAGGGATTAAAAACCCTATAGAGGAGATAGATTTTATAGAGCTCCATGACGCCTATACGTCATCAGAGATACAGACATATGAGGATCTTGGGCTCTGCAAATATGGGGAAGGCGGACGCTTCGTAGAATCAGGTAAACCGTTTATGCCGGGAATAGATTATGAATTAAAACTTAAGGACCAGGGAAAAATACCTGTCAATCCATCCGGGGGCCTTCTTGCCTGCGGTCATCCTGTTGGTGCTACGGGCCTGATGCAGGCGGTCTTTGCCTTCTGGCAGTTGCAGGGTTCGATAAAAAAACACCTTGGAAATAGCACGCTCCAGGTAAAGGATGCAAAGCGGGGCCTTATCCATAGCCATGCAGGAACAGGCACATACATAACGGTATCTATCATGGAGTCTTGCTAAAAGTGGCCGGTCATAATCACCATCACGACACTGAACTCTTCCACCCCCATGAACACCAGTGTGATCTTGATTTCGGCCATGACCATCATGATGATGATCCGGCCAATTCGGCCCATCTGTTAAAGGGGAGCGAAATGAGACGGCTGATGGCCGCATCATCCATGACCGCACTGATGTTAGTTGTTGAAATAGTAGGCGGTCTCCTCACGAATAGCCTTGCCTTAATCTCCGATGCAGGGCATATGCTGACCCATCTCCTTGCCCTTACCATCGCATTTCTTGCAACCATCTTTGCCATGAGGCCGCCCACTGAGAAGAAGACCTTCGGTTTTTATCGACTGGAGATACTGGCAGCGCTCTTCAATGGTGTGACATTATTGTTGATTACAGCAGGGATCATTTATGAGGCGTATGCCAGGTTCTATAACCCGCTGCCTGTCGCAAGTCTTCAGATGTTCGTTATTGCCCTTCTGGGCCTCATAGTCAATATCGTAACGACCTACATCCTTTCATCATCTGACCGGGGAGGTATAAATATAAGGTCGGCATTCCTCCATATGATCGGTGATACCCTATCCTCTGTTGGAGTTGTGGCAGCAGCCCTCATCATATACTATACAGGGTGGATGATTATTGATCCTATCTTGAGCATCCTCCTCTCCATCGCTATTCTTATCTGGTCTTATCAGTTAATAAAGGAGTCTATTAATATCCTGCTTGAGGCCACACCAAAAGATATTGACCTAAACGAATTGACTGAATCGTTCAAGGCTATTGACGAGGTCAAGGATATCCATGACCTTCATGTATGGACATTAACATCTAATATGTATGCCTTGAGCGCCCACTTATCGATAAAGAATATGCACATAAGCGATACGATGCATCTGCTAAGGCGGATAAACTTCCTTTTGTGTCAAAAATACAGGATAGGCCACACAGCGATCCAGTTTGAGTGCGATGGGGTGGAAAGATACCCCTTCCATCACACCCACCAGAAGATTTAAAGGAGACTTTACGGAGACAAATGGAAACATAATTGGCCTTGCACTGAGCGGCGGGGCAGCGCGCTGCATCGGTCAGATAGGTGTGCTGGAGGTCCTTGAGCAGGAGGGTATCAGGATAGACGCCATATCAGGGACATCCGGTGGCGCTTTAATTGGGGCGTTATACGCAAGCGGCAAAGTGAGTCTTAAAGAGATGGAGAGCATAGCAAAGGGGATCAAATGGCGGGATGTCCTGACGACGAAATTCTCAAAGAGGGGTTTGATATCAAGTGATAAAATATATAGATTTGTAAGGGGGATAATCGGTGATATCACCTTTGATGACCTTGAGATCCAGCTTGCGGTCACGGCAACGAATCTCCGTGATGGGGAGAAGATAGCGCTTAGTAAGGGGTCTGTTGCAAGGGCAGTACAGGCAAGCTGCAGCCTCCCGGTCATATTTAGCCCGACAGAGATAGACGGTGTGATGCTTGTCGATGGCGGGGCCTCAAGTCAGCTACCGGTGCTGGTTGCAAGAGAGGATCTTGGCTCAAGGTATGTAATAGGGGTTGATGTAAACTTCGGGGCTACAGATTCAGCCAAACTTGATAATGTCTTTCAAATCGGCATACACTTCATCTCTCTCTTCGCACGTATGAATGCGCTTAGAGAGCGGAGGTTTGCAGATGCAGTAATCGAGGTAGATGCCACAGGTATATCACTAATCGACCTTGATAAGGCAGACCTCCTAATAGCCAGAGGAAGAAAGGGGGCAGAGGAGAAGATTTCGGAGATAAAGAGGATGATTGGTAAATAATATGTCCTCTTACTTTCGGAATCAAACTAAGAGATAGTATGGGAAAAGTTTACAAGGACAAAAAATCAAAGGGGTGTGCATTATGCAAGCCTCATAAGCATGGGTGGGCTCCAAGGAAAAAGCAAAAAATCATCACTATTGAAAAGGAGATGGACAGGGAAATAAATAAAGTAATCGGCAGTTCCCTCCGGAAGAATTGAAGGCATGTATGTAGTTATAGAAAAAAATAAGTTGCATATTTCAGTTGCAAAATTTTACAGAATGGACTGGTATGGTAAAGACTGGCCCATTTCAGATAAAGAAAGATTTGAATTCGACTATGGATACCTTGAGATAGATGTTCATAAGAATGGGAAAAAGTATCTGACCGGTTTTGTTATTGATCCGAGAAGATTTATTATCGACTATCTGAAAAGGCGTTATAAAAAGATACTGAGTCTTCCAAGAGGAGTTAAGTCTGTTTCAATAGATTCGGGAGAACATACAGAACTATTTTCAGTAGATTTTCTTAAGGCACATGGTTTTGTGGTTGATGGGATGGAAAAGGACTTAATATTTCCCATGTTTGCGAAAAAGAAAGAACAGATAGAGGTGCAAGGATTTGAAGTTCTTTATCCTATTTCTGTAATCAAATACCTCGTTAAGACATTTAAATACAAAGGGACCACTCTTGTCAGAGATGGAGAGGATGTTTACGACCTGAAAACCAAAAAGAAATGGAAGATTACAAAAAAGTCCAGTTCTAAGAAGAAGCGTTAAAACATGAATTTGGGATCTTTATGTCTAGAAGGAAACCGTATACGAATGCTTTTAAGCATGACCAGTTACGAGCCTAACATGTAAAGGATATTGGAGGTATAATTCTTAAGGGATTTCAATGCTTGAATTACTTATGCACAGAATATCTCTTTATAGAGAATGTCTTATATGATATATTAATGCATCAAGTATGAATTAAAATATACGATTATTAGATCAATATGAGGAATACAGTGCTTAAAGAGCCTCGGTATATACAAAATGGTTTAATGGAAAATGCCACGTCTTCACGTCCTGAAAAGATTCCT
Source organism: uncultured Nitrospirota bacterium (assembly GCA_964648095.1). Taxonomy (GTDB): domain Bacteria; phylum Nitrospirota; class Nitrospiria; order JACRHA01; family JACRHA01; genus JACRHA01. Next base: position 842 of record CAZYNY010000134.1, on the reverse strand, counting down.
TGCGAAGTCTGCTTTATTCCAAAGCGTTCTACTGCTCGTGCTCTGTTGAAATATGCTGGAACTTGGGTAGGGGATGACCTGGAGCAGTGCCTAAGGGAAGTCTATGGTACAAGGAGAGTAAAATGAGGTATAAATTACTGGATTGTGTAGTGTTGCTCCATGACCTGCCAGGACAGGGTTTACGAACTGGCGACCTCGGTACGGTGGTTGAGGTTTACGAGCCTGATGGCATAGAGGTTGAATTTGTAAAGGCCTCTGGCGGAACACTTGCTGTAGTAACTATTTCAGAAAAGGATGTCAGGCCTGTTGAATCAGCAGACATAGTTTCAGTCAGATCTTTAAGCCATGCTGCGTGAATCATATTTCTTTTTTAGGTAACTTCAGAGATACATGAAAACCTTTCGTAAAGAGCTCTGGTTTGAGGTTCCAACCAGGAGGGCATTTATCAATATCACCCCTGATGTGGAGAAGTGTCTTAAAGAAAGCGGCATCAAAGAGGGGCTTGTACTGGTAAATGCCATGCATATTACGGCCTCTGTTTTTATAAATGATGATGAATCTGGACTGCACAAAGATTTTGATGTCTGGCTTGAGAGGCTTGCACCACATGAGCCAGTATCCCAGTATAAGCATAATAATACCGGCGAGGATAATGCAGATGCCCATCTCAAAAGGCAGATCATGGGGAGGGAGGTGATGGTCGCTGTTACTAATGGAAGGTTTGACTTTGGTCCATGGGAGCAGATATTCTATGGGGAGTTTGATGGGAGAAGAAGAAAGCGGGTGTTGGTAAAGATTATCGGGGAATGAACATCTTTACAGAGGTCAGCCCCTTGGACGCG
>CAZYNY010000133.1:0-7383 GCA_964648095.1 uncultured Nitrospirota bacterium | reverse complement strand
CGCGGACCATCGTAGCACCGCGTACCGGTAATACCCGCGCCACGTCTTTGTAAACAACAAGGAGTCTTCCACTCGTATTCCGAACCCAGAAGTTAAACCATCCCAGAACGATGATACTTATGACTTTTCTATGGACAAGTTACATTTATTGATTGACCGCTAATCCGACTTTTAGTGTCCCGGAAGTATCTGTCCCAAGGTACCAGAGCTTTAAATATATAGAATCATCAATTAATGAAGAAGGGAAGAGACTCACACTGTCCCAATCATTGCCAGTGCCTATATCTAATATAGGATTATCATTGTTTTTATTCCATGTTACACCATCACTAGATGTTGCGAATCCGATTCTGCTAGTCCCTGATTGGTCACCTGCATGATATGCCATTTTATAGCCTGATGCATTTTTTATAACTGTTGGAGAGCCCACACCTTCACCATTCTCCCACAAAATGGCTGGAGTCGGGGACAAAACTGGATTATTGCCTGAACGTTGCCAGGTAATTCCATCGGCCGATGTTGCAAGACCAATCTGATCAGTATCAGTCTGTTGATCATCTCCCCAATACCACATCATATAAGTTGAGCCCTCTTTTATAATCCATGGGTCTCCTACATCCTCATCATCCCATGATCCATTGACTCCCGGAGATAGTACAGGATTATTCTGATAGGGAGTCCAGTTAATCCCATCTGAAGATGTTGCATATCCAATTCGATTGACTCCGTTATTATCAATACCTTCATACCACAATTTATATGTCGAACCGTCTTTGATAACGTGTATACCACTAAAACCATTAATATCCCATGTATTTCCATGAGTCATGACAGGGTTGTTTGAATATGGAACCCAATTAATTCCATCTGAAGACGTAGCATATCCTATGCTCATGCCCTCATCGTTAGCTGTTGCTCCGCCTACGTACCACATTTTATATTTATTCGATTGTTCATCTTGATCCATTAACACAGAACCACCCCTCAATGGATCATCCCATGCTCCCGATCCACTAGAGGAGAATACTGGGTTACCCAAATACTTGCTCCAACCAGATACTGGCACAAGATTGGAGCAGCTACTGCATAGGACGGCAACACCGATAAATCTGCCGTTTAGATCGGTTTGGTCAAAACTATCATTTATTACGATGGTATTTCCATTGTTACCGATGGCCCCTGCATATGAAGGTGCGCCGGCAGCCAGCGAACCGCCGAAGCTGCCGTCGGATGCCACAGATATTGAGAAGGTATTGGTTTCATAGCCGACGGAACCATCAGAGCTTCTGAACTTTTCGTTTGAGGTACAATTGCCGCTATTATCACATGTTATCGAACCGAATTCGGCATGAAAACTTGTTCCCTGATCGTCCCCAAAACCAGTTAACGCCCATGTCCCGGCAAGGTCCGCGGTGGAGTAAGTCTTGTCCTGTTTTTTGAGCAGTCCGCCTATAGACCAGACATCAGAGGTATTGACGTGACTATCGATCCCCATGATCCCGTTCCCCAAAAGATATCCGTTCGGATCGCTGTCAATAGAATATTTTCCATCGGAATTGACAGAGTAGGTCTTTGTATTACTAAAAGTGGACAATGTCCCGTTTATATTGTCCGTGCCGGATGTACTCCTGCTCCCGCTACCGTCAAAGCTGGATATCCCTGATGAACCCCGGTATGTTCCATCTGACGACTTGTAACGATACCCGAGGGCATAGTAATCCCCTTGCAAATCTGCACTGGTATAGGTCTTTGTTGTATCGAGTTTAACAGCCACTTGTAACCGCTGGTTGTCAGACTGGTCGGTCCAATCCCATATCATAACCTTCCCGTCATCTGAGATGACCCGTCTTCCTGTGCTGGTTGAACCATCCGCAAAGTTCATAGTTACGGTTAGGCTGCCGTCAGAATTTAATGACCAGGTATAGGTGAAGGTATCTGACCTGCTTTGGATTGTTCCGTTATTATTTTCCTGTAGGGTGCTAGAACCTGTGCCGTCGCTATTAAATGTCGGCTTGGCAATCCTGGAAAGCCATGTACCATCGTTACTGTGGCGCAAGACACCGACCCCCCATGTCCCTACCAGGGAAGCGGAAGAAGTAGCAAGGGTAATCTGGTCACTTGCTGATCCTGATACATTCCCTGCTGCATCCTTAAACCAGACATAGACCGTCTTTGTCCCATCACCGCTACTTAATTGGAAGGTTACATTAGCAGAATAGCTCGTTGTGGATGTGACAGCCACCCATTCTGTGGCTGTGGCAGATGGTGCGGTTTGGCTCTCTGAGGTGTAGTATCCTGTACACCTACTGTATTTGTTGCTGATAGCGCAAGGGTAACTGTGGTTGAATTTGTTGATGCTGCGCCGCTATTGATACTTATAGTGCCTGTTGGGGCCGTGGTATCGGTTGAAGTATTGGGTACAGTATTAGTGTCTGTCCCCCCTCCGCATCCTGCTATAAAGACGATTAGAAGTAATACCAAAAACCATATCTTACCATCTCTTACCTTCTCCTTCATGGTATATCTCCCTTTTTATATCTCCTTGCTATTTAAGGTTTGGTACATTATTTATGCAGTAATTATAGTAAACGTCTTAAAGAAGTTGACATTGAATGCCTGTCATTCCGAACGAAGTGAGGAATCTTAAGATTTCTCAGTCGCTCCGCTCCTTCGAAATGACAACTTTCTTTTGTCGTTAACTATAGGTAGCAAAAAGTTTGCTTCATTCGTATTTAAGTTGAAAGTTTAACAGATCAAAACTACTTGTCAAGACTACGAAAGTAGGTTATTTATGTAAATTCTTTAAGACAGGTTTTTTGTAACTCCTTGATATTTTTATAAATTTAAACCTAACAGGATATTATATTATCTGTAAGAGGGTCATCCTTCATAACAATACCTACTTTAGTAGGGTTGACAGATATGGAATACAAGATTATCGTATAATCCAAATCATAAATTTAACATAGGCGTCATCGGGATAGCCCTTATATTTGATTATGCTGGATGAAGCCCATATCTGAGCAGATAATATTAAGAATTAATGGGTATGATTTAACTAAAAGGCAGCAGGAGGTTGTTATCCTGGTTATCCGGGGGTTGTCAAATAGTGAAATAGCAGCAAGGCTCAATATCTGCGAGCAGACAGTTAAGGATTATCTCCATGATGTCTTCAAAAAGATGCAGATCTATTCCAGATCTGAATTGACGGCGAAGATTCTGGGGCTCAACCTTCCATAATAAAATGCCCTTATCGCCCTGTGGGAGTTTTGACTAGATCTTCTCAATTGTAGCAACAAGCAGAATAACATCCATATGGCTCGGATCTGAGAATCTTGTCTTCATGGAAAGCCTTTTAATCCTGATAAGATTCGGTGAGTTTTCAATGGCAGAGATCACCTCTATGGCCTGATTCAGCAGGATATTGTCGATCTTTACCTCCGCTATGCTCTCTCGGTATTCATCGGACAGCGGTAAGGTTTGAGGCTTCATGTAGGCTATATTTGTTCGGATATCCTTGCTGTTGGCAAGACCCTCAAGGAAGGAGAGGAGGGAAAACTCCTTCCTCTCTCTTAACCTTGTATCTATTTCCTTCACTCTATCCCGGAGTTGAATATAGTCATCCTTTATGGTGACGATCTCTTTTAAGTCCCTCTCTTTCTGTTGTATCAGGCGTTCTTTGACATCAATCCTGTCTGTCAGATAGGAGTAACCCAGACTCAGTCCGTATAATAAGAGTAAAACGAAAAAGGCAGCCCCTCCTGCAAGGAATATCTTCTCCCTTCGCGATAGCCTTTCTATAAGATCTCCGGGCAGCCCCATCAATAATTACCCCCTCAAACCTTTTCTGACATAGCTATAGTTATTCTGAATCTCACCTTTTTCTGGTTTGCCCCTACCTTTGCATCACTTACGTTTACCTCTTTGAATAAGGGCCCCTTTTTTAGCCCTCCCTTTATTCTGTCGATAGATTCAAATGAATCTGTCTCTGCATCTATCCTTACCTTATCCTGATCTATGGACAGATCGTATATATCTATGGTGATCTCTTTTGGGATCTCTTCGGATAAGAGGTTTAAGATCTCAAGCATCGTTACCTCGCTGCGGATGAGGATCTCCGCCTTTTTTCTCAGATCCTCCCTGGCGCCCTTGAGCTGGGATGTCTCGTCTACTATATTCTTGATCTCCGGCAGGGTATCCTTGAAGACGGTCCTGACCTCTGATTTTACCTTCTGATAGCGCTCCTCTTTTATATGGTATTTTATATATATATCTGCCAAGGCGACCATTAATATAAGGAGTATAACAGACCCCAGGTATATTAACCTTGACCTGGTCTCTCTCTTTTCCTTTGCACCTGCAAATTCACCCTGCTTGAAATTTATATTGCAGCCCTTCTCCCCTGATACGTATCCGAGCGCCAACCCGATGGCGGGGAAAAAGACCTCATCTATGCCGTCCCTTTCCGGTTTATGTTTGAGTCTTTTTTTGCTGCCGGGGAGGCCTGACCCCGTGGTGGGACCCAGGATTTCCACTGAACCTATCCCGATCCGATCCGAGACAAGCTCCCTTATGCCCTTTAATCTAGCCCCTCCGCCGCATAGATAGAGGGATGTGATCTTTCCTATATCACCACCCTCCATTATATGCAGGGTCTTTTCTATCTCTCCGAGGAGGGCCTGGACAGGCGGGCGGATGATCTCAGAAATCCTGCCTCCAATCTTTTCGTCTTCTTTCATCTCATGCTTTATCCTTTCAGCCTCATCAGGACTTATTGAAAGTCTGTCCCTGATAACATCTGTTATCAGGTCTCCCCCCAGAAGAATAGTCCTCACCCCCTTTGGGATACCGTTACTTATAAGGCAGATAGATGTCTTGGCTGCCCCCATGTCTATTATTGCGTAATCTCCTGTTTCATTTAAGAGGAACCTTGAAATATTAAAGAGGGAAATATGATCTGCACCTACAAGGCCCGGTTCAACTCCGGCCTCCCTTAGCATCCCAAGCAAATCTTTTAACCGCCTCTTCTCAACTGCTGCCACAAGCAGGTTAGATCCTGCCTGATCCCTGCTTATAATATGATAATCCGTTATCAGATCCTCTGTCTCAAATGGGACCTGTCCCTCGAGCTCAAAGGGTGCGACCCTGGAGATCTTCCCCTTGTCCTTAAATGGGAGAGATATAATCCTTGTGGTCACGAGATTGGACGGGAGAGAGACGGCCAACTCTCTTTCTCTGATCTGTTTTCTCTTAATGACCTCCTTCAGGATCCCTTTTAAGGTCTCTTCCTTCGGGATGGCGCCGGAACGCGGAATCCGCAGCACCTCCTGGTCTGTGAACTCAATCCCGAAGGCAGACTTTTTGACCCCGATTACTTTGATAGAATGACGGCCAATATCAAGGCATGTAATTTTCATTGGTCCTATTTTACCTGTTCAATTGGATATCGTTCAAATAGTATAGCGGGTGATCGAGGGTTCCCTTCACTGCAAGGATAATCGGCCTGCCCTTATTTGAGACTGTAAAGGGAGTCAAGAGTGATGCGATAGGTCCCTCACCCCTCCGGTTTATATTAAAAGTAAGATTTAACATGCTTTCTCTGAGTTGATTCCGTATTATTATGTTACCGCTTCCTATAAGTTCAATGTCGTTAGTTTTGGCAATAAGCCTTTCGATATTTACAACCTCTTCTTTGAGACCGACCTTGCCTGTTACTGAGGAAAAGAGGATCTCTTTTATGGGAAATCCATTGACCTCAATATTTTTCAGGTTAAGACCGGCAATCTCGAGATCCAGCAAACCTTTTCCATAGGAAGGGCTGATTGCCGACCAGGCGTAGTCCAGGTCCAGCCTCATCCTGCCGGAGATATTATTACCCCTTGCATCCTTATTTTGAATTATCCTGTCAAGATCAAGGTTGATGCCCCCTCCATTGAGACTATAGTAGATCCCCCTCTCATCCCTTCCGACAACCAATCTTCCCTGAAAGTTGCCGCCGGCGCCCTGTGCCTTAATATCGGTTTCTATCCGTCTTTTAAGCAGGGATAGTATGTTTACCCTGGCATTTATTATGTCCAGGTTTAGTCCGTCCAGATAGGGGATAGTCTGCGAGCTGAATCTTACCCCTTTCCAGATAAAGATTGCCGGAGGCCTAAACAGCGCTTCTCTTATATCCAACTTTATGGAGGTCTTTTCTTCAATAAGGCCGATGATCCTCTTTTCAATCAGCCTGAATGGAAATCCAAGATACAAAAATAGAAGAAAGACCGAGACAGTGACAAGGAGGTATCCAATCAGTGAGATGGCTATTGGTCTTGCCTTTCTAAGCCATACAAACAATGTCCCTATGGCCTCTTGATCCTTTTTCCCACAGGGATCTCCTTTAAAGTTGTGAAGGATTTCTCCGTTCCGCCGGCGTCTTTTATTATAATCTTTATCTCCACAGTCAGAGGCACGGCCTTTAATTCATCGGAATTCCAGCTGTCAACCCAATCCGTTCCATCGAAATATCGGAGATTAAGCCCGATCAGGGACTCTCCGAGTTCGTATGCCTCACGATCTTTCTCTGAGGCGCTGAATATATTTGTAATCTCTGAGTGCATAAGTTTATAGGTTTCCCCTTCTTCCTCCCTTTCAAGGTAATAGGAGATTATATTCATATCAGATTCATTTCCGCCTGCAGAGGATCCATAGTTGGACGCAGACATAAATCTCAGAGCATCCCTCGGATGTCCATTTTCTTCAATATCCTCACCAATAAACAGGCTGTCCTTGTATTCCTCCCTCCAGTATACAGAAGAGATCTCCTCTGACATCTTGTTTAAGCTCAGCCTTACAGATCTAAACCTGTCTGTCTCCATTTGAACCCCTTCAATTACATCATAGGTTTTGTCAAATGTCCAGTAGACCATTGAGAATATTATCCCGAGTATCCCGACAGCCAAAAGGATCTCGATGAGTGTAAATCCCTTACTGTTCATTTGCCATATATGTAATAAATTCTACATCATCTTCCCTGCCGCCTGACTTCCAGGAGACCTTAACCCTTATCTCCCTTGCAAAGTCAAAGGGCGTTGGCGAGACGATCTCTGTCCATCTGAATCCAGGAGGCTCTTGACCAAAATCCCCGCCTGTTTCACCCAGATCAGGGAACCCTCCAAGTTCAATCTCGGAGATCTTTCTCTGGGCAAGAATGGATGCCATAGTGAGATTTCGTGAGTATTCATTTATTGAAATATCGTTATTTCTAAGCCCCAGCAAGACTACAAATGCTATTGCAATAATGGCTATTGATATCATCACCTCCAGGAGGGTAAAGCCGTGATTATCTCTTTTTGTATCCCATGCAATCATGGTAGTTAAGTAATATCTCGTTATAATGAT
>CAZYNY010000132.1:0-7424 GCA_964648095.1 uncultured Nitrospirota bacterium | reverse complement strand
GATTTTATTAAGGGAGGTTTTGAAAACTCGGCTCCAACTGTCGAAAATGAGTAAGGAAGCGATTGAGATTGTGAGATGTGTACACCTGTGAAACGTGTAGACTCGACCCTCATTGCTCTCATTATTATTCGGTAGCTGGCACTTATGAGGTTGCCTTTTTTTTCTTTGTAGGAGTTGATACTGGATTTACTTTAGCAGCATCCACAGAAAGTGAATTCTCTTTTTCAAATTTTCGAAGTCCAATTTTTGCAACCGGAATAATTGCCGCCGGCAATAAAGCTTCTTCTCCAGTTGGTCCTTGGGCATTGATATTAGTTGCCAATAGACCGAATTCAATACAAACACCCCATATCCCATCATGAATATTCTGCTTCTTAATAAGCGCTTCTGCAATCTCTTTAACGCTAAACATATACAGATCAGCTTCAGCCATTGTGTACCTCACTTAAGATATATTTTATAGGCTCTTTTTCCTTTCCTTGTGTTCTTGTCATAGAAATTATGTGTGGAATTCCTTTTGCAATTACTTCAGACCCGTACCCTGTTTTTTGATGGATAAAGTGGGTATAGTGGATATTTCCCACATTAATTGTAATTCTTTGCTCTAGTCTCTGAAGTAAACGATCATACATATCAGTAGCTCCTGTCCTTGCCGCGATGGCTGTTACAATAAATTGATTTAAACTTGTTTTATCGCGTTCTGCCATTCTTACTGCTTGTCGGTGTAAACTACGCGGCAATCTAAGAGCTATTTTCCCTCCATATCCTTGATTCGCTGATGGAGGAGGTACTTCTAACCCCTGCTCTAAACAGGTTTCTATCCAAGATTTTGCTGCATCTTCAAGATTTCTATAAGCCTCATCTGCAGTTTCGCCTTGCGAAAAGCATCCGGGGAATTCCAGAATTTCCGCAGAAAAACCACCGCCTTCTTCAGGAATAAGAATTCTTGCATATGGTTCTTTTAAATAATCCACTGCTTTTTTCTTAGGCATGGCCATTACCTCCTAGTTGATTAGGGAGTTTTGCCTCCAATTCATCAATGTCCTGTTCTAATATATCCAAGATGTTATGTGCCGTACCCTTTTTAAGCGGCTTTGAATGATGTGGAATACTTAGTGGTAGACTGTTTGGCAAATATTCATTCATATATGAAGGTTCCTTCCCTCTTTGGTTCAAATTTTTTCTCCCTACCTGTCCTGCAAATTTTTCCATTTCCCGACTTGAAATTTCACCCTTTTTTCTTAACGATTCAAGTTGGCGCCTCAGGTTACGAATTTTTCGGTGATCCATGATATCGTCCGTGATATTACAATCATAACGGCCTAAATAATTTTTGTCAAGCGCAACTTTAAGAGGTCGTCGTAGGTTCTCGCAATAGCAACAAGTAAGTTAATATCTATAGGTCTCGTTTTCTTGCTTGCCCGCTTAGGTATGGATTAATTATGCAACAGACAAGAAAGTTATCTTTTTAATTTCAAATTGACCCACTACTGATTAATTATTTTCTCTGATTCAATTGACAGCTCCATTGCCTTACTGGTGTCAAATTCAATCCTCGGTTTCCTTGCCATGCCGCAAAGATATTAGTTTTAAATTAGAATATCAATGGTCGAGTCTGACACCATTAACCTGAAAACATTTGGTCGGTATCTAAGGAAAGGTACTAGTTTTTATATTATAAACAACTATATAGATTGGCGTGTGTCATAAGAGGATCTGACGTATATATCTGTAACTCGCACCAACAATTGAAAGATTATATATACTTTGATATCATAGTAGTTCAAAAGATTCAAACGGACAACCTTGATCCATGAAATGAGTGCCAAAATGCATTGCAGGAGGCATCGTTACTGAACAAAAGCTGCAATGTCAGTTGAACGCTGATATGGCGGCTTTTTTAATAAATCAACACTTCCACCATTGGAAATTAATATGTCTTCAAAGGACAAAGCACATCGTCTGTATGAGTATATAAGCCAGGTCTACTCTATTGATCTTCCGGTAGATCGAAATGTAACCAAATACCGTGCAGAACTCTGGTGGCAAGCCGATCTCATACCTTCTTTTCAGTGCAAGATCAAAGAATTTGATTCGGGAAACAACAATGCAGAACCTGAGAACCATATAGAATCAGCAGGAGGGGATGTTTGGCTCTCGGTATCTAAACACTCTTATGATAATCCACCAGATTTGCCGACAATTCTAAGGGAATGGGTTGATTTATCAAATAATCCTACTAAATCCCCATCACCTAAGTCTTCCATTATTGTGCGTGTTTTATTTGAAGATGATCAATTGCGCTCCGATGCCTTAGATGAATACATCAGCCTGTGGTCTAAATGGAGAGAATCTAATGAAGGGGAGATTCCTTCCATACCCAACATCCTAAATGGCTGGATTGATGAGACGCTGCCAGGAGATCAGTCGCCTGTTCCTATACCCGAGCGTGAAATTGAAGAACGATTCGCAGAAGATGAGTCCCGTGTCGCTGCATTTAATCAGTATATTAATAACCAGTGGAATTTATGGTCTGCGCGTATTTTGCCTTTATTCAAAGCAAATATGCTCTACGATCAACTGTTTTCCTTACATCAAAGACTCAGTGTAGAAGGTGACCGTATAGAAATCGTGTGGGGACATCTTTTTCTGGCATGGAACTCTGGAAGCAACCTCACGGAAATAGTATACCATCCACTTATCCTTACGCCTCTTAACCTCGATTTTGATCCGATAGGAAGAAACATATCTTTTTCTCCAAGTCAAACAATTCCAACAAGGTTAGATTTGGATTGTTTATTAAATCTTGAATATCCTCTAAAGGACGAACTTATTAAATTGGCTCGGAAGATAAATGATAGTGAGTTACCACCGAATGCTTGGGACCATACTCAGATGCGTGGTCTTGCTGCAAATATTACTGGATATTTGAGCAATGAGCCTGCTGAAAATACAAATTTGTATTCCGATGAGCCTGTTTCCGGTCCTGCTATTACTCCAATCCCCGCTATTTATAATGCTCCCTTAATATTCGTTCGCGAAAGAGCTCGCCGTTTGTGGGTAGACGATGCAAAAAAGGTGGCTGAAGCAATTTATAAAGGAGCAGATATCCAACCCTTCATTCGCTCTCTTGTCGCAGATCCACAATCTAAAGAATTACCAAATCCTGAAGATTTTGCTGACCCTGTTGATATTAATGAAGATGAGGGAGAGCTTTTACTACCCCTTGAATATAATGATCAACAAAGGGAAATTTCAGACAAACTCAAAAAACATTTTGGTGTTCTTGTGCAAGGCCCACCTGGAACGGGGAAAAGCCATACTATTTCAAATATAGTCAGCTCATTACTTGCCAGCGGAAAGCGGATACTTGTTACAAGTCAGACAGAAAATGCCTTGAGAGTATTACGTGATTATATCCCTAGTGAGATTAGATGTCTTTGTGTAAGCCAATTAGGGAATGATACTGAGGCAAAGAAACAATTAACCAAGGCAGTTGATGCTATTGGAGGAAGGCTTGCCGAAAAAGATAGTAAAGTTGGAGAGCACAAGATTAATAATTTGCGCAGAGAACTCAGGACTATAAGGGAGGAGCAAGCTGTACTTCGCAATCGGATTAAGGAATGGGTTGCCCTTGATTCTTATACAATTAACATTGGAGATGAAATAATTACTGCCCATCAAGCCGCACGGGAATGTTCTGAAAATGAGGCCAGCAATTCATGGTTTCCAGATAAGCTTTCCCCAGAAACAGAACTACCTCTTACCGATTTAGAGTTAACAGAGCTTTGCGCCCTGATACAAAATATTTCTCCTGAAGATAGAGATGCGTGCCTCCAACATATGCCCGACCCAAAGCTCTTACTAACACCGGAAGATTTTTCAAATAGGATCTCCCACTGGCATTCGCTTAATGCCTTGGAAGGTGAAACAGAGAATATGCGTCTTGACTGGGAAAAGCTCGACGCTGCATCTCCAGATGAGATCAAGATTGCAATGGATCTAATTGAAGAAGCCTTGCAAGTCCTACAAGGGCTTAGACAGCCATGGCAAGCTGACATCCTTGAATTAATGGTTGTTGAAAGAAGGCAAAATAATTATTGGCATGAATTTTTGAAAAAATGTATTTCAGTTAGGGATGCTGCATGGAGTGTATATCAACAAATTCAGGGCTGTCAGATTGCGATAAGCGCCTTACATGATGATTTAGAGATTTTAGAAATTAATGCGGCATTAGAAGAGCTGAATCGGAGCGTTGAAAATGGTAGAAATCCTTCGAATTGGCTGACAAGGCTTGGTTTAACAAAGCCAGCTAAACTCCTATTTGATGCAGTCAAAGTCGATGGCTATCCTATCATAACAACCGAAAGAATCAACGTTGCAAAGGCAAAATTCTCTTATGATGCTTATTTAAAAAAGATTGATACAATCTGGAAACAGACAATTAAGACAGTCAATGGGCCTCATTTTGACCTTTCAGCGGCCATGCCCTTAGCAAATATTGATGTCCATATTAATGATATTCGTTGCGTAATTGAGTGGAAAGACAAATTCCTTGAAAAGATAATAAATGTACTCTCGAATTTAGGGTGCAAGAGCGGGAATTATCACATACAAGCTTCCATTGAAGAATACCTGAAAATTTTGCATGGCCAACGTGCAGTGATCGAGAAGCGAAAACTTGATAAGCAATTTACAGAATATTATGGATATCTACTTGAGGAATCTGGTAAAGAAAATGCCCATGTATCATGGGTAGAGTTTGCAGAAGCAGTTAAAAATCTTTCCTGTGATAAATTTTTTGATATATTTAATGAACTACTGCGTTTATCAGGCTTGCATAATAAGGTACAAAGACTCCAATTCCTTTCAAATAGACTTAAGGGTGTTGCTCCTGTTTGGTATAGTAGAATTGCAGAAAGGGCAAAAGAAGTTGGTCCTAATGCCCTAGAAAAAGATTGGAAAGTTGCATGGCGGTGGCGGCGTCTCAACGAATGGCTGAGTATCCTCCATGGCCAAGAAGGCGTGGAAAGTCTTCAGAATCGTCTGGAGCGTGCTAGAAAGAGAGAACGTGAAAAGTTGACAGAGCTTGTTTCAACCCTAACATGGCAAAGGCAGATTGCAAATGTCAAAGACCATCATTATCGGGCATTGGTTGCCTGGGCTGATGCAATGCGCCACTACGGAAAGGGAACCGGTATCCATGCTTCACGTTATTTAAGAGATGCCGCAAATGCTATGATAGAAGCTGTTGGTGCAGTTCCAGCATGGATTATGCCCCTGCATCGGGTTATTCAGTCATTCCCTGCGGAACCTGGAATTTTCGATGTCATAATAATAGATGAAGCGAGTCAGTGTGATATGCGTGCATTGACAGTTCTTTTTAGAGGAAAGAAGGTCTTAGTTGTTGGCGATCCTGAGCAGATCAGCCCATCAAATGTAGGAATTGACAGAGATAAGGTTTTTGAGAAGATGCGACATTTTATCTCTGACATACCTTATCCTCAGACATTTTCTATAGATAACAGCCTCTATGAGATCACGAAGGCAATTCCACGAATGAATCGTACACTTTTAACGGAACACTTCCGCTGTGTGCCTCAGATAATAGAGTTCAATAACAGATTGTGCCCAAGTTACGAGGGCAAGCTCGAGCCTCTTAGACAACCAAACCCCCATGAATTACTTGAGCCTCCCATCAAAACAGTATTTATTGAAAATGGTTTTAAAAATAATAATGATATCAATGAGCCAGAAGCCGAGGCTTTAGTTGAATTACTAGTTAAGTGTTGCCAAGATGAAAAATATTTTACAGGTGGTAAAGATAATAGAAAACGCACCATAGGTGTAATATCGCTACTTGGTGAAAAACAGGCAAAATACATTTCTCAATTAATCGCGCAGCACCTTGATGAAACGGAGCGGGAAGAACGGCGTATTATATGCGGTGATGCTTATGCTTTTCAGGGGGATGAGAGAGATATCATGTTTCTTTCTTTAGTGGTTGTCCTAAATGCCCAATTTACCTCATTATCGAAGGATGCCGATCGACAAAGGTTTAATGTTGCGACAAGCCGGGCACGAGATCAGGCTTTCTTGTTTCATTCTATTAGATTAGAAGACATCAGAAATCCTGAATGTGTAAGATACAAGCTCCTCAAGTGGTATTTAAATCCACCTTTGGCAGAAATACAAGCCGGAATAGAGCATCTGAGAGAGGTAGCTGATAGTGATTTTGAGATTGAGGTAGGGAAAAAGATAATAGAGAAAGGGTATAAGGTAATCCCACAGTACCGTCCCTTTCCAAGCGATTCCAGCTATAGAATTGATCTTGTAATCCAAGGCGAGAAAAATCGTGTTGCCGCTGAATGTGATGGAGACCGCTGGCACGGTCCAGAAAAATGGGAATATGACCAACGTCGAGAAGCCCAGTTACGCCGCGCAGGTTGGAATTTTTGGCGTATTAGTGGCAGCGCCTTCTATCGCAATAAGGAAAAATCCCTTGAAGGTCTCTGGCAATTTCTTGATGCCCAGGGGGTTGACAGTTCATTAGGTCACTAGGAAATCAAAGGTGAATACAACTGCATTGCATATGGTTTAAGTGAAGAGGAAGTCCTATGACGTTATCCTTAGTCCAGATCTGGAAGATGGAGGTTTTTTTGGATAGAGTGTCCATTACTACCAGGCTGTGTCTCTCAAGGCGATACTATAGAGGAGGCCCTTGAGATGATTAAGGATGCCATGATAGGCCATCTTGAGGTTGTGGCGGAGAAGAGGCGAAAGAAGAAGGGTGCATAGATGTCTTTCAATAATGAAGTTTAATACAGTCCCATCCCTTATACATATTTAATACAGATAGCATTGTTATCATAAAAGACGCAACCAAATCTCTTTGCCAGCGCATCACTGGAATGAGCCATTAGCCCGCCTTTCTGACTGTTATTAGCTCCTGACGGACAGCTTCTCTAATGATGTCCTGAATTGGCCGCTTGTCCTGCTTGATATAGTTGCGTAACGCCTGGTTCATGGCAGTCTGATAACCATGCCCTTCACGCTCGGCTTCGTCTCGGAACCACTCCAGAACATCAGTGTCAATGCATATAGTAATCCTTGTCTTACCTTGCTGAGGGATTACCGCACCCCTTTTGCCTCTGGTAAAATCATATTCACTAGGCATAGCTTTATCTTCCTTCATAAACCCTCCTTTCCTTCGGGCTTGCCTTTCTGGCTGAAATCAGTCTGATCTCTTCATCTCCGGCATAAGCATATACAACCACAAGCACTCTGCCCAAAAGGTCTGTTCCTACTGTTACAAATCGATCTTCTCCATGCCGCTGATCCTCAATAGTTATCGCCATGGGATCGTCAAGCACTGTTGCCGCATGAGAAAATTCTATCCCGCCATGTTTGCGAATATTGGCCGC
>CAZYNY010000131.1:0-7629 GCA_964648095.1 uncultured Nitrospirota bacterium | reverse complement strand
TGCCCCCACACCCCGCGCTTGCACCGGCAGAGCCGGATGCTCGCTTCGGCTTTGCCGGTGGAGGGGGCGCGCAAGCCACTTTAAATAGACTATGATCAGTTCCCTTATTCATAAAAAAAACGAGCATCTGCGGAGCATAAGAGATATCTCAGGGAAGATGCGAGATGAGTCTAATAAAGAAGACCTTGATGTCCTGTCTGTCCTCGGCGACAAAAGAGATGTGCATATTAATGAGCTCATGGAGATAGACAGGTCGATTCGTCTTCTTGCAGTTGATGGTTATAATCTATCTGATCTGCCTGATCCGGAGATCAGGAGAGAGGTAGAAACCATGAAGACGCTGTTGCAGGATATTATCCACCAGGATCAAGGATTAATGAAAGATCTGATAGCAGCGATGGACAGTATTTCGGGAAAGATGAAGGAGATAAGTGACGCAAAGAGGCTGACCTCAGGATACCTTTCATCCTATTACCCGGGTGCAGGATTTTTAGATTGTAATATCTAGTATTAAAGGGGCTTGCGTCGCCCCCTCCACCGGCAAAGCCGGATGGAGCCTCCCCCTCAGCGCTCACGTTGTTCGCTGGGCGGGATCGTAACAATTCCAATATTGACAATATATATTATTGGGTGCTATAAGACATGGAAGCTACCATTAATATGAAATCAGTAAAGAAAAGCAAGAAGAAACAGGATCAGTCTATTCTGCCCTTACTGGAAGATTATCAGGTCAATAAGATATATCCTGATTCAGTATCAAGCTTTTCCACACTAAAGAAGATTGCTGATCGTCTCAGCGGGGTATTCGATTCCAAAGAGATATGTCAGGAGATAGTAAATACCCTGGCAAATGATTTTGGGATGGAATATTGTTCCATAATGCTCGTTGATGATAAGAAGGGCCTCCTTGTCAGGCAGGCGGGCTTTGCCAGGTGTGCCACAGACAGGGCCTATACGAATCAGACCTTCAATATAGGTGAAGGGGTTGCAGGGATCGCGGCAAAGACCAATAAGGCTATCATGATCTCTAATACAGAGGAGGATGAGCGCTTTCTGAGGCTGCCTGTGAGTGTGAAGGCAAAGTCCCTCCTGTCCCTCCCTATATCATCGAATGGTAAGGCAATAGGCGTATTGAACCTGAGCCATCCGAAGAAGGCCTTCTTCAATGAAAGTCATGAGAGGGTATTTACCATCCTGGCGACCATGGCAGGGGGGTTCATCAGGTTTGCCAATCTTAAAAACGAGCTTGAGGACCTCAACAGGGAGCTCGAGAAGAGGGTAATAGAGAGGACAGAGGAGATAAACAGATCGTATGAATATCTAAAAAATCTTCTTGAGAATGCAAACGATATAGTATTTACACTCGACAGAATGGGAAGATTTACATTCTTTAATCAAAGGATAGAAGAATTTGGTTATAAGAGGGATGAGCTAATCGGCGCACATATATCTTCCATCTTCAGGGAGGCGGATGGAAAGGCCGGCGTAGCAGGGGGGTCAATGGAGAGGTTTAATTCCTTCCTCTCTATATTTGCTGAAGATGTTGGCGCCGGCGATGATGCCTATAGGGATAATTACGGGGAGAGACGGAAGGGGTTAGAGAAAAAAGCCTCTACCCTGACTGAGATGATCAACTTCCTGTACCACACAAAGTACTCCTATGAACTCATACTGGATGAGAAACAGAGGAGATTCAGGGATCTCCTCTGCTCATTCTCTCCCCTTGTGGATGCCAACGGCATTTTTTCCGGGATACTTGGCATTGCCAGGGATATTACGGAGAGAAAGAAGATGGAGGAGAAACTGGCCAGAAGCGAGAAGCTGGGCGCATTGGGCTTTCTGATATCCGGCATAGCCCATGAGTTAAATAACAAGCTTGTCCCGATCCTCGGATATTCCGAGTTACTCGAGAGGTCTTGCGCGAAAAAACATAATCTACATATGGTTAAGACTATTAACAGATCTGCTATCGGGGCCAAATATATTGTAGAATCATTGCTCCGCTTCTCGAGGCAGGAGAAACCCCAGAAGACCTATCTGAATCTTAACAATGTACTGAGAGAGGCATGCTCAATACTAAAGTATAGTCTTGGACCCTTCATCAGCTTAAAGCTGGATCTTGACCCGAACCTACCTATGACCCTTGCTGATGAGCATCAGATGGAGCAGGTCTTTTTGAACATCCTCAATAATGCATGTCAGGCAATGAATGAAAAAGGCGGGGTTTTAATGGTAAGGTCCTGTAAGTCCGGCAAGCATATTATTTTTGAGATCAACGACACAGGCGCCGGGATACCAGAAGAGAATCTTGCTAAGATCTTTGACCCATTCTTTACCGACAAGACGACAGGGGCTGGAACGGGCCTGGGACTGAGTATCTGCCACGGAATTATTAATGAACATATGGGTGATATATCTGTCAGGAGCAAGCCTAATGACACGACATTTACCATCAGGCTTCCATTTACGGATAACCGTGATGATAGTTGCATCTCAGAGAAGAAGCCGGACAGGAAGGTTAAAAGGGACATAAAGAGAAAAAGGATCCTGATAATAGACGACGATGTGCTGCAATTGGAACTCCTTGAGAATACCCTGAGTAAAGATTATGATGTATTTAGGGCAGACAGCAGTAGAAAGGCTATTGGAATAGTTAAAAAGGCGGAATTAGATCTGATCCTGTGTGATATAAAGATGCCCGGCATGGATGGCATGGAATTCTATGAATGGCTTGTAAAAAACAGGCCCGGCACAGAAAAGAAATTTCTTATACTAACAGGAAATATCATGGAAGAGAGGATAAAGCGCTTCATGGAGATTGCAGGCGACAGGGTTATAACAAAGCCGTACAGGATTGGAGAACTTACCAATAAGATCGAAGAATATATTTCCTGTTCCGTATAGCTCTAATTAAGCAATAAAAGCCTCCCTAAAGTAAATCCCTTAAATTCCGATATATATAATAGCGATTATATTATCAGCCGGAAGCTCTCCATCATGCCTGTCCGGTAGGCAGGGATCAAGGTCTTTGATTGGCGCCGGGGGAGGTATTCGCATATGCAGACAGAAAAGATCCTTATTGTGGAAGACAACAAGGACGTTAGGGACTTCTGTGTAGATGTATTAAGGAATGAGTCCTTTTTCCTTAGGACAGCGGATAGGTGCGCGGATGCCATTAGGATGGCAGAGTCAGAGACATTTGACCTGATCTTAACAGATATTAAACTTCCTGACATGAACGGGCTTGAATTCCTGCAGACCATAAAGAAGATAAGGCAGGATACCTCCGCCATTGTCATCACCGGATATGGGTCAGCCGAAAATGCGATAAATTCGTTAAAACTAGGTGTCCAGGGGTTTCTTATTAAGCCATTCTCATCCGGTGAACTATTGGATGCTGTTAATGAAATACTCGAAAAGGCCCGCCTTACCAAAGAAAACATGAGATTAAAACTGCTCTTTCCCTTTTTTGAGGTAACAAGAAGTTTCATCTCAGATTTTGACCTGAAAAGGCTCCTGAAGACGGTTGTAGCAGTTGCAAAAAGAGAGACCAGGGCTGATACAGTATCAATAATGATGCTGAATGAGGATACTGAGGAACTTACTATCGAGGCTGCGATCGGTCTTTCGCCAAGGGTGATAGAAAGCGCAAAGAGAAGGGTCGGCGAAAGGCTTTCAGGCTGGGTAGCCAGGGAGGGTAAACCCCTTGTTATGATAGATGAGAAACTAGTTGAGCCTTGGGTGAGTGAAGCCTTCATAAAGAGGGACAGGGTCTCATCCTCCATCTGTATGCCCTTAATAAATAAGAATAGGGTGATAGGCGTACTGAACCTGAGCAAGAAAAGGGGCAAGAAGCCATTTACAAGGGCGGATGTTGAATTGACAGGTCTACTCTGCGGGCAGGCTGCTATTGCCATAGCAAACCTTAAACTCTATACAGAGGTTGTAAAAAAGCAGGAGGAGCTTGAGAAGACGCGCTTTGATGCGATCAAGGCCCTTGCCCAGGCCATAGAGGCAAAAGACAGCTATACAAACGGACACTCAGAGAGGATGTTCCAATATTCCCTTGCAGTAGCAGAGGCCCTGAATCTCCCGGAGGAAGAGAGGCTTTTACTGAAGTATGCCACAGCCCTTCATGATATTGGTAAGATAGGGGTCAGCGAGGTAATACTGACGAAACCGGACAGATTGACACCTGAGGAGTTTGAGGAGATTAAGAGCCATCCGGCAAAAGGAGCCAGCATTATAAAGGAGGTGGAATTCTTATCTTCTATTGCCCCAATAGTCTATCATCACCATGAACGGTATGACGGCAAAGGTTATCCGGGCGGACTTGCAGGGAGGCAGATCCCTATCGGCTCAAGGATAGTGGCAGTCCTTGATACATACGATGCCATGACATCCGACCGGCCTTACAGAAAGGCCCTGCCCAGAGAGGCTGCCCTGATGGAGTTGCAGGCCTGCTCAGGAACACAGTTTGACCCGGAGGTTGTGGATGCCTTTTTAAAGGTGGCGGCTATCGAGGATTCTAATATAGGCGGGACAAGGCACAGTATCCGTAGTAAACATGTTACTGCCGGACACTAAGATGAATACAGATTTCCTGAAGATAGGCCAGAAGGTAGTTATATTACTTCATGAAGATAATACACTTAAAAGCTATTCCGGAGAGATAAAGGAGGCAGACAGGTATGTGATAGGTGTCAATTTTGAAGCCGACAAGAGAAAACCAAGGTGTATTACGCCCGGCATGGAAGTTAATATAAGGGTAAAGGATGCTGAAGAGGATGTATATGCAACGGCCAGGATAATCGAGGATCACTGGCCGGATCTGATACGCATGGATTTGGGGGACGTAGGCGGGGGTGACAGAAGAAGTTATGTCCGCGTCGATTGCATGCTGCCGATGGAGTACAGGCGGATCGACAAAGACAATAGCCCCTGGGATATGGAGGGTATCCTTGAGAGCTGGTCTGCATATTCATTCCTTGTAGAGTCTACCGGATCAGATCTGGAATTGGAAGGCAGCGGAGATCTTGACCCAAAGATCCTTCAGCGATTGGTATTTATTGAAAAGAAGCTTGATTTCGTAATCAACTATATTACCCAGACAAAGGAACGGGGGTTTAAGCTCCCCAGGATCAGGAAGGTCAATATCAGCGGATCAGGGCTCATGTTTTATGCGGAAGAGGAGTTCAGACAGTCTGATCAGCTTGAGATTATTATCATCCTTCCTATATTCCCCCCGGTAAGCCTGTTATTAAAAGGAGAGGTTACCAGGACAGAACTGAGGGCAAGGGAT
This sequence comes from uncultured Nitrospirota bacterium, assembly GCA_964648095.1. Lineage (GTDB taxonomy): Bacteria > Nitrospirota > Nitrospiria > JACRHA01 > JACRHA01 > JACRHA01. Next base: position 2,327 of record CAZYNY010000131.1, on the reverse strand, counting down.
GGCGAGAAGATCTTTGAGACAGCCCTAAAATTTCTGGATATCGATGAGAAGGACAGGGATAAGATTATCATCTACACCATTAAAAAACAGATGGCGATTTTAAGATCAAAAAACAAGACGTGACAAACCCCCCCTTGTTTTTCTCCTCACTTTTATTGTAGAATTTAATAAAATGGAATTACCTACTAAAAGCCCCAAGTCCAATAGGGAGTTTTTTAGTCCTACCCTTGGGAGCCTTACCTTTGAAGAGGTATTCAGGAGATTAATCGGGTATATAGAGGAGGAACCGCACCAGCGTTACCACCTCATAATCGGGACCGATTCCCTCCTGTCAACTGATACGCTCTTTGTAAGCGCCATAATAATCCACAGGGTGGGCCATGGCGGGCGATACTTTTACAAGAAGTTTAGGTATAGGAAATTAGAAAGCCTCCGGCAAAGGATGTTCTACGAGACATCCTTAAGCCTTGATCTTGCAAGTCTCTTGCGGGATAAGCTCTCTAAGAATGGTTTTTCAAGACTGCCGGTTGAGATCCACCTGGATGTTGGAAACAATGGAAGCACAAAGGAGATCATCAGAGAGGTGGTAGGGATGGTAACAGGATCAGGTTATGCAGCAGTTATAAAACCGGATGCCTATGGGGCGACCAAGGTGGCGGACAGGCATTCCAAGCCGCATCACCGCCGTTTGAAGGCAGCAGACTCTTAAGAAAAAGCAGGTTAAGGTTGAGGTTGAGGCTGAGATTAAGAATTTTCTAAACCTAAACCTTAGCCTCAACCTTCCTCTAATAATGCAGGAGGCAGGCAAAATGGTGGAAATTATAGGTATAGGTCATGTAGTCCTTAAGGTCCGGGACCTGAAACGGTCTAAGGCCTTTTATATGGATGATCTCGGTTTTAAGTATAGCGGGTCAAGGGAGGGGATGGTCTTCCTCCGGTGCTCAGATTCGCATCATGACATTGCCCTGCTTGAGGTAGGCACGGCAGCGCTTACCCCTTCAGATCACCATCTGGGTATGTTTCATGTGGCCTTCAAGGTGCCGTCATATCCTCACCTGAAAGAGGCATATAAAACCTTAAAGGAAAAAGGTGTAACTATCATCGGGGCCGTTGATCATATTGTGAGTAAGAGTTTTTATATCGCTGACCCTGACGGGAGTGTTGTAGAGTTGTATGCTGATTCGACAGAAGGGGACTGGAGGTCCCTGACTAACCCTTTCATAAAGGACTATCCTTTATCCCTTGAGGAATAGGGGCCGGCCCCTATTCTCGACTACATCGAGTGCTTGAATAACCTTCTTTAATAATTCCTGTTGTGACATTTATCGAGACGCTCCAAGAGTATTTTTTTGAATTCTTCATCTGAAAGATTCGGAAACCTTTTATGCAATCCATAAATAAAAAGTTGATTGGCAAATTCAGATAATTCAAATGCCTTAATCAACCGTTCCTCAGGCGACATTTTACGAAGCACTTGAATGTATATCTTATGATTGGGACGCTCTTTAATATCCATAATTCCCTCGGGCATTTCCGCCATGTTAACTGTTGGTGCGGGCCTTAGAAAACAACTCTCATAAAAGCTTCTTGAACTCCTCAATGCTGAGACCGGCATCTTTCACAATACCAGCCATTGTGTATGCATCTACAGGATTTGCTCTTGGAATGGTTATGACTCGTTCACCATTTGTCATTGTTATATGTTTTCCCTGCCTTGCAATCTGAAAACCTGCCTTCTCAAAAGCCTTTACTGCTCGCTCATGGTTTACACCTGGCAGCTTTGGCATGGATTATCCTACTTCCACATAGCGAGATTCCTTATCTTTACTTAACTCCTCGACAGTCTCTAAATATGCCTCAATAGCATCCTTGATATTATCCAATGCTTCTTCTTCTGTTTTCCCCTGCGACCAACAACCTGGTAATCCCGGAACAAAGACAGAATAACCTTCATCCGTTTTTTTAAGATTTACCTTGTATCTCATAAGCACCTCCTGACATTTTTAAACTTTTTATTCTATTTTACCTCAATCTTGTTTTTCATGCAGGTTCTTGAAAAGGATAAACCTTTAGATGTTAGCCTCAGGCACTCTGTTATCTGTCCGATGCGCACAAATCTTTCTTTATTAATGAGCGCTGTCCCTATTTTACTCCCCCCTTGGTTTTGTTATTTTAACATATCACAGATGTATGATAGTAATTAATTTTTGGGCTAACTGGTCGGTCGAGAATTGAATTGAAATAGATAAACTTCAGCCTTAAGAAATGTGGATTGACCCCTGCCGTCAATAGTGGACACCATTTGACTCATGCCGCGATCCTTTTTC
>CAZYNY010000130.1:0-7832 GCA_964648095.1 uncultured Nitrospirota bacterium | reverse complement strand
GCTTGCACCGGCCAAGCCGGATGCTCGCTTCGGCTTTGCCGGTGGAGGGGGCGACACAAGCCCCTATAAATAGTAAAGGACCTGCGATGAATCTAAATGAATTAAAGGAGTTGATAAAGCTCCTTAGGGACTCGGACATAGAGGAACTTGAGCTTGAGAAGTCGGGTTTCAGGGTGAGACTCAAGAAGAAGGAGACATATTCGTATTCTCCTGCAAAGGAGAGGGATGCCATACCTGTTTACCATCCTGCAGAGGCAGAGGAGAGTCCGGTTGCTGCGGAGGAGGAGAAGGACGGAAAAAAACTTGTTACGATTACATCGCCCATAGTGGGCACCTTCTACAGGGCCCCCTCCCCGGATGCCGGCCCTTATGCTGAAGTGGGGGACAGCGTAAAAAAGGGCCAGATCCTTTGCGTTGTAGAAGCCATGAAGCTTATGAACGAGATAGAATCAGATGTTGATGGAAAGATCCAGGAAATACTTACCGAAAATGCCCATCCTGTGGAGTATGGGGAACCCCTATTTTTAATTGAACCATCAATTAAAGAAGGTTGAGGCTTAGGTTGAGAAAAGCTAAACCTTAACCTTTGCTTTAACCTTCTTTTTCCAGGGAGGTTGATTATTGTTTAAAAAGATCCTGATAGCGAATAGAGGCGAGATAGCCTTAAGGATAATAAGGACATGCAAGGAGCTTGGAATAAAGACAGTGGCTGTTTATTCAAGCCCCGATGAGAATTCCCTTCACGTCAGGTTTGCTGACGAACATATATGCATCGGCCCCGCAGACAGCTCTTTAAGTTACAGGAATATCCCGAACATATTAAGCGCGGCGGAGATTACCGGCGTGGAGGCGATCCATCCTGGTTATGGATTTCTTGCCGAAAATGCCCACTTTGCCGAGGTATGCGAGTCTGTGGGTATTAAGTTTATTGGGCCTTCTCCAGAGTCGATCTCCCTCATGGGGGATAAGGCAAGGGCCAGGGATGTGATGAAAAAGAAGGGGATACCGGTTATGCCTGGGTCTGAGGGAGTTGTTACAAAGGAGGATGAGGCCCTTGAGATTGCCGGTAAGATCGGCTATCCGGTAATCATCAAGGCATCTGCCGGAGGCGGTGGAAGGGGCATGAGGGTAGTAAATAAAGCGGAGGATCTGGTTTCCGCCTATAATATTGCCCAGGGCGAGGCAGCAGCGGCCTTCGGGGATGGCGGGGTTTATATAGAAAAATATTTCCTTGAACCAAGGCATATCGAGGTGCAGATAATGGGGGATAATAAGGGTCAGATCTTATACCTTGGGGAGAGGGATTGTTCAATTCAGAGGAGGCACCAGAAATTAATCGAAGAATCACCCTCACCTGTGATCGATGAGATATTGAGGAGGGAGATGTGCAATATGGCTGTCGAGGTGGCAAGGGAGGCAAACTATAAGAATGCCGGCACAGTAGAGTTTCTCCTTGATAAAGATCACAACTTCTATTTTATGGAGATGAATACGAGGATCCAGGTAGAATACCCGGTTACGGAGATGGTAACAGGCATCGATATGATCAGGGAGCAGATAAGGATAGCGGCCGGAAGGTCTTTGGAGCTTAGACAAAGGGATATTAAAATGAGGGGACACAGCATTGAGTGCAGGGTTAATGCAGAATGCCCCGAGACCTTTACGCCATGTCCCGGGACAATTACGACATACCATAGCCCCGGGGGACTTGGCGTCAGGGTAGATTCTGCGGCATACAACAATTATACTGTTCCGCCCTTCTATGACTCTATGATTGCGAAGCTGATAGTATATGGGGATAACAGGGATGAAGCCGTCTCCAGGATGAAGATGGCACTTGACGAATATATAATTGAAGGGCTCAAGACCACCATACCGCTCTATAAGAAGATCTTTGCCGATCCAATTTTCCAGAAGGGGAAGTTTTCGACTAACTATCTGGAAAAATTTCTTGCCAATAATACCCCTTAATAAAATCCAGGAACTATGAGACAAGACCTAAGACTCTATCTGATCGCAGATGGAGGTATTACAGACAGGAAAATGCTATTAGAAATAGTTGACGAGGCTATCTCTGCAGGAATAAAGTTGGTCCAGTACAGGGAAAAGTTACGCTCCCGCAGGGAAACGTTTGAGTGCGCCGGACTATTGAGGACCCTGACCAGAGAGAGAGGGGCTGTCTTCATTATAAATGATTACCTGGATATAGCAATGGCAGTGGATGCAGACGGCCTTCATATAGGACTGGGTGACCTGCCCCTTCCCATTGCAAGGAAGATACTTGGCAGAGATAAGATAATAGGGGTATCTGCACATAACCTTCATGAAGCCAGAGAGGCGGAAAAGGGAAAGGCCGATTATATAGGGCTCGGACCCATTTTCGAGACAAAGACCAAGGAGACATTACCGCCTGTGGGGATAGGGATAATAAAGGCGGTAAAGAAGGAGGTTAGTATACCGATCTTTGCCATAAGCGGTATCAACCGGACAAATCTTGATGTAGTTTTGAAGGCAGGCGCATTTGGCGCCGCGATATCCTCTGCCATAATAAAGGCGGAGGATATAGGAAAAAGCGTAAAAGAGCTGCTTGATATAGCCGCCCTTTACAGCGACATACGGGAGCTATCTCCCGGATCACCTGTAAATTGAGATATTATGGAGAGGGATGAAGGATAAACCTATCATAGGGATAACAATGGGCGATCCGGCAGGAATAGGCCCTGAGATAGCAGCCAAGGTATTTATGCGTGATGAGATCTACCATGTCTGCTCCCCTTTTATTATAGGCGACCTCCCGGTAATGGAGCATGCCGTCAGATCCTTTGCGCCGGGCCTTGAGATAAGCAGCATAGAGAAAGCGGAGGATGTGCGTTGCAAACCGGGAAAGATCGAAATACTTGACCTTAAGAATGTTGATATATCAGTACTTAAGTCTGGTATGCCAAGCAGGATGTGCGGAATAGCCATGATGGAATATATCAGCCTTGCTGCAAAGCTGGCCTTGGAGGGGAGGATCGATGCCATGACAACTGCCCCTATTAATAAGGAGGCTATTGCCCTGGCCGGGCTAAAATTCCCCGGACATACAGAGTTCCTTGCCGATATCTCGGGGGCAAAGTGTTTTGGCATGATGATGGTTGGAGGAAACCTCAAGATTATGCTGGTGACCATCCATGAGGCGCTAAAGGATGTCCCATCACTGATAAACAGGGAAAGGGTGCTAAGCGCCATAAGGCTCTCCCATAGGGCTGCAGTCGACTATTTTGGAATAACGAGGCCCAGGATCGGGATAGCAGGTCTTAACCCCCATGCCGGCGAAGGAGGTCTATTCGGATATGAGGAGAAAGAAGAGATACTGCCTGCCGTAATTCAGGCAAGGGAGGAAGGTATAGATTCATCAGATCCTGTGCCGCCCGATACATTATTCCATAGGGCATATCTTGGAGATTATGATATTATTGTTGCCATGTATCATGATCAAGGCCTGATCCCCCTTAAGATGCTGGCCTTTGGCAGGGCCGTAAATGTTACAGTGGGTCTTCCCTTTATCCGGACATCTGTAGATCATGGAACAGCATATGATATAGCAGGCAAGGGATTGGCAAGTCCGGAGAGCCTGATGGAGGCTATCAGGCTTGCAGCAGAGATGGCGAAAAAAAGATCAGCAATAAGACCCGATAGATTTAAGCAGACATCCTGACTACATTTGTTGCCTGAGGGCCTTTTTCCCCAGATGTGACATCAAATTCCACTGTCTCCCCTTCTTTTAATGTCCTGAATCCTTCGCCCTGCACTGCGGAGAAATGGACAAAAACATCGATACCATCCTCAAGTGTTATAAAACCGAAACCCTTCCTATCATTAAACCACTTAACGGTCCCAACACTTTTCATAAGATACCTCCATGAAGATATAGATAGGTAACAGATAAATATGCTGGTTTTTTAACATAACCACATAGTGTTGTCAAGGAGGGGTTGTGCCACAGGAGGGGTTGTGCCACACATTAGAGATAATACCAATTCGCACTCAACAGGATACCAAGGCGGTGAGGAGGCACGAAGAAGGCTGAGGTTGAGGCTAAGAAGTTCCTAAACCTTAACCTTGACCTCAACCTGCTTTTTTCCAGGTAGCCGAATGAAGGCAAGTTGGTATAAGACCAGATTAAGCCATATGGTAATAATTTTATCAAATCGCACTGTTTTAGTGGCATATAGGAAGATCCTAATATATAATAAATATATGGACAGGGTTATATATACCTGAAAAAGGGGATCTGTGACATTGACTATAAGTCTGATGGAGCTTTCAATATTTTTTATTGCTATCACCTTTTTTATCCTGGTGATATATCTGATCCCCACCATAATCCAGCTCCGCCAGACAGCCAGGTCTGTTGAGGAACTAGTTGAGCTGGCAAAAAAACAGGTTAAAGGGCTGGAAGAGGTAATGAACGGGTTTGGTCAATGGAAAAGCCCTTTGGCAGCACTGGCAGGCCTGATAGCCTTTATAAGGTCAGGCCTCACAAAAATTAAGAAAGGAGGATGAGGAAGATGTCAGAAAATAGGGGTTCTACAATGCTGGAGGTGACCTTGGCTTTTTTTGTGGGAGGACTAATAGGGGCTGGTATTGCCCTTTTGTATGCACCTGCCGCAGGAGTTGAGACAAGAAAGAAGGTAAAGGAGACAGCAGATAAGGTTAGAGGACGGTTTAAGGAGGGGTATGAGGCAGCAATTGAAAAGGCAGAGGAAGAGGCCGGTGTAGCCAAGGAGTTTATAGGGGAGAAGGTGAGTGAGGTAAAGGCTGCATATAGTGCCGGCAGGGATGCCTATCAGAAGGAGAAGGAGAAATACGCGCAGAAGGCGGCCTCTTAAGTTTAGCTCTGCCTGATAAGATTCCTAACCCGTAAGGCCAGCCTCAATTGCAGTTACAATCTAAAGTCATAGAGGCTGGCCTTTAATTTGAGCCTGAGGCTGGTATAGGTTATTAATTCCAAGGCAGGTTTTATCCACCTCCTCGACTCCGGGAGATTTAGGTACTGGTGAATATCAGGTGCAGTTGGATTATTATCCTTTTTATATCCTTCCTCTTGCTTTTGGCGCCGGGCTATATAGGTAGTGCGACCTCTAAGCCGGGTCTCTCTCCCTGTAAGGTTAAGTATCCAAGCGATGCAAATATAGGCTGGGAATGCCGGTTCGTTAGAAGCAGTGAGAGGCTGGAGGATCTCTTCGGAGAACAGTGGAAAGATATGGCCCGATTCAACCGGATAGACAGGCGTCACGCTGCTCAAGGGGTATATTTAAAAGTTCCAAAGAATCTGGAAGATATCAAAGATTTTACTCCAATGCCTATGGAGTATCCGTTTGCCAAGGAAGAGGCAAAATTTATCCTGATAATTCTTTCGGAACAATTCTTAGGGGCCTATGAGTATGGCAGCATGGTATTCTCCGCGCCTATTACAACCGGGGAGAAGGGGAATGAGACACCAGGCGGAGAATTCAGGATTACTGCGATCGACAAGAATCATAAGTCATCATTATATCTTATAGAGGACACAGATAAACCCTATCCCATGACCTATGGTCTTATGTTTCATGTCACAAGGGGTGGTATTACCTATTGGATTCATGGCCGGGACCTCCCTGGCTATCCGGCATCACATGGGTGTGTAGGGCTTTACGATGAAGAGATGCAGAAAAAATATTATGGATTCCCAAAAGACCCGATACTTGAAGATGCCAGAAGGCTTTATGAATGGGTCATCAATCCAAACCCTGATAATGGGAGATACCGGATATTAAAGGATGGCCCCAAGGTTCTGATTATCGGCCAGGCGCCAGGGACAAAGGCGCCTTCGGTAGTTCAAAAGACCAAGCCTTAGTTGACAATCCTATTGTTTTACATTACGATCTGCCTATTCTTAAAGAGGATACCTTATGGGGCAAGTCGTAATTGAGAATCCGATTCTTAACTCTCCCTTCACTGAACCGACAAAGCATTTTAAATTTTCCAATGAGGGGATAACTAACGATACCATCAATGCCCGCCGTATCAGCTCCTATTTTATTCCTGTCGCACAACCAAAGAAGAAAGGAAAACAGCTTTCATTTGATACCGAATGGATAGGCGACCGGATTAAGGAGAACGAGTTTATAAACCAGATCCGATCCAGAGTATCAATCTGGCGTTCAGGCGGCTATCACAGTATAACAAAGACAACTCGCCGGCTACTTGAATACTGGATCAATCCTGATAGGGATAAAAAGCTCTTCTTCTGCCAGATAGAGGCGCTGGAAACTGCCATCTATATCACCGAGGCAGCTAATAAGGCAGGAGATGCATGGATTGAGAACGCACTCAGACGGGCCAACGAAGAGGCCAATCCGATTCTTTATCGAATTACTTTTAAGATGGCTACCGGCAGCGGAAAGACGGTAGTAATGGCGATGCTCATCGCCTGGCAGGCGCTGAACAAGCTTGCAAATCTTCAAGATTCCCGTTTTTCCGATACCTTCCTTATCGTCACGCCGGGCATAACAATTCGTGACCGTTTGCGTGTGCTGCTGCCTAATGATCCGCAGAACTACTACCGTCAACGTGACATCCTGCCGGCAGGCCTTATGAATGAGCTTGGCAAGGCTAAGATCTTGATAACCAATTTCCATACATTCAAACTACGGGAAAATAGCAACGCAGGGAAGCTTACCAAAAATATCTTATCTAAAGATGGGATTAACCCATTCACCGAGACCCCTGACCAGATGGTCCGGCGTGTCTGTCGTGAACTCGGTAATAAGAAAAATCTTATCGTAATAAATGATGAAGCACACCACTGCTACCGGCGTAAGCCGGACAGCGAAATCGATGGGCTAATAGGTGATGAAAGAAAAGAGGCCAAGAAGCGCGATGAGGAGGCCCGCATATGGATCTCGGGTCTTGAGGCAGTTAAGGCCAAAATCGGTATCAAGGTAGTCTTCGACCTCTCTGCAACACCCTTCTTCTTGCGAGGCTCAGGCTATCCAGAGGGTACTCTCTTTCCCTGGGTCGTTTCCGATTTCTCACTCATAGACGCCATCGAATCAGGCATTGTCAAGGTCCCGCGTGTGCCTGTCGCCGATGACTCGATGACCGGGGATCAACCAACCTATCGTGATCTCTGGATACGGATCCGGGAACATCTGCCCAAAAAAGGGCGTGGCACAGAGGCGATCAGTGGCGAGCCTAAACCCCCTGCTGAATTAGAGGGGGCGCTTCAGAGCCTTTATGGAAATTATGAAAAATACTACCGCCAATGGGAGAAAAATACAGAGGCCCGCGCAAAGGGAGTAACCCCGCCGGTCTTCATAGTCGTCTGCAACAATACTAATGTTTCTAAGTTGGTTTTCGATTATATCTCCGGATGGGAGAAGACGTTGCCCGATGGTTCAATAATTGTAGTTCCAGGTAGGCTTCCTATTTTCGGCAATGAAGATAATGGCCGATGGGCCACCCGGCCAAATACTATTTTGATAGATAGTGAGCAGCTTGAATCTGGTGAGGCTATGAGCGATGATTTTAAGAAGATCGCCGCCAGAGAGATTGAAGAGTTTAAGACCGATTACAGGACTCGCTTTCCTGGAAGAGACACTGATAACCTGACTGACGAAGACCTGCTTCGCGAGGTTATGAACACTGTCGGGAAACCCGGCAAGTTGGGTGAACAGGTGAAATGCGTTGTCTCCGTCTCGATGCTGACGGAAGGGTGGGATGCCAATACCGTCACCCACATTTTGGGAGTACCGGAATCTGTCAATGACTTTGAGACACCCCTCGTCCGCATTTAGTGTACTTTT
>CAZYNY010000129.1:7355-7934 GCA_964648095.1 uncultured Nitrospirota bacterium | reverse complement strand
CGTTACGCAACTATATCAAGCAGGACAAGCGGCCAATTCAGGACATCGTCAGGGAGGCAGTGCGGCAGGAAATATTAAAATTCAGAAAAGCAGGTTGATGCCTTGCAATGGCTCTGCCCGTGGGTACCTATGTACAAACCGTACGCCTGCGTAGCCTCCTCCTCACCGCCTTGGTATCCTGTTGAATGCGATTTGGTATGAATCAACAAATGCATTACCTTGCAATCCTATCCCATTTGTGCTAAAAAAACAGATTCTTATGGATCTGCCATGAATGGGTCTTTCCCTAATGTCTTATAAAGACGCGATATCATATCTCTATGATCTGCAGTGGCATGGGATAAAGCTGGAGCTCTCTAACATTACCAGGATGATGGGGTTACTTGGCAACCCGCAATCTGATTTCAAGACAATCCATGTCGGCGGGACTAATGGGAAGGGTTCAACTGCCTCAATAACTGCCTCAATACTCAGCTCGTCCGGCTACAGGGTGGGGCTTTATACCTCGCCGCATCTGATAGACTTTAGAGAAAGGATAAGAATAGATGGGGCCGAAATCGGTGTTAGTGATGTGGCTTT
>CAZYNY010000129.1:0-7345 GCA_964648095.1 uncultured Nitrospirota bacterium | reverse complement strand
ATTAGGGGGCTTGTGGAGAGGGATAATTTAAACCCCACCTTCTTTGAATTTACTACCTCGATGGCCTTCTGTTATTTTTCGAAGATGAAGGTGGATCTGGCTGTTATTGAGGTCGGGATGGGCGGGCGATTCGATGCAACAAATGTGATAGACCCTGTCGTCTCCGTGATTACGAATGTCGATCTTGATCATCAGGAATATCTCGGACCCGCTATAAAGGATATCGCGTTTGAGAAGGCGGGAATAATAAAAAAAGGTGTCCCCCTTGTAAGCGCCGCTGACAACAAAGAAGCGCTCTCTGTTATATCAGACAGATGCAGAGAGGCTGGAGCAATGTTGTATCTGTATGGGAGGGAGTTTTACTCAAGCGGGGATTACCCTGATAATTTTACATATTATGGGATCAGGAGAAGACTTCTGTCTCTTGCATCGCCACTCCTTGGAAGCCATCAGATGATAAACTCCTCCTGTGCCCTGGCCGTGGTAGAGCTTCTGGCAGAAAAGGGGATGGATATTACCGATGATAACGTCAGAGAGGGATTGAGATCTGTGAGATGGTACGGGAGGCTTGAGGTGATTCAGGATGAGCCGTTATTTATCCTCGACGGGGCACATAACAGATCCGGCGCCGCTGCATTGGCGCAATACCTAATGTCTATTAAAGACGGGAAGCGCAGGTTGATCCTTATCGTCGGGGTCATGAAGGATAAGGATATAGGCTCTATCCTGGACCAGCTTATCCCTGTAAGCAATGAGGTTATTATTACAAAGGCGGATTACCATCGCTCAGCCGGAGCAGAACTGGTAAAGAGTTTTATTAAATCAGGATCTATACCCATCAGGATCGAGGAGAGGATCAAGGATGCAATAGCCCTGGCCGGATCTATTGCCGGCACTGATGACATAATCTGCGTAACAGGATCACTCTTTGTGGTTGGAGAGGCAAAGGCTTGCCTTTCCAATATTGGCCCCCCATCGGGAATTAAGGGATAAGATGAGATTATGCCTTGGAAGTTTACTTGTCTTATTTCTTCTCGTCTTATCGCAGGCCATCTTATTTGCCCAACCTGTTGTCCCCAAGTTACCTGAAGGGAAAGGGCCGATCAACATCTCTTCTGACAGGCTTGAATATTTGCGTAAAGAGGACCTCTATGTGTTTGACGGCCGGGTTGTGATTACACAGGATAAATTTAAACTTAAGGCAGATCATGCCGAGTTCGATAGTAAGACAGGAGGTGTTTATGCAGATGGAAATGTTGAGGTCTTAGACGGAGAGAACCAATTGACCGGTGAAGAGCTGGATTTTGATATAAATACCAAAAATGGAGTTGTTTATACCGGAACCATTTTAATTAAGAAGGAGGGTTACCATATTGACGCAGAGGTTATGGAGAAGCTTGGTGAGACCAGATATCATCTCCACAACGGTTTCTTTACTGCATGCGAATTAAAACAGGGCATTTCCCCGGACTGGCGTTTTAAGGCCAGAGATATGGATATTGATACAAATGAAGACCTGACTTTGAAAAGGGCCGTATTATATGTAAAAGACATGCCTATGATGTATATACCCTATCTAAGCTTTCCGGCAAAAAAGAGGTCAGGCCTCCTCATCCCGAGTATAGGCCATAGCACAACGGAGGGACTGAAAATAAAAGAGGGATTATACTGGATGATTGCCGATAACCATGACGCAACCGTATCCCTTGATTACCGCAGCAATAAGGGGAAGGGGGTGGATCTGGAATACAGATACCTCCTCAGCAGGAATTCGGGTGGGCACCTTAATGTCCAATATTTCAGGGACATGGATTTGGAGTCCAACAGGACGGATCTGAAATTCACGCACCACCAGTTTTTTACAGAAGACCTGCAGGTAATGGTGGATGCGAGGTACGTAAGCGACAGTTCCATCTTCAGGGACTTGAGTGATATTACCGAGGAGAGGATACAGAGGAGCATTGAATCGAATGCCGTTGCTGCAAACAGGTTCGATGACAGTTTCCTGTATCTCCTCGGGAGGTATACAAAGGCCCTTGATGGAGGGGGCGGTCTTGTTCCGCAGAAGATCCCGGAGATAGGATATTCGATAATTGAAAAGAGGACCCCTCTTATACCGGCCTTCTATAGTGTTGATATGACAGGCGCAAATCTATTCGAAAAGGATGGGATAGATGCCCAGAGATATGATATAAATTCACGTGTAGGGATGGGGATAGATCTGTCAGGCCTCCTTGTCTTAACGCCGGCTGTTGATCTGAGGGAGACTCTTTATAGCAGGGGGGAGACGTCAAAGGATGCGATAGGGAGGGAGATATACAGGGCTTCACTTGAGGCTAAGACGAATATCTTTAAGGACATAATTCTCTCGGATAACCTGCATATAAGGCATATTATAGAGCCTGCGGCCATATACGAATATATCCCTGATCTGGATCAGAGTGGTATACACATCTTTGATGACCTTGACAGGATCCTTTCCAAGGATCTGATCACATATTCATTAATAAACAGATTTATAGCAAGGTATCCTTCCGGAGCGAGCGGGGCGATCAGGAGGCTGGAATTTCTATATATAAAATTGACACAGAGTTACAACAGGGACGGTCAGTCTCCTCTTTCAGACCTGAGGCTGGAGGCTGTCATAAAGCCGCCTGCTTACGTATCAATAGATGTGGATTCCTTCTATAACCTCTATGAAGGGAGGCTCTCTTCCTTTAACAGTAATCTTGGGATATTGTTAGGAAAATATTTAAATTTATCTATTGGTCAGAGATATACAAAAGAGGGAGAGATACCAAAAAAAGGAGACATCTTTAATCCCTTTTCCCTGGGAGAAAAGATAAATATGCCTGAAATCAGGTTCCTGACATGGAGCGCCTCGATTAATCCTATTGCAGGACTTACACTTTCGAATAGCGCATACTACGACCTCATTGCAGACGGCTTTGCCCAAATAACTTACGGTCTATCTTACAACCCAGGCTGCTGGTGGCTCTCTATAACATATATTGATCTTCCTGAGAAGAATCAGATCGTCTTCCTTGTCGGGCTTAAAGGTTTAGGGATGCTCAAATAATGTATTCCTGATGATATGTTTAGATGAAGATTTTAACTCCTTCCTTACACTGTTAAACAATCCTATATAATCCTCTGACCTGAAATCAGGAAAAGTATACGGGAGCGGATTATAGGAATCATCCCTGTAGATAAGGGTGACTTCTGCATATATTCCATCCTTAAGATATATCCTGTGGGAGAAGTCCTTTGTGGTTGCAAGTACAACCTTTGCCATGTTCATGTAGCCGGGATCAATGTTAATCATCCTTTTTTTCTTTCCATCTTCTTTTCTCATTAAGAGCCCCTCTATCCTGTTAGTCTCAACCTTTATATCCGAAATTTGCTCAGGCATTATAGGCCTGGCAAAGAAGAGGAACCTCCTCTTAAGATCCCTCCCTATTTCCCCTTCATAGTAGTCTGAATGATCCCAGGGATAGATAGGGCTCTGACAGGAGATCTTGCCAAAGGTCTTTTCCATCTCTCTTTGCGCAAGCCTGAAAATCTCCTCTGATGCTGTTATCATACCTGTAAAGAGAAATACAGGATCAGGTGTCCCGATCAGGCCCATGGCCCCTTCCCTTGCATATCTTTACGCAAATCCCGCATATATAATGCCGGCTATTATAGTTCTTCTGAAACCATTTCAGCTTATTCATACAGGAGACCATGTCATAATCCTTATAGGACCCCTTTATGGCAGTTGCCGGACATATTGGAAGGCATTTATAGCAATCCCCGCAATCGGTTTCTATAGGCTTGTCGGCCGCAATAGGCATATCTGTCAGGATGCTTCCGTACCTTACTGCAGCGCCATACCTTGGATTGATGATAAGGTTGTTCCTCCCTATCCATCCAAGCCCTGCCCGTACAGCAATCATCTTGTGGGACAGGTGGGCAGTCTGCCTTTCCCAGTCGATTATCTGAGATGCCGGGATCGGAAGGGAGTCATATCCCTCTGCTTCAATTGTACTTGTAAGTTTTAAGGCTATCTGATCTATAAGTATGTTCAAGGACTTGTAATGGTGCATATATAGTCTGGTGGGATGGTCAACTATCTCTTCGAGTATCCGGGCAGACACCTTTACACCGAAGGATATCCCTATATTCAACCCCAGACAAGTCTTCTCAGGGATGTTGTCAAAACTCCTCTTTAAGTCGCTGATCTCGCCGGCCCCAAAAAGTATGGCGCCTGAATCCCTGGCCACCCTTTCAAGCCTCATGTATGCCGCTTTCTCTTTTGTCATCCTTTAGGATAGCGCCTCGACGATTACCATTCCAAACTCCTCTGCTGCCTCAGGGCCATTTGCTGTTATGATGTTGCCGTCTCTCTCAACAGGCGTGCTACTATAAAGAGCGCCCCTCCCCTTTATCTTGTCCACCTCAGAATCGAAGACAGTAGCCTTTTTGCCGTAAAGGAGACCTGCATTGGCCAGGATCACAGGGGCAATGCAGATTGCCCCAAGAACCTTCTTTCTTTGCACTGCCTCTATGGCAAGGGAGTGGGCCTTCTGGCTATTCCAGTACTCCTCGGCGCCCCCTCCGCCTACAAATATCAGTGCATCATAGTCTTTAACTTTGAGATCATTAAGGGTCAGATCAGGCTTTACCTTCAACCCCAGCTTGCCGATGGCTATGTCTTTTTTAGATGATACCGTAGTAACCGATACCCCCTCCTCTTCCAGTATCTCCTTCGGAATCGCATATTCTTCATCCCTGAATCTCTCAGGGGCAATTACCATGGCCACCTTTTTTCCTTCAAGCTTTTTCATGGGTAACACCTCCAAGCTTTTTTAATAGATATTCTAAAATCAACAGATGCATATTGGCCCTCTCCTCCATCCTTATATTCACCGGGGTCTCGCATGTAATACAATGTCTTGTCCCGCGGTTGAATTGATATAAGGCCTGCGGCCATCTCCTCCTCTTCTGTATCATCTCTGTGATCTCACCCTCGCTCCCCTTCAGGGATATAACTCCACCATCAGCCCTCATCCCTTCTATCTCCTCATTTAAGTTTACAGGATACCTCTCTGAGATGATATTAATGATATCCTTTCCGAAGGAGGCCTCAGTATCCTCTTTCAATTCATAAAGATAGAATCCGGGGCTGTCTACATCCTCATGAAGCTCCAAAGAGAGATCAAAGGATCTCCCTGCAAGCGCCCTTTTTATTAAATGAACCTCCGCATCAGGCCTTTTTCTCCTGAACTCCCTATTCAGGTCATTGCCATTTCCGTTACTCCTCTTTCCAGCCTCATATCCATAAGGGTTGTTACATGGAAATAAGGTAATGTTTACAGATCTAAGGATAGGAGATCCCCGGCTAATATCTTTCAGAAAACGGAGAACAGCCTCAACACCTGCCGGCTCATCACCATGTATCCCTGCTGAGATGCACACGTTCTTCTTGCTCTCTAATCCATTTTTTTTGTCGGTTATATCAATCATGTATAACTTATATCCATTTGGCCCATACCTTATCCGGCCGATCTCGTTTAAGGAGATAACCTCTGATCCGGATTCGATTTCGTTTAAAACCTTTTCGACCCTGGAATATGATCTTATCATTTCTTAATAATCACCACCTTCATTAAATTTCCCAAGAGACCTTATAAAATATATCACCTAATACATCTTATGACAACTCTGCCTTTTCGTATGCAATCCCAAAATGACAATGTCCTATTTGGCCGAAGTAGAAATTTCATAATTAAGATAAATATTTGACAAAAGAAAGAGGTGGTAGTATAAAGGGGAGGTATAATTTATATTAGGAAAAAAGAGGAAGATGTTGGTGAGCGCGCGTTTGACTGAAAAGAGATAACTACGGATGCAAAAGGAAGCCAAGGCAAGGATTCTGATCAACGACCTTCTCCGAAGGTCTGGCTGGCGCTTCTTTGACGACGAGTCCGGCCCCGCCAACATCTCGCTCGAAGCACACGTCAAGATCAAGAGGAAGACCCTCGACGACCTCGGCAACGATTTCGAGAAGACAGCAAACGGCTTTGTTGATTACCTCCTGCTGGATGAACGCGGCTTCCCGATAGCCGTTCTTGAAGCCAAGTCGGAGAAATTCGACCCACTTGTCAGCAAGGGACAGGCCAGGACATACGCGCATCCGCAGAATGTCCGCTTTGTTATCCTGTCCAACGGCAACCTGCATTACTTCTGGGACCTTGAGCAGGGCAACCCCGCCCTGATAACTGAGTTCCCGACGCCTTTATCCCTCGGCCATTTCCACGCCTTCAAACCCAACCCCGATACACTGGTCAGCGAGAAGATCG
The DNA here is from genome assembly GCA_964648095.1 of uncultured Nitrospirota bacterium. Lineage (GTDB taxonomy): Bacteria > Nitrospirota > Nitrospiria > JACRHA01 > JACRHA01 > JACRHA01. Next base: position 1,001 of record CAZYNY010000129.1, on the reverse strand, counting down.
AGACGGATTACGTTGCTGTAACTCAGAGTCCAAACTACCGGAACGATCCCCGGTGGAACGATCCCGGTCAACGCGATGGCTTCATTGAAGATACCGAACTGAAGTTTCTCCGCCCGTACCAACTCCGAGCGATTGCAGCGCTTCAGAATGCCGTTCGCAAAGGCCAGACGCGCTTTCTGTTTGAAATGGCTACCGGCACTGGAAAGACATTGACCGCTGCCGCCGTGATCAAGCTTTTCATGCGGACGGGCAACGCCCAGCGGGTTCTTTTCCTTGTTGACCGTCTTGAACTCGAAACCCAGGCATGGAAAGCCTTTGTCCGTCTATTGAAGAACGACTTCCGAACGGTCATTTACAAGGAAAATCGCGACAACTGGCGCAATGCTGAAATCGTGGTTTCCACGGTCCAAAGCCTCCAGTTCAATAACAAGTACCGGCGGCTCTTTTCACCGATTGATTTTGATCTCCTGATTTCGGACGAGGCGCACCGCTCCATTGGCGGCAACAGCCGCGCCGTCTTCGAATACTTCATCGGCTACAAGCTCGGCCTGACCGCGACGCCGAAGGACTACCTGAAAAAGATTGACCCGGCCAGGATCAACGCTCGCGATCCGCGCGAGTGGGAACGACGTCAGTTGCTGGATACCTATAAGACATTCGGTTGCGAAAGCGGCGTGCCGACCTTTCGCTACAGCCTTATTGAAGGTGTGAGCGAAAGGTACCTGCTCAATCCGATTGTTGTGGACGCGCGGACGGAAATCACTACGGAATTGCTGGCAGAAAAAGGCTATTCCGTCATGCAGGAGAACGAAGACGGGGAATTGGTCGAGCAGACCTTTTTTGGCAAGGACTTTGAGAAGAAGTTTTTCTCGGACGAGACCAACCGTGTCTTCTGCGAAACCTTCCTGAAGAGCGCCCTTAGTGATCCGCTGAGCGGCGAGATCGGCAAAAGCATTGTCTTCTGTGTCCGGCAGGACCACGCGACCCGGATTACCCAAGCG
>CAZYNY010000128.1:0-7935 GCA_964648095.1 uncultured Nitrospirota bacterium | reverse complement strand
GTTGTTGAGAAGGCTGTCGAAGAGATAGATGGTGCGGATCGTGAGTTTGCAAGAAAGAGACCTTATGCCTAAGGGTTACATTTTTGATACTGTTGCATGCAGTCGCTGGCGGCGTGGTGATATGGAACTTCGTAGCAAAGTAGAGACCCTAGCTTCAGATGCATTCTTTTATACATCAGTCATTAGCGTTGGGGAGTTGATCTTGGGCATTCATAAGGCTCCATTGGAACACAAGGAGAAATTATGGCAGAGAACGCAGGAGATGCTGACCTGTTTTAAAAATATCTTGGAAGTGACCCGTGAGGTTGCAGATAGATATGGTGAAATTGTTTCAAAAGTTCCGCCGGGACAGCATATCGGGCAGAATGACTATTGGATTGCTGCGATCGCTCTGACACGTGATCTTATACTTATCACCAATGATCCAGATTTCGACCAGGTCCCTGGATTACAGAAAGAAAACTGGCTACAGTAAAATGTTTTCCATTTTTACGGCCTCCCGTCTTTCTTCCCCATCTCCCTCTATATGTCCTGATAGATCCTCCGATTAATTTTTTCCCAAAGTCCCAGGGACGTAGTTTATTTGCGGCGGAAGCGGGGGGAGGACACTGGAAGAATATCTATATAGTTATGAGGTATGCCAACCATCATACAGAAAGTTTAGGATCAGGCATAGAGGTCTTGTACCGATTCGTATTCAACAGGATACCAAGGCGGCGAGGAGGAGGCGACGTAGGCGTACGGTTTGTACGCTGAGGAACCGACGACGAAGCCAACGCAGGTAGCCGAATGAAGGCGAATTTGGTATTGGATAGGAGTAAAGAAGCAGCACAAAAAATGACACACTCAAGAGAAAAAGAGGCAGGGTTAAGTGTGCAACCATTGAAAGATTTGGTTGCGGGGAGAGGATTTGAACCTCTGACCTCCGGGTTATGAGCCCGACGAGCTACCAAGCTGCTCTACCCCGCTATCCAGATCTGATATTAACAGATTACTGATATTTAAGTCAAGCGGTAAATGTTGCCAAATTCCCATGGTTTATTATATAATAATTGAGAAAATTGGGTTTGTTTATGGCAGTACTTAATATCAGGAAATATCCCGATCCGATCCTCAGACAGAAGGCCTTTCTCGTAAAGGATATAGATGGAGAACTTCAGCTACTGATCGATGATATGGTAGATACGCTTTATGCAGCCCCGGGGATCGGGCTTGCTGCCCCGCAGGTAGGGCGTTCTATCAGGCTCTTTGTCTTAGATCTGTCAGGGCGTGAAGAGGGAGGATATCCTCTGTCGGTCTTGATAAACCCGGAGATCATCCATATGGAAGATGAGATTCGGGTAGAAGAGGGATGCCTTAGCATACCGGATATAACTGAGGTGGTTAAACGGGCCGGGAAGATCGCAATAAAAGGGCTTGACCGGGAAGGCAAGGAGATTATTATAGAAGGGGAAGGTACGCTGGCAAGGGTATTTCAGCACGAGATGGATCACCTAAATGGCAAGCTCTTTATAGACAGGCTAAGCAGCCTGAAGAGAAATATTATTATGCGCCGCCTCAGGAAGCGAATAAGATCCTCTGGGGGATTAAGCAGGGATGAAGATACTATTCATGGGGACACCGGAGTTCGCCCTTCCGAGCTTAGAAGCGCTAAATCGGTCCGGAGATGACCTGTTAGGGGTAGTAACACAGCCTGACAGACCGAAAGGCAGGGGCGGGTTCTTAAGCCCGCCGCCAATTAAGCCGGCGGCAATAAAGATGGGATGTGAGGTCTACCAGCCTGAAAAGGTCAGAGAGAAGGCATTCATAGATAGAATAAGAGGACTTAAGCCTGACCTTATTGCTGTTGTAGCCTTTGGTCAGATACTTCCAAAGGATATCATTGATATCCCTCTCTGCGGCTGTGTAAACGTGCATGCCTCCATGCTCCCAAAATACCGGGGAGCGGCCCCCATTAATTGGGCGATAATAAATGGCGATGAGAAGACAGGGATTACAACGATGATGATGGATGCCGGGATGGATACAGGGCCCATACTCCTTCAGCAAGAGACAGAGATTTATGAAGAGGATACAGCAGGCAGCCTTTTGCAAAGACTGAGCCGGCTTGGGGCAGATCTCCTCCTTGAGACGATCGGGCAGATCAGGGAAAACAGGATAATACCAAGACCCCAGGGAGAGGCAGGCGTCTCCTATGCGCCGATCTTAAAGAAAGGGGATGGGCTGATCAACTGGGGCCTTGAAGCAAGACGTATAGAGCGGCTCATAAAAGGACTTGACCCATGGCCATGCTGCTATACCTTCTGCGAAGGGAACAGATGGAGGCTCTTCAGTCCCTCTGTATTGGACAGGGAAGATACCGGGATACCGGGAAGGATTGAGGCGGCATCAGAAGATGGGATTATTGTACAGACAGGCCGGGGAAAGGTATCTGTTGCTGAGATCCAGCCGGAGGGGAAGAGGAGGATGAAGGTATCGGAATATTTAACAGGGCATCATATTGAAAAAGGAACAATTTTGGGGAATTGCTAAGGTGGCAAAAGAGGATCATAGGAGCCTTGGGGAGGAGTGGACAGGTTGGGACGGTGAAGGGGGGGAGACAGTGGAGGAGGGTAAGGCCCTCTTTCTCTTCTCGTCAGTTGCCGTCCTCCTTCTGGTAGCAGGTCTTGCCCTGCTTCATTGGTATCTGATTGTGCCGAGACTCAGGGAGCTCGGGCCTTACTTCTACTGGCTAATTTCATGGTTGATATTCGGCTTTATTGCCTTATCAGGTCTATGGGCGGTAATGATGATTATCTCCTCTGCGACTGAGAAGAATTTTTTTCTCCTGTGCGGAAGGCAGAACATAACTATAGCGCTAAATTACATAATGCCCCTGGCATTTCGGATCGGCGAGAGGATGGGTTTCTCGAAGGACCGTATGGGCAGCTCCTTTGTAAAGGTGAGTAATTCACTTATCCGTGCAACGGCAAAGGCAGGAGAGTGCAAGCTCCTTGTAATACTTCCAAGGTGTCTTAAAAAAGAAGACAGGGAGAGGTTCCTTGAGGTTGCCAATTCTTACAGGTTCGACTACTTTACGGCGGCAGGGGGGACCCAGGCGAGAAGTATTATTGCAGAAAAAAGACCTGATGCTATAATAGGGGTAGCATGTGAGAGGGACCTTATCAGCGGCATAAGGGATATAGCCCCGAAGATCCCTGTTATTGGGATACCTAACAGGCGTCCTGAAGGTCCCTGTAAGAATACTACAATAGATTTTAATGACCTTGAAAAGGCCATAAGATTTTTTAAGATCAGCTAAAATAAAAAGGAGGATTTAATTCAATGAACAGACTTAAGACTACAGTATTGCTCGCACTCTTGTCGGGGTTACTGGTGTTTGCCGGTGCGGCAATTGGGGGGCGTTCCGGTGCTACTTTTGCCCTCTTTATGGCGTTTATCATGAACTTTGTCGCCTACTGGTTTTCGGATAAGATCGTACTGGCCATGTACAGGGCAAGGCAGGTATCAGAAGCTGATGCACCGTCGCTTCACAGAACCGTGAGACAGCTTGCCACGCTTGCCCAGATCCCGATGCCAAAGGTTTATATTATGGAGAATCCAACGCCAAATGCCTTTGCCACTGGAAGAAACCCATCCCATGCGGCAGTGGCTGTAACAACCGGTATATTGAATCTCTTAAACGAAGAGGAATTAAGGGGTGTGATAGCCCATGAGCTGTCTCATGTAAAGCACCGGGATATCCTGGTGAGCACCATTGCAGCAACGATTGGCGGGGCCATAAGTCACCTGGCATATATGGCACAATGGGGTATGATGTTTGGCAGGGACAGGGATGACAGGGATGGAAGTCCGCTTGGCGCGATACTGATGATTGTGATAGCGCCACTGGCAGCGATGCTTATACAACTGGCCATATCGAGGTCCAGGGAGTATCTTGCTGACGAAGGCGGTGCAAGATTAGCCGGCTCGCCACTTGCGCTCGCCAATGCCTTAAGGAAGCTCCACCAGGGGAGCCAGATGGTCCCTATGGAGGCAAATCCGTCTACAGCGCACATGTTTATCGTAAGCCCGCTGACAGGCGGCGGGTTCCTGAAGCTCTTTTCTACCCATCCTCCCATAGAGGAGAGGATAGCAAGACTTGAGGCAATGACCTATAAGGGATAGATCGTAGGGGCAGGTCCTCGTGCCTGCCCAAGGGCGACCACAGAGGGTCGCCCCTACACATAATTTGAGGGTATTGCCATAGAAAAGGGTGCAAGGGGTATTGCCCTGGAGATCCTTTACAGGGTAGAGAGGGAGAAGGTCTTTCCAGGCCCTCTCCTTGATCAGTATATGAACTGGGGGGACCTGTCTGATCTTGACAGGTCCTTTATACATGAGCTGGTATATGGTGTATTAAGACAAAAGGGTCACCTTGATTTTGTCCTCGACTTCTTCTCAAAGAGGGGACTCGATGGGCTTGGGCTCTGGACGGGGAATATCATAAGGCTCGGTGCCTATCAGATACTTTACATGGACAAGACCCCTCCGTCAGCGGCTGTAAACGAATCTGTTGAGCTTGCAAAGAGGTATGGCGGAAAACACGGATTTGTAAATGCCATATTAAGGAGCCTTGAGCGGGGGAGGGATAAGATTGTATACCCTGAGATCAATTCCCATCCAATACATCATATATCAGCGATCTATTCATACCCTGAGTGGATGGTGCAGAGGTGGGTCAAGCGTTACGGGGTCGAGAGGACTATCGGACTCTGCCAATGGAACAATGAGATCCCGCCATTTACAATCAGGACAAACAGGATCTTTGCAACGAGGGATGAACTCCTCGAATCTTTAAGGGGAGAGGGTGTAACATCTGATCCATGCACCATATCTCCGGACGGACTCATCCTTTATCCGGCAGCAAAGGCCAAGGAGACATCGGCATTTAGAAAGGGATGGTTTTATATACAGGACGAGGCATCGCAGATAGTATCTGTAGCTGCCGGGCCTATGCCTGGCGAGGTCATCCTGGATGCCTGTGCGGCCCCGGGCGGAAAGACAACCCATCTGGCCCAGATCATGGAAAATAAAGGGGAGTTAGTGGCATTAGACATAAAGGAAGAGAGGCTCTCCCTGTTAAATGAGAATATCAAGAGGCTTGGGATAAATATTGTGAAGGCCTATCTGCTCGATGCCGCAGGCGACTTTAGCCTTTTGAAGGAGAAGAGGTTTGACAGGATTATAATAGATGCACCATGCTCAGGGCTTGGGGTCTTGAGGAGGAATCCTGATGCCAAGTGGAGAAAAGATGAAGAGTTGATATTCATGTATCAGGACCTACAGGTGAGACTCCTTGAGAACCTCTCGAAATTAATTAAGGATCAGGGCACCATGGTCTATTCTACCTGCTCCACAGAAGAGGAGGAGAATGAGATGGTAATAGATAGCTTTCTCGATAATTACCCGGAATACAAGGTTGAAGACCTGAGGTCTTATCTACCTCAGACCGCATCCCCGCTGATCGACAGCAGGGGATTCTTAAATACCATATTTAATCCCTGCCGGATGGATGGCTTTTTTGTGGCAAGGTTAAGAAAGAATGGATAATGTAAAATGAAGAAGATAGCGCCTTCTATACTCTCTGCCGATTTCTCACGCCTTGGAGAGGAGATTTCCAGGGTAGAGGAGGCTGGTGCAGACCTGATACATATAGACGTGATGGACGGCCACTTTGTCCCTAATCTTACCATTGGCCCGCCTGTAATAGAGGCCATTCGCAAGATAACCAGGCTTCCCCTTGATGTCCACCTTATGATAAATAATCCGGACCAGATGATACCGGATTTCATTAAGGCAGGGGCAGACTATCTGACTGTACATGCAGAGGCCTTAATACATATGCACAGGACAATCCAGTCGATCAGGGAAAAGGGGGTAAGATGTGGTATAGCCCTGAATCCCGCAACTGCCCTTTCGGCAATTGAGAATATCATCGGTGATATCGATCTCCTCCTCCTTATGTCTGTCAATCCCGGGTTTGGAGGCCAGACCTTCATCCCCTTTATGCTGGAGAAGGTAAGGGCTGCCAAGATGATGATAAATGAGAGGGGTTGTGATGTGGAGCTTGAGATCGACGGAGGTATTAAGATAGAAAACATAGAGAAAATTTCTAAGGCAGGGGTCGATATTTTTGTTGCAGGCACTGCCGTTTTCGGGAACAAGGATTATAAGTGGGCCATAGATGAGATGAGGAGGAGGGCAGAGGAGATACAGGTATAGCTTTTCAGGTAATTCCCCTCATTATTTGACGATATTTAACAACAAAATAATCATTAGTCTTTTCCAAGACATTCAGATACCGTCCTCGTCTTGCAACCAATTTTCAACTGCTACAAGGTCTTTGTAATGTGAAATATTATTAGTTACCAGAATCATTTCATACTGTTTAGCAGTTGAAGCTATAAGAATATCCATATCTCCTCTTGCCACACCACGCCTCGAGATTTCAGCTTTAGTTATAGAAAAAATTCTCCAAGTATCTTGATCAACTTCCAAGATCCCTATCGCCCTAGAGAGCAAATGGATTGATGAAAGGTTTATTTTAGATTTTGGATTCTTATAGGCAAGAACTTCTAGTTCCGCTATTGTTACTCTCGAAACTCTTATATTCTGGAAGCCTTTATTTCCAAAAACATCAACAAGATTATATTTACCACGAAGGTAGTAAGATAAGATATCGGTATCAATAAGATATTTCATTCATTTAATTATTTTTGAAGAAATACCTCTTGATTTATATAACTCTTCAAGGTGTTTGTCCTCCTCGCCACCTTCAATCCAAGAGCCAAAAAGAATTTTGAAATTTGTAAATTGATCTTCCACAATTGCTTCGCTTTGTGCGATTGGAAGCGATACAGTACCATAATATTTCTCCAGGTCGTTGGCGCTGATGGTCGAAGGCACCAAACAACTAGATTCTTGAGCTGGCACTACAGCAATATTATCTGTTACAAATATAACGTTATCTGACATCGTAGTCACCCTCCTGTTCTATGATTGCCGAGGAAAAAGGTTTATGACGAACCCATCTAAAAGATCGATCAGTAGATATAAAGCCAACCTCAATCGGGCCTCCGCAGGAAGGAGGACCAAATTTGAATTTCTCTGCCTTCACTGTTATATGTAAATATGAATACAAAAAATCAATTGCTTCTCGTATCGGAAGATCTTTAAATCCTGCAGTAATCAGTGGCACAGCGGCCTTTTCAAATGCATTGTTGAAGATATCATCAAAATTCTCTTTGATATTACCTGCAAGTGCCTGCTTTAATTCATTTTTTAAATTATCCTTTAAACGTATGTCATATCCTGAAAAGACCCTAGTAAAAAATATAGGATTGCCAGAAAAGGAGCATAATCCTAAAGAAAGTGGTTCAATTTTGTCTCCATCCTTTCTAACTTCAATACGAAAACAGGCCGGTTCATGGGTATTAGGATCCCATCCTCCCAAATAATAGCCTACAAGGTCTATTGGTGCTTCTTTAATTGCTAGCGTTACTATATTGACCAGTTCTTTTGCTGCTTCTTGAACAGAACTTTTGCTATTTACTTTATCCGCCAGCAAGGCCGCGATTGTTCGATGGCTGACCTTCCCAATACTACCAGCACCCCATGTGCATAATCCTAATCTTGAATTTTGTCCCACCTCGAAAACCTTTTGTGAATGGGTAAGAAGCTGGACAACACCAGTTCTTTGGGGAGTAGAGATTTGAACAGTAGTAGAGCTATCTGCTCCTAAAACTACTCCATCAGAAACAAGATACGCAGCTGCTATAGTCATACCCTTCCTTTTTTAGGTTATCGGAGATGGCAAAAAATCTTTAAACCTAAATTAAGCGATAAGTCTTATATTTCCCACATCTCTCCCTCGGAGCTATGTAGTAATTTACA
>CAZYNY010000127.1:0-8109 GCA_964648095.1 uncultured Nitrospirota bacterium | reverse complement strand
GCAGTAAAAGACGAAACAGGAAAAGATATCATCTATAATGATCTGATCTTTGATGTTGTCAAAAAAGGTCTTGCCATGAAAGGATGCTGGCAGGTCGGGCTCTTCAAAGAACTGGGGTTTCCCGCGATCATCTTCCTCGACGAACCGGGCCTCGTCAGTATTGGTTCTGCCTATTCCTCGCTGGGAAGGGATGACATTATAAAGACGTGGAATGAAACGGCAGATCTCCTGCACCAGGAGGGGGCGGTCGTTGGTATCCATTGCTGCGGAAATACCGACTGGTCACTACTGTTTGAAAGCAAGACAGATATAATAAGTTTTGATGCTTACGGTTTTATGGACAAGATCTTTCTCTATGCTGAAGGGCTCCAAGCCTTCTTATCCAGGGGAGGCATACTTGCATGGGGGATAGTCCCCACAACTGATACTGAAAGGAAAGAGACCGCAGAAGACCTTGTAACCAGAATTGACAGCGCCTTTAACAGGCTTGCGTCATTAGGGATAGACAAGGGCCTCGTTTTCTCCAGATCCCTTATAACACCCAGCTGCGGAATGGGTTTATCTGAGATCGACAAATCGGTTCATCGGCTGGAACTTGCATCAAAGGTCTCTTCTATGCTGAGGAGTAAAAATAGTGTCATTTAGAACCATTATCGGACATAAAGGACCGATAGGATTAATTAGATCTGCTATAGAAAGGGAGAGACTCCCGAATGCATACCTGTTCTCCGGAGAGGAGTCGATAGGCAAAAGGCTTGTGGCAACTACCTTTGCAAAGGCAGTAAACTGTATGGAAGCAGGCATAGACCCGTGCAACTCATGTCCATCCTGCCGGATGGTAGAGGGGGGCACACACCCTGATGTTGGTATCATCATTCCTGACGGCGCCCAGATCAAGATTGCCCAGATCAGGTCTCTTCAGGAGAAGATGGTCTATAAACCCTATAAAGGTAGACGGAGGGTTTATATCATAGATGAGGCAGATAAGATGAACCTTGAGGCATCAAACTCATTCTTAAAGACACTGGAAGAACCGATGGGCGATACGACAATAATATTGATTACCTCAAGGCCGAACAGCCTGCCGGCCACCCTCCTTTCCAGGTGTGAGCAGATCAGATTTGTCCCACCGCCATCCGATATGATTGCGGGGCTCCTCGTAAAAGAAAAGGGCATGGGATATGATGAGGCGCTGATTTTGTCGCTGATCTCTATGGGGAAGGTAGGGGTTGCATTGAGCGCAGAGCCGGGGGAGATGATTGAAGAAAGGGATAGGATATTCAACCTGATCCATAAACTCGTTGAAGAGGGTGTATCCGGGATATTTGAAACCTCCCGGAACCTCTCAGGTCTTCCAGACGATATGGATAAATCAATCTGCCGGCTGATGATCATTCTGAGGGATATCCTTGTGTTCAGGGAATCTAAGGACCCCTCAATGATTATCAACCGCGACAGGATAGAGGATATAGAATCAATGGGGAGGGGGGTCTCCGCATCCGGGATAATAAAGCTTATCAATCAGATCCGGGACGCAGAGCGGCTTGTTGCAAGAAACATAAACAGGCAGCTTACGCTGGACCTGTTATTTATTTCAATCAGGGACCTTTTTACGACGGAAGGGGTAGGTTACATTGAATAGAATAGTAGGAATAAGATTGAGGGACAAAGGAAGGGTATATTACTTTGATCCCGGAGAACTTGAACTCAGAAAGGGTGACAAGGTCGTAGCTGATACAGCCTGGGGTATTACATTTGGCACCGTCTGTTCCCGGCGCGAAAAGATCGCAAATCAATCCTGCAGCAAGGATTTAAAGGCTATCTTAAGAAAGATCACACCTGATGACGAGATGAAGATAACTTCAAATCAGAAACTTGAACAGGAGGCATTGAGCTATTGCCTGGAGAGGATAGCCCAGAGGGGGCTCAATATGAAACTGGTAGATTCAGAGCATCTCCTTGACGGGAGCAAGCTGATATTCTACTTTACAGCCGATGAGAGGGTCGATTTCAGGGAACTTGTCAAGGATCTGGCCAACAGGTTTCGAGTGAGAATCGAGATGAAACAGGTAGGTGTCAGGGATGAGGCGAGGATGTGCGCCGGCTTTGGCTGTTGCGGCCGCCCGTTCTGCTGCTCCACCTTCCTTTCTGAATTCGAGCCCGTAACCATCCGGATGGCCAGGAGCCAGGATATGACATTAAACCCGGCAAAGATATCAGGTGTGTGCGGCAGGCTCATGTGCTGCATAGCCTTTGAATACAATGCGAAGGAGGCCAATAATCCGGAAAAAGGAAACCAGCCAACTGTAAAGACATGTGGACCGCCTGACCAGACCGGCCGGGAGAATAACAATGTGCCTGCTGACGCAGAAAAAACAAGGGGGCGGCGAAGGAGGAGGCGTAACAGGAAAAGGGAAGGGGGGGCAACCGATAATGCCTGAGAGTTTTTATATTACTACCCCCATATATTATGTAAATGATATCCCCCATATAGGCCATGCCTATACGACTGTTGCGGCAGATGTCTTGGCCCGGTACAAAAGGATGCTTGGATATAAAACATTTTTCCTTACAGGTACAGATGAGCATGGACAAAAGGTTGAAAGGGCAGCATCAAGACAGGATATTGACCCGCAAGTTTATGCCGATAAGATGGTAGTAAGGTTTAAAGATCTATGGAAGAGGCTTAATATCTCCAATGACGCCTTTGTCCGCACCACAGATGAAGAACATAAGAAATTTGTGCAGGATATATTAAACCAGCTATATAAAAAAGGGGAGATCGAACAAAGAAAATATGAAGGATGGTACTGTACCCCATGCGAGAGGTTCTGGACAGAGAAGGATCTTCTGGATGGGAATTGTCCTGACTGCGCCCGTCCGGTTGAGTTTATCTCCGAGAACAACTACTTCTTTAAGATGAGCAGATACCAGAAAGATCTCAAGGCATATATAGAAAAAAAACCTGAATTCATACAGCCCATAAGCAGGAGAAATGAGGTCCTGGGATTTCTGGATAAACCACTCGGTGACCTCTGCATCTCTCGTCCCAGGAGTCGCCTCTCATGGGGAATTCCAATCCCGTTTGATCCGGATTATGTGGTTTATGTATGGTTTGATGCTCTCATAAACTATCTATCTGCCCCTCAATACCTCGCTAAAAATAAAGACGTTAAATGGTGGCCTGCCGATTATCACCTTATAGGAAAGGATATCCTCACTACACATTCGGTATACTGGTCTTGTATGCTGATGGCTACAGGTCTGGAACTTCCCAGGAGCATCTTTGCCCATGGCTGGTGGACAGTCTCAGGTGAGAAGATGTCGAAGAGCAAGGGAAATGTGGTAGATCCTGCCAAGATGATAGAGAAGTTTGGGGTCGATCAATTCAGATACTTCATCTTAAGAGAGGTGCCATTCGGGCTTGATGGGGATTTCTCAGATCAGGCTATGATTAGGCGGATTAACTCTGACCTGGCTAATGATTTAGGCAATCTTTTGAGCAGGACCTTGACGATGATTGAAAAATATACCAACGGGAAAATCCCTGAGCAGATAAACGATGGCAAGCGCCGGTCTGACATAGAGATACCACTCATAGGAAGATCACAATACCTTTGGAACAAACCTCAATCAGAGGAGAGATCCAGGATGGAGTACTACCTGGATACCCTGCAATTTCACCTGATTCTCACAGATATATGGACCTGGGTGAACCATGCAAACAGATCTATTGAGGCTGCCTCACCATGGAAGGAAAAGGACCAGGCAAGACTTTCAGACTTTCTTTATGTCCTGGCCGAAACCCTACGGATTATTGCCCATTATACCTATCCCTTTATGCCGGATACCGCTAATAAAATAAGCAGATCACTTGGATATAAGGAAATAGCTGATAACACTCCGCTGCGGGAGGAAACTGAATGGGGCAAACTGATACCGGGTAGCAGCATAGCAAAAGGAGAATCACTCTTCCCAAGGATAGAAGGGGATAAAAAGGATCAGCTAAAGAACACTAAACCCTCCGATATAAAATCATCAGCAGAGATTACGATAGATGAGCTCTCAAAAGTGGATCTAAGGGTGGGGCGTGTGCTGGAGGCTGAGAAGGTAGCCGGCTCTGATAAGCTATTGAGGCTTTTAGTTGATCTTAAAAAAGAAAAAAGGCAGGTGGTAGCAGGCATTGGCGCCAGGTATAAGCCGGATGATCTTATAGGAAAGTCCGTTATTATCGTTGCCAATCTCAAGCCTGCTATTCTTATGGGTGTAGAATCAAACGGTATGATCCTGGCTGCCGGCGGAAAGGACAACCTGTCCATCGCAACATTCCTTGATGATGTAGAACCGGGACAGAGGGTTAAATAGCATGGGAGATATAGGAGACAGGGGTATCCTCATAGAGGCCAGGAAGAGGATATTCACCCTTGTAGAGAATATCCTCAACGGAGAAGTTAGTGAGGTCGATCTCGAACCCGGCGCCTTTCCCGATTCGCAAGAGGAGATAGAATATCTCCTTGGCAGGCTGCTTAAAATCAGGAATGACATTTCGGGACTTGAAAAAGTATTTAATGGTAATCTTACGAGTGGGAACCTGACTGAAAACAGATTGCCGCAACCAAATATAAAGGAGATAATTAACTCACTTGAGTTATCCAAAAAGAGATCCTTGTGGCTCCAGGATGAGCTCAAAAAAGACATTATAATCCCGCCAGGAGCTAATCATCATGAATTCTTTTTCGAAAGAATAGAGAGGCCAAGCTCGGATGGCGGCAAAGAGGAAACCCTTTTAATAATAGCTCATAATGGTATTATACTTAAGGTCGCAGGTCCTGAACAGCTCATTGATTTTATCCAGAGCGAACTTTCATTAGCTGATAGATGGACAGAGCATGAGATACTCCACGGCATTCCCCTCCCCGCCTCTACTTTCTTGCTGGACAATGAGATCAGGTCTTTGAAGACAAGGTTTATTGATTTAAGGGACAAGGCCAGGGATATCATAGACCAGATCGAACATCTGCTGGTCCCTTAATAAGGGAGTTGAATATGGAGATAGAATACAGTAGTCAGAATGAATGCATTTATTCTGTATTCTCTATTCTGTATTCTGTTCATTTATATGGATGACAGTATAAACGGTCACAAACAGGTCAGGTTATCAGTTAAGAAAGAGGTATTAATAAATAATGCTGTCAAGGGGCATGCCCTGGATATAAGCGAGGGCGGCATGTTTATATATACACACGTTCAAATTCCAAAAGGTAAAATGATAGAATTAAATTTCACGCTCGACGAAGGCGGTCCTCCAATTAAAACTCAGGCGTGCGTCCAGTTTGTGCTTGGTGGCGTAGGCATAAGGGTTGAATTTACAAATCTCAGTCAGGCTAATAGCGAACATCTGAAGAAGTTTATAGCAAAGATTGCCGGTGCATATCCACTTGGAGCAGAGGCGGCGACCATTGATAAGAGAAAAAAGGTCTTGCTCGTTGATGATTCTGCCTCTGCAAGAACTACGTACAAAAATAAATTGGTGCTGGCTGGTTATGCTGTAGAAGAGGCATCAAGCGGAATTGAAGCGATAAAGTTACTGGCTAAAGAGATACCTGATCTTATGGTGTTGGACTTTCAGATGGAAGGCATGGATGGACTAAAAGTGCTTCAACTTCTTCGTTCAAATGAGAAATGGAGAGAAATAAAGGTTATTGTACTATCCGGAAGGGTAACTACTGAAATGGCTGAAAAGATTTCAGCATTTGGTACTTCAGGCTTGCTCCCCAAGATGACAACAACCCCAAATAAGCTGGCAGATTGTGTAAAGCAGATACTTGGTGGATCATAGGCATAAGTTTTTTCTCGCTTGGAAGAGCCATGGCATATTATTGTGATAAAAAAGAAAAAGGCTGAGGTCCAGATTAAACCGGACCTCAGCCTTTACACCTTAGCCTAAACCTTATTAATACATATCACCCATACCGCCGCCGGGCATAGGAGGCATCTTTGGCTTATCCTCCGGCATATCAGCAACCATCACCTCAGTAGTCAGCATCAGAGAGGCGACACTGGCAGCATGCTGGAGTGCGCACCTTGTAACCTTTGTCGGGTCAATTATACCGGCCTGGAGCATATCGACATAGGTCTCAGTCATAGCATCAAAACCCATGTTCGCCTTCTCCCTCTTAACGCGCTCAACCACGACCGATCCCTCAAGTCCGGCATTCTCCGCAATCTGCCTTATAGGCTCCTCAAGGGCCCTTTTGATAATGCTAACACCTATCTGCTGGTCACCATGGAGCTTTACTTTCTCAAGCGCTGCGATACAGCGTAGCAGTGCAACACCTCCCCCGGGGACAATACCCTCTTCAACGGCCGCCTTTGTAGCATGAAGGGCATCCTCAACCCTTGCCTTTTTCTCCTTCATCTCTGTCTCTGTTGCGGCGCCAACATTGATCACTGCAACACCGCCAACTATCTTTGCAAGCCTCTCCTGTAGTTTCTCGCGGTCATAATCGGAAGTGGTCTCATCGACCTGGACCTTAATCTGTTTCACCCTTCCCTGGATCTTTGCATGATCCCCTGCCCCGCCTACTATAGTTGTATTGTCCTTATCCACAGTAATCCTCTTGGCCCTCCCGAGGTCCGCGACCTTCACATTCTCGAGCTTCAAACCAAGATCCTCGGAGATAACCTGCCCGCCGGTAAGAACTGCTAAATCCTCCAGCATGGCCTTCCTCCTGTCGCCAAAACCCGGGGCCTTAACCGCACATGTGTTTAGAGTACCCCTGAGTTTATTCACCACAAGGGTCGCAAGCGCCTCACCCTCTACCTCCTCGGCTATGATTAGAAGGGGCCTTCCCATCTTGGCAATTGACTCGAGAACAGGAAGCAGATCCTTCATCGTGGAGATCTTCTTCTCGTGGATCAGGATATATACATCATCGAGCACTGCCTCCATCCTCTCAGCATCGGTCACGAAGTAGGGCGAGAGATATCCCCTGTCAAACTGCATACCCTCCACAACATCCAGGGAGGTGGTCATGCTCTTTGCCTCTTCAACAGTGATAACCCCGTCCTTTCCGACCTTTTCCATCGCCTCTGCAATAAGATTTCCTATCGTCTCATCATTATTGGCCGAAATAACTCCTATCTGAGAGATCTCCTTTTTGTCCTGGCATGGCTTGCTTAATTTTTTGAGCTCCTTGA
Source organism: uncultured Nitrospirota bacterium (assembly GCA_964648095.1). Lineage (GTDB taxonomy): Bacteria > Nitrospirota > Nitrospiria > JACRHA01 > JACRHA01 > JACRHA01. Next base: position 909 of record CAZYNY010000127.1, on the reverse strand, counting down.
TGGTCTCTTCCACGGCAATATCAATCCCGCGCTTTATCTCCATCGAATTTGCACCTGCTGATACATTTTTCACGCCTTCTTTATAAATGGCCTGGGCAAGGACTGTAGCAGTTGTTGTTCCATCACCGGCCACGTCGCTGGTCTTACTGGCTACCTCTTTAACAAGCTGGGCGCCCATATTCTCAAAGGAATCTTTTAACTCGATCTCCTTAGCTACGGTAACTCCATCCTTTGTTATGGTCGGGGCTCCAAACTTCTTGTCTATGACAGCATTTCTACCCTTAGGACCCAGTGTTGCCTTTACTGCATCGGTCAGCTGATTTACGCCTCTGAGGATAGCTCCCCTGGCCTCATCGCTAAATGTAATCTTCTTCGGCATTGATATTCCTCCTTACTTTAAGATCATAAATTTTTCCTATTTCGCAAATACACCCAGGATATCTTCTTCTTTCAGAATAAGATAATCCACGTTGTCCATTTGGATCTTGCTGCCTGAATATTTATCGAAGAGGATCTCGTCTCCGATACTCACATTTTTTACGTCACCACCTATTGCCTCTACCTTCCCGCGTTGCGGCTTCTCCTTCGCTGCCTCTGGTATATATAGACCACCGGCAGTCTTTTCCAGTTCTCCGGCATATGATACAAAGACCCTGTCTTTTAAAGGTTTAAAATTCATCGCTATTTCTCCCTTCGTTTGATTTTTAGTTTTTGTTACCATACCTAACCCTCCTTTCTAGCACGCTACAATAACAAGCCATAAATAATCTTTAATCAACGGCTATTATACACAGCGACATAAATAGCGTCATGATTATACCCCATCCCCGCCCTAACCCTCCCCTTGAAGGGGTGGGAAACAAATGCTCCCTCTCCATCAGGGAGAGGGCTGGGGTGAGGGTGGGTTAA
>CAZYNY010000126.1:0-8188 GCA_964648095.1 uncultured Nitrospirota bacterium | reverse complement strand
CCGCCGACCGCGTTCGCAAAGGGCGCGTCCTCCTCATCGTCAGTCCCGATTCCAAAATTCCACCCGAGGAGGTCCAGAAGTTCTTCGACGGTCTCAGCCAGAAGAACAACCTCTGTGTCCTCACTGGCGACAAGACCGCCATGGGGAGCGTCGAAAAAGCCGCCCGTGAGCTTTACGCCGCACAAAAAGCCGACCCCCGCATCCCCCAGGGCCACCCGCAGCGCGGCGACCTGGAAAAAAAGCAGCAAACCTACGAACAGGACTTCAACGCCACCATCCTGAACCTCTTTGACAAGGTCCTGTTCCCCATCCAGCGCGCCGGCAAACCGTCTCAACTCGTCAACAAGGCCCTGGACATGACGCGCGACACCAAAACGCCTTTCGACGGCGAGGCGCAGATCGAAAAGACCTTGACCTCCAACCCGCTCAAGCTCTACCTCGACGTCGAGAGGGACTTCGACCCCATCCGCGACAAGGCGCAAGACCTCCTCTGGCCGGAGAACCAGGACGAAGCCCGCTGGTCCGACGTCGCCGACCGCTACACCGAGCAGGCCGGAATGCCGTGGCTCCCGCCCAAGGGCCTCGACATGCTCAAGTCCCTTGCCTGCAACCGTGGCCTCTGGGAAGACCTCGGCAATGGCTGCGTCACCAAGAAGCCGAAAAAGAAGAAGACCTCTGTCCAGGTCATCGCCGAGTCCGGGCCGGATGATGATGGCAAGGTCCGCCTTCGCATCAACGCGCAGAACGCCGGCCCCGCGCCGCGTATTTACTACGTCGAGGACGGCCCCGTTTCCGAATCCAGCCCGCAGCTCACGGACCAGAACCTCCCCACCCAGGCCCTCCGCGTGAACTTCCTCGTGGTGGACCCGTCCGGGCACTATGAGACCGGCGACGTCGTCACCTGGTCCAACAAGCTCGTCCTGCGCAACCTCCTCACCGAAAAGGGCGGCAAACGCACCGTCGAGCTCCGGGTCGCTCCCACGGGCCAGATCCGCTACACGCTCGACGGCAGCGAACCGCGTGAAGGCATTCTTTATGAAAGGCCCTTAGAAATCGGCGACGGCGAGGTGCTGCTGCGCGCTTTCGCCGAGGCCTCCGGCCTGGAGGCCAAGGCCGAGCTCCGCTACCCCGCCAAGGGCAAGAAGGGGGTCCAGATTGACGATGTGAAGCCGGGCCGCCTCGTCTCCCGCACGGGCCGCAAGCTCGACTCGCGCGCCAAGACCTTTGAGGGCCTCAAGCAGGCGGGCGAGAAGTCCGTCTCCTTTGAAAACGTTACCCTCACCGTCGGACAGGGCGCGCAGGCCGTGCAGGTCATGATCGGAGAAATCCAGGTCGATGCCGCCTTTATCGAGGCCATCCTTAAGACCGTGCTGGAGAAGTTCGAGCCGACGACCCCGGTCATTATGACCTTCCGCAAAGCCCACTTCGCCTCCGGGCATGACCTCAAGGATTTCGCGGACAAACTCGGCATCGAGCTCCAGACAGAGGACGTAGATCAATGACCGAGAAGGTTCCGTTCGTGGATTTCGGCGCGCCGGAAAGATTCGGGACGCACGTCTTCCGCGTCGAGATTCCTGCTGCCCGTACCGAATCGATCCGTATCATCGAGGATTACGGTTATCGCGGCCTCGAGGGCGGCATCCCGCGTGACGAGGAGCGCGTGATCTTGTCCCGCTTCGCCTGGTCCGGCATTGCCGAGATCGCCCGCCGCGATTTCAACCATCGGCTCAAGGCTGCCAATATCCCCACCGGGCGCTGGCATTCCGGCGCTAATCTTGTGGACCGCCTCCTCGGCAAGGAGCTCTGCGTCCTCGCCTGGGCGGCCGAGACGGCCCATGCCGACCAGATCATGGTGGTTTGCAGCAAGTGGGCCGCGCTCCGCCCCGAAGAACGCTGGTGGCTCTTCTCCATGACCGTCGCCGAGGCCGGCCTGCCGGAGGACACCCAGCGCGGCTGGCGACGCGCCCTGTTTCACGCGCTGTCCGATGGTGAGAAGCCACCCGCGCATCGCAAACGGCCCCGCCCTGTTGAAACCGACCTCTTCAGTCTACCCTTGTTCAAGGAGCGCACATGACCCCGCCCGTTACGCCCTTTTCCCTCAAGGACGCGCCCGCCCTCATCGAGCGGCTGCTGCCCGTCCAGAGGCTCTCCGCTGAAGTCTTCAAGGAGCGCAAGGCTGGAGCGGGACAGACGCTAACGCCGCTCGGTGCTTATTGGAAAGGTCGCAAGCCGCTCGTCCTGAGCAAGGCCTGTATCCTTGGCTGCCTGCTTCCGGCCACGGACAACCCCAAGCGTGATCTCGAGATCTTCGAGAAGCTCATGGCCATGGACGATGAATCCTTTGTCGCTCGTTGGCCGCGCCAACCTCGCCCCAAGGAGATTCTCGTCACGCTGAGCCTCGCCCGCATTAGCGATTATTTCACCGTCGAGCCAGCGGGTGTTCTGCCCGAATCGGCGCCTGTAGACTGGTCCAAGCCGGAATACAAAGACATCAGGGTTGCATGGCGCGAAGATCTCTCCGAACTGGAGCGGCGCCGCCTGGAGGCGCAGATGCTGCCCAAAGCGCCGTACCGGGAGCGGGTGGAGACCGCGAAACGCCCCGAGGAGGTCATGGAGACCGTTCACGACCACGTCTGGGACGCGGTCAACGCCCACCTTGCCACCCATGCCCAGTCGTTTCTTGAGCTGGTCGAGCAGCTTGGCATCATGCGATTTGGCCACCGTCCCCGCGTGGCCGATACCTTCTGCGGCTCCGGGCAGATTCCCTTTGAGGCGGCACGGCTCGGCTGCGATGTCTATGCCTCCGACCTCAACCCCGTGGCCTGTATGCTGACCTGGGGCGCCTTTCACATCATCGGCGGTTCTCAGAAGAGCCGAGATGAAGTGGAACGACAGCAAACAGAAATCACGGGCAAGGTGCTGGACGAAATCGATAAGCTGGGTGTCGAGACTGACGGCCACGGCTGGCGAGCCAAAGCGTTCCTCTATTGCCTCGAAGCTCGCTGTCCCCAGTCAGGTTGGATGGTTCCTTTGCTCCCTTCCCGGATACTCAGCTACGGCAAGCAGGTGATTGTCGATCTGGTTCCCGACTGGAATCAACAGCGTTACACTATTGTAGTGCGGTCCAGTGTGTCCCTAGAAGAGATGGCGAGCGCAGCAAAGGGGACAGTGCGCTCCGACGGCCGAGGCCAAGACCCATATCTTATTCACACGGTGAATGGCGTTGAGTATCGGACAAAGATCTCCACCTTGCGTGGAGATTTCAGAAAGAATGACGGTTCAACCGGCAACAAGCTTCGGCTCTGGGAGAGAAGCGACTTCAAGCCGCGCCCGGACGACATCTTTCAGGAGCGTCTTTATGCCGTGCACTGGATGCGTCCAAAGGCGAAGGGAAAAAAGTTCGACTATGAGTTCCGTACCGTTACAGAAGACGACTTGCATCGCGAACGAATCGTTGAAGAATTCGTCGGCAAACATTTGGCCGAATGGCAGCAGCAAGGCTGGGTTCCCGATATGCGGATTGAGCCGGGCGATAAAACTGACGAGCCAATTCGCACCCGCGGCTGGACGTACTGGCACCACCTCTTTCCGCCGAGACATTTGTTAATTTTGGGTTTCCTCAGGCGTTTTTCCGACCACGGAGGAACCTTGCTCACGCTTTCAAGAGTTTTGGACTATACAAGCAAGCTCTGTCAGTGGACGACCTCTAAAGCGGGATCAAGCAGACCAGGTGAAGGCAGGCGAACCGGTGGAGCGAGCGATAACCCAAGCCATGTATTTTACAACCAGGCACTCAACACGTTTCTGAATTACGGCTGTCGAGGAGCCTTACCGATTATGAATCTAGTATCTGCTACGCTACCAGTGCTTCCGGTTTACGGCACTGGGAGGGTCACATGCAAACCTGCGGCTGATATTGCGGAGAACTCGGAAGTCTACATCACGGATCCCCCGTACGGTGACGCAGTCTGCTACGACGAAATCCTCGACTTTTTTATCGCCTGGCTGCGTAAGAATCCGCCTCCCGAGTTCGCCGACTGGGTCTGGGACAGTCGCCGCTTGCTTGCCATCAAGGGCGAGGACGAGGACTTCCGCCGTGGCATGGTAGCCGCCTATAAGCGGATGACCGAATGTATGTCGGACAACGGCATCCAGGTCATCATGTTCACCCACCAGTCCGGCAGCATCTGGGCGGATATGGCCAACATCGTCTGGGCCTCCGGCCTGCAGGTCACCGCCGCCTGGTATGTCGTCACTGAGACTGACAGCGCCCTGCGCGAGGGCAGCTACGTCAAGGGCACGGTGCTCCTCGTCCTGCGCAAGCGCTCCGGCACGCACAAGACGACTCGTGACGACCTCGCATGGGAAATCCAGGAGGAGGTGGAGGAGCAAGTCCGCGCCCTTACCGGCCTCAACCAGGAGGCCAGGGGCCTCTACCGCGACGAGAACGTCTTCGAAGATGCTGACCTCCAGATGGCCGGCTACGCCGCCGCGCTGCGCGTCCTCACCCGCTACGCCATCATTGACGGCCGCGACATGACCGCTGAGGCCATTCGTCCACGGGTGAGAGGAGAAACCACCTTCGTGGACGGCCTGATCGCCTTCGCCGTGGACACCGCCAACCAGTGCCTCGTCCCGCCAGGCATCGCCAAGGTCCATTGGGACGGGCTCAGCGGCGCCGAGCGCTTCTACCTCAAGCTCGTGGACCTTGAAGCCAAGGGCCTCAAGACGCTGGACAACTACCAGAACTTTGCCAAGGCGTTCAAAGTCCGCGATTTCCGCGCGCTCATGGCCAGCCAGAGCGCCAACCAGGCCCGCCTCAAGAGCGCGGTCGAGTTTGGCAAGACCGAGATGTCGGAAGGCTCCGAGCTCCACCAGTCGGTCCTCCGCGCCGTCCTCTACGCCCTGATGGAGCTGGTGAAGGACGTCGACGGCCACGAGGTCCTGGCTCACCTCACCCTGAACGTGCCCGACTACTACGCCAACCAGACGCAGCGCCAGCTCGTGGTCGAGCTGGCCGACTATCTGGCCAAGAAACTCGAAACCCACCGCCCTGCCGAAGCCCGCGCCGCCCGCGTCCTGCGTGAGCTGGTGAAGAACCAGCGGCTGGGCTGAGTGGGCTGTACACACATAGGAGGAGCATATCATGGCTCTCGCGCCGAATCTCCGACCGTACCGTTTCACCGTTGAGGAATACCTGGCCTTCGAGCGCGCCTCAGACGAGCGCCACGAATATCTCGATGGCGTGATCTACGCCATGGCCGGCAGCGCCAGCCCCCAGGCGATGGCGGGAGAAAGTGAAGACCACGGCACCCTCTGCATGAATCTGTCCGTCAGCCTTGGCTCACAGCTCCGGGGCACGCCCTGTCGCGCCTTCAGCAAGGATACGAAGGTGCGCTGCGGTCCCTATCGTCCCCACACGCGCGAAGGCCTCTATGCCTATCCTGACTTGGTGGTTGTGTGTGGTCCCAGCCAGTACCACGACCAGGCCAGAGACGTCTTGCTCAATCCGACAGTCATTGTAGAAGTGCTGTCCCCCTCGACGGAGGCCTTCGACCGGGGTGACAAGTTGTACCGCTATCGGCGCTGGCTCCCGACGCTCACGGACTACGTGCTGGTGGCGCAGGACCGTCCGCTCATTGACCATTACCAGCGCACCACGACCGGACGGTGGGAGTTGGAGACCCTCGAAGGTCTCGACGCCCACCTGCACCTGCCTGGCATCGACTGCACGGTCCCGCTGGCCGAGGTATACGAACGCATTGTGTTCCCTCAAGCCGAGGGGGATCCGACCCCATAGATGGCATACAAAGGCAACGCGCATGGCTGAGATCCACCGCTTCTCCTCGCGCCGCCAGCGGCTTGACCACGCCTTCCTGGCCAACCGGCTCAAAGGCGCGAAATCCTACCAGCGCATCGCCGGCTACTTCCGCAGTTCGATCTTCGAGCTGGTCGGAGAGGAGATTGCGGACATCCCGCACGTCCGGATGGTCTGCAACAGCGAGCTCGACGCCGCTGACGTGGCGGTGTCCAAGCACGTCCGCGAGACCGCCTTGAAGGAGCGGTGGAACGAAGCGCCCGCCGAGGTCGAAGCGCTGCTGCACAAGGACCGATACCGCAAACTCCACGACCTGCTGACCAGCGGCCGGGTGGAGATTCGCGTCGTGCCCAAGGATCGTGTCTTCGTCCACGGCAAAGCCGGGGTCATTGAGGCGGCGGACGGCTCGAAAACCTGCTTCCTCGGTTCCATCAACGAAACCAAGAGCGCCTTCGCCCAAAACTACGAGATTCTCTGGGAGGACACGTCCCCCGAGGGCATACAGTGGGTGGAACAGGAGTTTAATGCGCTCTGGCAGGATTCGTTTCCCCTGCCTGACGCCATCGTTGAGGAGATCCAACGAGTTGCGGATCGCGTGGAGATTCACTTCGAGGAGGTCAAGTCGGAGGGGCTTCCCGCCGCGGCCCTCGCCGAAAGTCCGAGCTACCGTGGCGGGGAGCGGCTCCAGCCCTGGCAGCGCGCCTTTGTCACGATCTTTCTCAAGCATCGTGAGACTTACGGCAAAACTCGCCTCCTGCTGGCGGACGAAGTGGGAGTGGGAAAAACGCTCTCCCTGGCTGCCAGCGCCATGGTGTCGGCGCTGCTCGACGATGGGCCGGTGTTGATCCTGTGCCCCTCCACGCTGATGCTGCAGTGGCAGGTGGAACTGAAGGACAAGCTCGGCATCCCCAGCGCCGTGTGGCTGTCTACCAAGAAAGTGTGGGTGGACGATCATGGACATACGATCAAGACCCGCGGGTCGGAAGACATCACGCGTTGCCCGTTCCGTATCGCTATCGTCTCGACCGGACTGATCTTCCACGACTCTGACGAACGGCGTTTTCTGCTGGAACGGAAGTTTGGGACGGTCGTGCTCGACGAAGCGCACAAGGCCCGGCGCCGCGGTGCATTGGGCGAAAAGCGGGGAGAGCCCAACAACCTGCTCGCCTTCATGCTCCGCATCGGTCCGCGCACGAAGAACCTCCTGCTGGGCACCGCGACGCCGATCCAGACAGAGGTTTCGGAGCTCTGGGACCTGATGCGGGTTCTCAATGCCGGCGCGGACTTTGTTCTGGGGCGCGAAGCGCTCAGCAACTGGATGGACTGGCACAAGGCGCTCCCGGTGGTGAAAGGCACGGGGATGCCCGCGGACGAGCGCGACGCCTGGGAATGGCTCCGCAATCCGCTGCCGCCGGGTGACGAGGAGCCGACCTTGGCCGGCTTGCGGCTGCAACTCGGCATCCCCGAAAGCGCCTTCTTCACCGACAAGGGCTTCGGTTCCCTCGGGTTCTTCGAGCAGCAAACCGTCCTGCAAACGTTGGAACCAGGGTATTACAGGGAACACAACCCGATCGTTCGCCACACCGTCCTCCGACGCCGCCGGACGCTCGAAGAGGCCGGCCTGCTGGAAAAGATCGCCGTCGAAATCCACCCCGATCCTCACCGACCCGTTAGCACCTATCCTGGTGTCGGCTTTGTGGGGATGGGCTTGCTCACCAATCACCCCTTCGACCTCGCGTATCAGGCGGTGGAAGGCTTTACTGCGGCCCTTCAGCAACGCACCAGAGCCGCGGGGTTCATGAAGACGCTTTTGCTTCAGCGGATCTGTTCCAGCTTTGCCTCGGGCAAATCTACCGCCGAAAAGCTGCTCCGAGGGGAAGCCCTGGAGGATGGAGACGAGACACCCTTGCTCGCCGAACCCCTCCGGACTCTGACGTCGACCGAGGCCGGCCATCTTCGCACCATTATCGAGGAGCTTTCACGGCCCGAGGCCCGTGACCCGAAGCTGGCAGCCGCCACCTATTTCCTCGCAGAGCATCGCACCGAGGGCAAGACCTGGCTGGAGCACGGCTGCATCATTTTCAGCCAGTACTACGACACGGCCTATTGGGTCGCTTCCGAACTGGCGACGTTCCTACCCAATGAACCCGTGGCCGTTTACGCCGGCACCGGCAGGAGTGGCATCTTCCGGGGAGACGCGTTTGCGTCGGTAGATCGCGACGACATCAAGAAAGCGGTCAAGAAACGCGACATTCGCCTCGTCGTCGCCACGGATGCCGCATGCGAAGGACTCAACCTGCAAACCCTCGGCACGCTCATCAACGTGGACCTGCCCTGGAATCCGTCACGACTGGAGCAGCGCCTCGGACG
>CAZYNY010000125.1:0-8206 GCA_964648095.1 uncultured Nitrospirota bacterium | reverse complement strand
AAGAACCTCACCAAGAGATTCGGTGAGATAACAGCCATAAACGACCTTACATTCAGCGTAAAAAAGGGCGAGGTCTTAGGTTTTCTCGGGCCAAATGGGGCCGGGAAGACAACCACCATGCGGATCCTGACCTGCTTTATGCCGGCCACCTCAGGCACGGCTACTATATCCGGCTTTGATATCTTTGATCACCCTGGAGAGGTCAAGAAAAGGATAGGTTATCTGCCGGAAAACCCTCCCCTGTATAATGACATGACCATTACTGAATTTCTCCGTTTTGTGGCTGAGATAAAGGGGATAGAGAGGAGAAAGATCAGGCCGGCGCTCGTGAGGGCCCTTGAGAGATGTTCACTCGGTGATGTTGCCGGCAGGCTGATAGGAAACCTGTCGAGGGGATACAAACAGAGGGTCGGGCTGGCCCAGGCAATCATCCATAATCCTGACTTTCTGATCCTGGATGAACCTACGGTCGGTTTGGACCCGAAACAGATCATCGAGATGAGGAGGCTTATTGGGTATCTGGCCGGAGAGCAGACCATTATCCTGAGCACCCATATACTTCCTGAGGTTACGGCCACATGCAACAGGGTGATCATAATCAATGAGGGGAGGATTGTTGCAGTTGATTCGCCGGAAGGACTCTCTACAAAGATGAGGAGGTCTGACAAGATAGGGATCAGACTATCGGCTTCGCCTCCTGATCTTCACGATAAGCTGATGGCCGTGGAAGGGGTCTTAGACGTGATCAAAGAGGAGACAGGCGATGGCCATTACTATATCATTGAGGGGACACTTGATCATGATATAAGGAGCGATTTGGCAAGATGCGCTGTCATGAATAACTGGGGGCTCCTGGAGATGAGGAGACATTCCATGTCCCTTGAAGACATCTTCCTCAAACTCACAACAAAGGAGGATGCAGAAGGCGATGATAAATAAGAATTCCAAAATCCAAATGTCAAATGCAAAAACTTTGGTATTTGAACTATGAAGATATTTTACATAATGAAAAAGGAGCTAAGGGGATATCTTTTGTCCCCTGTGGCATATGTGCTAATTACAGTTTTTTTGGTGGTAATGGGGTTCCTTTTTTATAATATAGTCTCATTCTACAGCCTCCAGTCGACATTCATCTTCAGCCGGCAGGGGGTCGCACCGGAATTAGACTTAACCGAGGTTATATTCAGGCCCACATTTATTAATATGAGCGTGGTCTTCCTCCTGGTAATGCCCATCCTTACCATGCGTTTCTTTGCCGAGGAAAAGAGGTCCAGGACCATCGAATTACTCATGACCTCTCCCATTTCCATTACCGAGATCATCCTGGGAAAGTATTTGGCATCAGTCCTGATCCTTGGCCTCATGCTCCTCCTTACAATATATATGCCAGTCATAATATCCTTGTACGGTACTGTCAACTGGGGACAGATCGCATCCGGCTATATCGGTCTGTTTCTGGTCGGCATGATATTCCTGTCAATAGGGATGCTGGCATCATCAATGACGGAGAATCAGATAATCGCCGCCATACTGAGCTTCGGTATGCTCCTGATCCTCTGGATTATCCGCATGGCCTCACAGATAGCCGGATCAACAACAACCGGTGATATCCTCTCTTTTTTATCTATCACCGAACACATGGATAACCTGATAAAAGGTCTGATAGACACAAGGGATGTCATCTACTATCTGACAGTGAGCATCTTCGGGCTCTTTCTGACCCATAGGGTAATAGAATCACAACGCTGGAGATGATAAGGCAATGAAAAGAAGGTTTTTTGAGCTGTTCAGGGGTTTCTTAACTAGGCGCTCTGTCAGATTCGGCGCAAATAGTATCCTGATGGTAGTAATCTTCGCATCTATACTTGGGATCTTAAATTTCATCTCCTATAACCACTACCATAGATTAGACCTCTCGTACAACAGAGACTTTACCCTCTCGCCCCAGACAATCTCAGTACTTAAGAACCTTACAAAAGATATAAAGGTTACGGGGTTCTTCCAGGAGGGGAGCCAGACAAAGGGACAATTTAAGGGACTCCTTGAGACCTACATGTATCATACCAAGCGTATAAAATTTGATTTCATCGACCCTGATAAGGAGCCCGCAGTCGCAAAGAGATATAAGGTTAATGAATATGACACCATACTGCTTGAATCCGGGGAAAAGGAGACAAGGGCAAAGGCCGTTGGAGAACAGGAGCTGACGAATGCCATTATCAGGGTGACACGGAATGAAAAGAGGTCTGTCTATTTTGTTGAAGGTCATGGGGAACATGGGGTTGATGATATTGAGAAATCCGGTATTTCTCAGGCTAGAGATATCTTAATCAAGCAGGGGCTTGATGTTAAAAAACTGACCTTATTACAGGAGGGGAAGATCCCCGCTGATACATCAATTCTTATTATTGCAGGCCCCCAGAGGCCATTTCTTCAGGCAGAAAAAGATCTCCTGCTTGGTTATATCAATGGCGGAGGACAGATCCTTCTGATGATCGACCCTGTCACAACATCGGGAATAGAGGAGATCCTGATAAATCTTGGGGTCCAGCTTGGAAACGACGTTATAATCGATCCTATTTCAAGGATCCTTGGCGGCGGCCTGAATATCCCTGTTGTAAGCAGCTACCCCGAGCACCCTATTACAAACAACTTTAACATCGTAACATTCTTTCCTGTTGCCAGATCTATCGGGTTTGATCCTGGTGACAGCAAGGATATAGATTTTGAGCCTGTTATCCAGACCTCGCCATCCAGTTGGGCAGAAACAGACCTGGATAAAAGGGATGCAGAATTTGACCCAAAAAAAGACACAAGGGGACCTGTTACAATCGGTGCTACAGTTACCTTACATGAAAAGGAGGGGATTGACACACCAAAAGAAAAGCGATTCCGGCTGGTCATCTTCGGTGATTCGGACTTCTCCTCCAATGCCTGGTTCTCATCCTCCGGGAACGGTGATCTATTTTTAAACTCGGTCAATTGGCTTGCCCGGGAAGAGGACATTATCTCAATCAGCCCAAAGGAGGTAAAGGGCAGCAGGCTGCTATTAACCAGGACCGAAGGGAGGAGGCTATTCATCATCCCTGTCCTGTTGCTTCCTTCCCTTGTCCTTATATCCGGCCTTATAATATGGAGGAAGAGAAGGAGGCTATGAGGTTTAAGGCATTAGCCCTTTCTGGCCTGATCCTTTGTCTTTTGATCGTCTATCTCCTTTTTTTTGAGATCCCTTCAGCAAAGAAAAAATCTGTTGGTGAGATAAGATCAAAGAAGGTGCTCCTCTTTGAGGAGAAGGATCTCAAAGGTTTTGAGGTCAGATCCGACGGGTATGATATAAGCGTGGAAAGGACTGACAACGTGTCATGGAAGATAACAGCGCCGATCCGGACCGAACCTGATCCTGAGATGATAAGCAGGTTTATATCCCTTATTGGGAATATCGAAGCAAAGAGGGTTGTAGAGGAGAGGCCTTCTGATATTAAAATATTTGGACTTGTCAAACCAGTCATGGAGATCTTGCTTAGATTAAAAGATAGGGAGGAGAGTATTATCCTCGGGAACAGAGGTCCCATAAAAAATACACTCTACATACAGAAGGGGGGAGATGACAAGATCCTGCTTGTAGATGATCGACTGATCGAGGAGATCCCGGACAGGTTTTATACCTGGAGGAGGAAACAGGTCCTCCATTTTGACCAGACCCATGTAGATGAGTTTAGGCTCACATACAAGGATAGATCCTTTTTTTTAATCAAGGAGAATGATAAATGGTCCCTAAAAAATCCCATTGATCCTGTTGCAGACCAGGTAGAGGTCAATGACCTCCTATCCTCCCTTTCCAGGCTCTCTGTGCATGAATTTGTAGATGAGGGAAGGGAGGATCTGATAGAGAAGATATCCCCCCCGATCCTGAAGGCAGTCCTTAAGATCTCTAGCGAGGAGAAGGGTGTCTCGTTCTATCTGCCAACCGGAAGGAAAAAGGGTATCATGTATGCCTTTACTGCAAATGAAGACCCGATATACATGATTGATGAGCTTCTCTTTAAAGGGCTCGATAAAGACCTGTACAGGCTGAGGGAGAAGCAGGCATTGGACATAAAAGAGGAATCTGTTGCCGGGATCGAGATAAGAAAAAATAATGAGATCTTTAGAATAGTAAAGGAGAAGGACAACTGGATTATCGATGGCAAACCTGAACAAAAGATCGACAGCCCAAGGATAACAGGCCTCCTCAATCTTTTGAAGGATATCAGGGCTGAGCGATTTGTGGATGATGCCCCGACTGATCTCTTACAATACGGCCTCAGTAAACCCCAAAGTATGATAAATCTCTTTGATAAAGACAATAAACCTGTCGGTACCCTCCTCTTCGGCACGGTGAAGGGGGATATGATATATGCGAAGAATGACAGATCAAGATCAATATTTTTGGTAAAAAAGGAGGTCTTAGCATCTATCCCAGGCGGAAGAGATCTTATTGGTAAATAAAAATAAGAAGATAAGGGAACTTATATCCTCTTTTCAATCTCTTCCACTAACTCACTTGGTAAAGAAAGCTGTTTTATCTTCTTAATGATTTTATTCATATTATACTTCACACGGATTAATTTCACATTTATCCTTGAACCTATCTCTATAATCACATAGCATGCCATCGCATCTCTTCCCTGGGTCTCCCAATACTTTATCTACCGGGTAGCTATTAGAGTTGTTCCGAAATAGCTGTTCGTGATACTCAATCACTCTTTTATTTTTAATCATGGAATTGGAGATATCTCCTTTCAGCGCCAATAAATCACCCATGCCCTTTTATTATTCTCATGCCTTAAGATCACCACCTTCAAGTCTTATTGTTTATACATCACCTTGCATAAACAATACCAAAGGGAATGAGTATGGGGGTAATTCCCATGGTCTTCACATTCAGAATGATGTATTAATTCTATAATCTCCCAATCTCTTAAGACAGCCCTTAATTCCGATTCATTATAGAAATGGACTGGACGACCTGGTTTAGTTTCAAAAGTATTATATTCAATCTTGGTACCTTTTCCAAAGTCGATATCGCGAGTAGAAAATGTGGTAAAGGCCAATATGCTAGGGTCTTTAAGGCGCTGACGAAAAGATTCAAGAATGTACTGACGTTCTTCTTCTTTGAATAAATGAATCAGATTAAATGAATATATTGCATCAAACCTCTCTGAAAGGCTTGATAGCTCAAGGACGTCCAGATTCATATACTTAACATTAGGCCCTTTTTTCTCTTTGGCTAAAGAGATGGCGATATCAGATACATCAAATCCAAGCACATTAAAACCAATACTTGACAGATAATTACTGTGTCTTCCATATCCACATCCCGGTACCATTAGTGTATTAACCCCCATTTGTTTGAAGGCTCCAGCCGCAACTATGCATGTCTCACTGGGCAATCCTCCCCAAATTTCTCCTTCGGCGCTATAGCGTTTATTCCAGTAATTCCTTTTTTCTTCTATCCCTCTTCCGCTATTTTTAAACATATCTATAAAACACTATTTCTATCTAATGAACTCCCTTGGGTCAACTATATATCCTGTAAGGGCAGAAGCAGCAACTGTTGCCGGAGATCCAAGAAAAACCTCAGAATCTTTACTCCCCATCCGTCCGATATAATTTCTATTATTCGAGCTTATCATCCTTTCTCCATCTCCGATAATTCCTCCATTACCTGCACAAAGGCCACATCCGGGATGAGTTACAATTGCCCCGGAGTCAATCAGTATCTGGATAAGACCTTCTCTTATCGCCTCTCTGTATATTTTCCTTGATGCAGGAGTAACTATAAAACGAACCTGGGGGTTGATCCGTCGCCCGCGAATAATAGATGCTGCGATCCTTAAGTCTTCTAAACGTCCATTAGTACATGATCCCAAAAAGGCCTGATGGATTTTATAACCTGAAACTTTAGAAACCGGTTTAACATTACCAACTGTATGGGGGCAGGAAACCATAGGTTCCAATTTTGAGAGATCATATTCATACGTAGAATGGTATACAGCATCATCATCGCTTGAAATTGTTAGATATTTATCAGTACTTAAAGAATATTGATAATAATAGGATGATGTAGTTTTATCTACAGGGATAATACCATTCTTTGCCCCGGCCTCTACCGCCATATTACAAATGGTCATCCTTTCGGACATAGTAAGCCCAGTAATTCCATCCCCGCAAAATTCCATTGTCTTATAGGTGGCACCGTCTGTCCCAATGTCTCCAATAATCTTAAGAATAATATCCTTTGCATCAACGCCGGATGGCAGTTTTCCTGATAGTTTAAATAGAATTGTTTCAGGAACCTTTACCCAAATCTCTCCTGTCCCCAAGATCGCCGCCATTTCAGTATATCCAATTCCAGTTGAAAAAGAACCAAACGCTCCATAGGTACAGGTATGAGAATCAGTGCCCATAATTACATCGCCTGGGTAAACAAAACCCTTCTCAGGCATAATCTGGTGGCAAATACCCTCTGCTTCAAAAACATTTGAGATATTCATTTTATCCGCAAAGTCGAATATTTCCTGGAAATGCCTGGCCGCTTCAATTGTATTTGCTGGAACCAGATGGTCAAATATAAACACAACACGTGGAGGTTCCCAGACCTTTTTAAAACCCATTTTCCGAAACTGTTGTATAACAAAAGGACCAAAAAGGTCATGGATCATGACACGGTCAACTTTTATTTGATGGAATTCACCCGGATTAACCTTTTTCTGCCCTGATTTTAAGGAAATAATCTTTTCAGTTATAGTGTTGCCCATTTTCTTTACCTGTTTGGTGAATTCACTTTTTGCATATAAGGAATTAACCCACCAGCATTCAATAAATCATACATCATGGATGATAACGGGCTATAATGATAAATTGTGGGACTGTTATCAGTCTGGATTGTTGAATTTATAAGATCGATACTTATCTTGTCTCCGTCTTTCACTGAGTCAACTAATTCTGGTTGTGCAATTAGACAAAGACCATTAGTGAAGGCGTTGCGATAAAATATACGTGCGAAAGATTTGGCTATAACAGCCCCAATTTGCAGTATTTTTAAAACTGCGGCGGCTTGTTCTCTAGATGAACCACAACCCCAATTTTCTCCCCCTACTAGTATATCTCCCGGCTGAATTTTAGTGTGAAAATCTGGCACGAGAGGCTCAAAGGCGTATTGACTCATTTCTTCAATACTTGACAGCGATAAATACTTTACCGGAATTATGATATCGGTATCTATATTATCTCCAAATTTCCATATTCGGCCGTTTATATTGATTATTCTTTTACTGGGCATGTGATCACTCCTTCTATGGCTGAAAGCGCTGTAGTAATAGCAGACGCCAGATAGATCTCAGATCTATGACTTCCAGATCGGCCTTTAAAGTTTCGAGTACCAGTGGAGATCAATCTCTCTCCATCCCCAACCAACCCGGTACATCCACCCCAGCAAGTGCTGCAACTAGAATTTAAAACTTGTGCGCCTGCCTCCAAAAAGATATCAATTAGGCCTTCTTGCAATGCCTGCCTGTAGATATTGATTGAGGCAGGGGAGATTACCAAGCGAACCGCTTTTTTTACTTTATTCCCTTTTAAAACCTTAGCGGCAGCTCGTAAATCTTCAATACGACCATTATTGCATGATCCGATAAAGGCCTGATTTATCGATAGCCCCTCTACATTACTCACCGGAACAATATTTTCCATCGAATGGGGGCAAGCAATCATAGGGTCTAACCCATCCAAATTTATCGAATAAGATGAATAATATTTTGCATCGGCATCACTTTTAAGAAACTGATGAGGCCTGTCTGGCAAAAAACTAATTACCTTTTCGTCAGGCTCAACAATACCACATACTGCGCCTCCCTCAACTGCCATGTTACAGAGAACTATTCGTTCAGGTATCGACATATTACGCACTCCAACCCCGGTAAACTCCATGACCCTACCGATGGCGGCATCTGGGCCTAATTGCCCGATAATAGTAAGGATTACATCCCTGGCCGTTACCGGATCTTTAACCCCACCTATTAATTCTATGCGGATGCTCTTAGGGACATACCACCATAATTCACCTGTTTTCCAAAGGTAAACAATATCTGTACAACCTATTCCGCCGCCAAATGCACCAATTGCCCCATAGGTGCATGAGTGAGAATCGCATCCCACAATAATC
>CAZYNY010000124.1:0-8307 GCA_964648095.1 uncultured Nitrospirota bacterium | reverse complement strand
GAAAAAGTACACTAAATGCGGACGAGGGGTGTCTCAAAGTCATTGACAGATTCCGCCAGTTCACTCGTCCGAATTCGACGAAATAGCTCATTTTGTAATGCCGGACTGGTACCACGCCGAAATAGCCTTGCCATGGCACCCTTTTCGACAACAAACTTAATCCGACGCCGAATCAGTGCGTCCTGGTGTTCCTCAGCTGTAAAAGGTTGCATCGGTTTGATCTATCCTCCTAACAAGTTATCATACAGTCTCCTCCTTAATATCCCTTTCCATCATGGAAGTCAACAGTAATTTGCATTAATATTGTGAAATAAAATAATCTGGAAATAATTACTATCTTGTTAACTTTTCAAATTGGATGATAGACAGGAATCAGGATAAGTAATCAATGATTAATATCCCTTTTGCCTTATGGACTAAATATGGCTCTGTGCTGGCTTATGCTCATAATAATTGCAAGAAGTAGTTAAGGTACTATCTCGACTTCTGTCATAAATACCGCTTGCCTTATACAAGCGAGGAATCTCTGAAACAATTCATAGATAAATTGGGAGCTAAGAACCAGTCTTTAAAGCAGAGGAAGGAAGCCGCCGATGCAGTATCAATTTATTATGAAATGTTGCAGGCAGGCGCTGAACCTGACCTAGGGGACAATCCCGATTCTACCGATAACTCCGGCACCCACTCTTTAGTAAAGAGGGGGATGGGGGGAGTTGGGACAGTTCCTTGAATACTGAAATTGCCTTAGTACAGCGACCCTCGCAATGACAAATTAATCAAGAAAAATAATCCATAACAATTTCTTCTTGACATTTGTTCTAGTTAGGATTATCCTGATAATAACAATACGCATGGAGGGAGGGTGAAAATAAAAACAAGATCTGCAACATCTGAACGGTCCGATCCGGGAGATGAGCCCTTCCTGATGGTCTTAAGACCTCTGGTTGAGGCATTCTTCGCTTTTTTACGGAAATCTGACCGCCACATCCGCTCCCTTGGGCTTACCCCCCCGCAATTTGACGTTATTGTAACGCTTGGTGATACAGATGGGATGACCTGCAGGGAGTTGTCAGATAAGACTCTTGTTACCAAAGGAACCCTTACAGGCGTCATGGACAGGCTGGAGGCAAAAGGCCTTATTGGGCGGATACGTTCGCGGGAAGACAGGCGATCTACTATTATCCGTCTAACACCAAAGGGGGATGATCTGTTTCGGAAGGTATTTCCAAAGCAGGTCCATTACTTAAAGCCTTTTTTTGAAGGAGCCCTGAGCCAGACCCAGATGAAAGACCTGCAATATATGCTGCTAAAGTTAAAGGAAAGCTTTGAAAACCAATAAAAGGAGGTAGAAAAATGAATACCAAGGTAAAAATTCATGACCCGGAAAAAGCGCGGGTATATTTTGAATCCAAGATGGCCTTCACAACAGGCCCTGTCGAACTTGAGCGGATGATGAAGGAGGCGGATAATGTTAATGTAATAGATGTCAGGGCGTCTGAAGATTATGAACAGGGCCATATCCCCGGCGCCTTCAACCTTCCCAAGGATAAATGGGAAACCTATGCAGGCCTCAGTAAAGACAAGGTAAATGTCCTTTACTGCTACTCCCAGGTCTGCCACCTGGCTGCTGCTGGAGCTGTAAAATTTACTTCCAAGGGATATCCTGTAATGGAACTGGAGGGGGGATTCCAGACCTGGAAGGACTACGGGATGAAGATTGAAAAATAATATAATTAAACCTGTTGCCTGTCACCCAAAGGATAGCGCAACAGATATCTGCGCAGGGGCGTATCTCGATGCGCCCCTGCTATTTTGCTTTTGATCTTCTTTTAGATCCGGGCGGCCTTCCATCCTTTGGCAGTTCCTTCAGGGACTCAGCAAAGTCATGAAGCCGCTTCTCGACAAGATAGTTTATTGTCCCCTCAGGAAATCTTCTATCCGGCCCCCTGTCCCCGGATTGAATTCCTGTGAGTATCTCGATCCCCTCATCAATTGACTTTGCTCCCCAGATGTGGAACATCTTTGACCTGACCGCCTCAACAACATCCTCGCGGAGCATGAGGTTCTTAGCATTGCTTTGGGGGATGATCACACCCTGCTCCCCAGTCATACCCTTGGCCTTGCATATATCAAAAAAACCCTCAATCTTCTGATTAACCCCTCCTATGGCCTGGACGTCACCATGCTGATTTACTGATCCTGTCACGGCAATCCCCTGTTTAATCGGCAGGCCGGATAATGCGGAAAGCAATGCATAGAGTTCCGTTGAAGATGCACTATCGCCCTCCACGCCATCATAGCTCTGCTCAAAAACAAGCCTTGCCGCAAGCGTGAGCGGCTTTTCCTGTGCATACTTTTGTGCCAGGTATCCACCCAGGATTAAGATCCCTTTGCTATGGATCGGCCCACCAAGCTCAACCTCCCGCTCGATGTCTATAATACCTCCCTGTCCGGGTTCCACGCTGGCCGTAATCCTGCTCGGCTTTCCGAACATGTAATCGCCAAGGCTTATTACTGACAGCCCATTGACCTGTCCTACGGCCTGGCCGGCAGTATCTATTAATATTGTCCCCCTCGAG
This sequence comes from uncultured Nitrospirota bacterium, assembly GCA_964648095.1. Classification (GTDB taxonomy): domain Bacteria; phylum Nitrospirota; class Nitrospiria; order JACRHA01; family JACRHA01; genus JACRHA01. The sequence continues at coordinate 5,728 of CAZYNY010000124.1, read as the reverse complement.
ATCATCTCACAAATCCGCTCCTGAATGAGACTTGAGCGGTATACCTTCTGATCTAAAGACTTTTGCATATGCGCTGCGCCTACACGTACAGCCCCCTCCTGATGAGCCCAGAAATGGGCCTCCCTTACGACATCCACCAGCGCCCCAAAATGGGTAGAGAGCTTCTCCTGGTCCTCTGCCAGGCGCGCAGCGTGCTCTAACAGCCTTGCGACGGCGCCGCTATCGAGAGGCTTTAAGTTTTCCTTTTGGCAGAAGGTGGACAGGAAGGCCAGAAAATCCTGAATATTTTCGTCAATGCAGTCCATGCGTGTATCAAAGTCCGCCTTGACCTTAAATAGTTCGGGAAACTCTTCATCGTAGGCATGGAGAAGATAATAGAGCATAGGGTGCCCGATGAGCACAACCTTGATGTCAAAACCGACCGGCTCCGGCCGCAGGCTCTTGGTGGTTAGAAACCCCAACCTCTCTCCAGGCTCTTCAATCTGGATCTCACGACTCCTGAGCGCCCGCTTAAGGCCGTCCCAACTGAAGAGGTTCCTAAGGACGTCTTCCACCGGGACAACAAGAAACCCGCCATTGGCGCGGTGGAGCGACCCGGCCTTTATCATTGTGAAGTCGGTATAGAGGGCGCCGAGCTGTGTCTCCTTTTCGATCCGGCCGAAGAGATTATTATAGCTTGGGTTGAGTTCAACAATTACAGGCGCGCCGCCGAGCCTGCTGTTATCTACAAGCACATTGACATGGTACCTCCTGAAGGGCATCTCCGCAAGCCAAGGGGCCGGCAAAGAAAGGCCTTCCAGGGCCTGAGCCGCAGGACCGGATTGACCGGATTTAAAGATCTTGATATTCTCAAGTATGTCCTTCTGAACGGCCCTAAGATATTCCACAATCTCAGGCAGGTCGCGATATTTTTCTTCAAGGTCATCAATCAGCCCGCCTACGATATACAGGGCTACCTTCCTGTCAAGCTCTTCCATCTTTTTATGGGCCTCGCGCTCAATGCCGCGGACCTGCTTTAAGCTGGACTTGAGTTCCTCCTGGAGGAGATCACGTTTGCGCTGGAAATCCTCGCGGGCGGCAACAGGCAGCGCTCCAAGCTCTGCCTCACTCAATGGCCTGCCTCCAAGCATCGGGATCATAATGATACCAAATGAAGTCGCCTCTATCGTAAAGCCGGCCTCATTCGCCTGCGTATTAAGCCTTTCCAGTACCCCAGATCTCCGGCCTTCCATGGCCTTTGCAATTTCATCCCGCCTGGCTCCATACTCTTCGCTCTCAAAGGAATTAGGGATCTCACGCTGGATATGCTCGATCAGCGTCTTCATATCCTGCTGGAGCTGGCGGCCCCGGCCGGCAGGGAGTTTAACTACCCTGGGCTTATAGGAGTCATCAAAGTTGTTCACATAGCACCAATCGGCCGGGATATCTTTCCGGCCGGCAAGCTCTTCCAGAAAAGATTTAACAGCAGTCATTTTTCCCATGCCTGGCGGTCCTGCCACATAGATATTAAATCCTCTCTCCCGGATGTCCAGCCCAAACAGGAGTGCAGAAACGGCACGCTTTTGTCCGATGATCCCCTCAAGGGGTTTTAAGTTCTCTGTAATATCAATGCACGATGCCTTATGATCAAATGTACGCCGTAGCTGCTCAGGCAGCAATTCCTGTATCACCCCGATTTTCCCTCCCTCTTTGTTACCATCATCTCCCCTGCCCTGTAGGCATAAATCACATGGTAAGCCTCCCTGACAAGAAGGGACGCAAGGGCTATTAATATGATGGCTATTGTACCATTTATGTCAAATCCTATGCGGCCCTCTAAGACCATCTTTATCATAGGGCCGGTCTGAATAATCAGTGACCAGATGGTCATTATCATCACAAAGATCATCGGTATAAAGGTGATAAGGTAATTCTTCCCCTCTTTCATCAGCCAGACAGAGATCCCAAGGAGGCTGAGTGCGGCCAGGAGCTGATTGGAGCTTCCGAAGACAGGCCAGAATTTCAGATATGCCTGCTCCTTTGTGGATACAAGAAATATGGCCGGTACCAATATAGTGATAAGGGTAACGCAAATCCTTCCGGTATGACCCTGCCAGCCTGTTAATTCTTGAAGGATATATCTGCCGAGTCTGGTTGATACATCGAGGGTATCATATACAAATGTGGCAAAGGCCAGGAGGCCAAAGGTAAGCGCAAGTTCCACAGGGACACCCAGAACCATGGCAAACCTTGCAAGGCCATGAGCGTATATCTCCGTAGGCTGGAGTTTCAATGCCTCGCTGCCTGGCGCCAGAATCATAATAGTAGCAAGGGCAATAAGCGCCACAAGCCCCTCAAGGAGCATACCTCCATAACCTACAGGATGGGCATCGCCTTCTTTGCTGATCTGTTTTGAAGTAGTGCCGGAGCAGACAAGACCATGGAAGCCGGAGCAGGCACCGCAGGCAACAGTAATGAAGAGGATCGGAAAGAGCGGTGCGCCAAGCGCATTCTTAAAGCCTACAAAGGCAGGATAATTTATCCTATAACCCCCCAGCATAATACCGAATATTCCTATAACAAGCGAACTGTATAAAAAATACCCGCCAAGGTATCCCCTCGGCTGCAACAGCAGCCAGAAGGGGAGGATGGATGCAACAAAGCAGTAGGCAAGTATAATGAGCACCCATCCCTTTGCTGGTCCACCCGGAATCCATTCCGGCAAGGAGATTGGGATCTTCTGGCCATACCATATAATCAATACCAGAATCGGGAGGGCAACTGCAGTGGCGATAGAGAGGCGGATCTTCCACTTATAAAGGGCAATCCCCACAATTATTGCAAGAAGGAGATAGAGTATCGAGGAGGACGCAACACCTGGCCCGATATCCCTTGCAAGGAATGTAGATGCCGTAAGGTCGGTGAATGCAACTATTACATAATTCAGGGATATCCATATAAAGGCCAGAAATAACATATATGCCCGCATTCCCAGGTTTTCCCTCACTATCTCTGCGATAGACATCGCCTTGTGCCTGATAGATGCGACGATATTTGCAAAATCATGGGCCGAACCGATGAAGATGCAGCCGAGAACGATCCACAAGAGGGTGGGCAGCCAACCAAACCAGAGGCCCGCAAGGATAGGCCCCACTATTGGCCCTGCGGCTGCAATGGATGAAAAATGCTGTGCAAGCAATATAGGGGTGCTTGCAGGCACGAAGTCCATACCATCATTAATAGTGGTTGCCGGGGTTGGCCGGCTGTTATCAAGCCCGGCCTCAGCCGCAAGAAACCTGCCATAGCTTCGATAAGCCAGAATAAACAGACTGATTACAAGCAATGCTATTAAGAACAGATTCATACTACGCCCCCTGGCCTGTGAAGTCCTCCTCCAACAAACTATGTTTGCAGGAAGCACTCCGGTCAAATATCCCTGTAATAAATCTATTTGGTATTATATTTATATTGATTAAGAAAGGCAATCCCTTAGATCTTCCCTGAAATCCGGTCTGCTATCTTGTAGGAGGCCTTAAGCTCTTCGCTCGTCCTGATCCATGCAGGACTGCCATCTTCGATCAAATGTAGGTTCTTAGGATCAGCAGAAAGCGACAAAAGAGGGTTTGCTCTCTTCTCTTTGACCCGCCCGAATATGAGATCGTCACCTATAAATTCTATATGTCCCCCTGAGAAGGGCATAAGCCAGATCAGATTAGCCAGCACTGAGTCTTTTAGCCCATCTAAGTATGAAGCTGATAAGATTTGAGAGGGGGGTATAAGGGTAGACACTGTAATCAACCTCTTGTCCGCAGGCGCCCAACTTAAGTCGTCTGAAGGGCTTAATGAGAGCATCAGAAGATTATCGGCTTGCACCGCCTTTGAGTAATCCCTTGTTAGAATAAGATAATCAGCCATTGGGGAGGGGATAAAGCCTGCATCGACGCCAAAATAGAAGGAGAACCTTTTTAACTTGTCGATCCTATTATCTTCTTTTGCCTTATTCGATTCCATCACTACTGCCTTACAATCAAAGAGATCTCCCCTGCTGGTCTTGATCCCTGTTATTCTCTTTCTTTTTATTTGAAACCCATCAATCCCTCCATCATAAAACTCTCCGCCTTCGGATCTTATCTTCTTGACGAGAAGATCGGTTAATATCTCAATCCCTCCCTTTACATACCTTCCCCCGCCCTTTAACATCCGCAAGATGGAATAAAATCTTAAGGCATCTATCTCCGCTATTCCAATCCCGTAGAAGGCAAGGCTTATAACATCCAGGAATCCAATAAGTCTTGCAGATGGATTGAAACGATTCAAGATATTTCTCCCATTCTTTCCTGAGAGGCTGATTCTTTTAGCCAATGCCTTAATCTTTCTATAGAGAGATGGCTCACCATTGTCATAGATCAATGAATTAGTCCTGTTGACCTCATTGAAAAGGGAGATGATCTGCCCGCCATCTTCTCTTAATTCCCTGCATAGCTCATCCAGGAGATCTTCCTCTTCCTTAAAGATATCGATCCGGTAATCCGGGAGGACTACCTGGAAGGCCGGTGATAGGTCCCTGAAGAGCTGCTCCTCTCCTCTTAAGTATGAGAGGGGGATGTCAATATCAGTAAAGACTTCACCCAGTTTCCCATCAGGACCAAAATCTATAAATAAAGGGTACTCATCCGGGAACTGATACCCATCCCTCCCGAACCTCTTTCCATTTGATGTTGAAAGGAGAAGAAGATTAACGCCCCTGCTTGCCAGCAGTGCAGATAAAATAAGATGGTTGTATCCGCTTCCGCAAACAATTACGTCGTATCCGGAAGCATTGGTCATCTCATCATTTCCAGCCTGTTAAAGAAATAGGCTATCTCAAAGGCCGCTGAATCCTTAGAGTCAGAGCCGTGCACCGCATTCCTCTCTATATTCGCAGCAAAGAGTTTCCTTATGGTGCCGGGTTCTGCCTTTGCCGGATCAGTCGCACCCATCAGATCCCTGTTCTTCTTGATCGCCCCATCGCCCTCCAGTGCCAGTACAACAACCGGGCCTGATGACATAAAATCCACAAGACTTTTAAAGAAGGGTCTTTCTCTGTGAACATAGTAGAATCCCTCAGCCTCTTCCCTCGACAGACGCAACATCTTCATACCGACAATGCCAAGTCCGTTTGTCTCATACCTCTTTATGATCTCCCCGATAAATCCATTCGCAACTGCATCAGGCTTGACTATAGCCAGTGTCCTCTCCATTACCTTTGACCTCCCCTATGTTTTTTAATCTTCAGAATAGACGGCAGCCGCTGTATCCGATTCCCAGACTACAATCCTTGAGACCTTTACCCTGTCACCATTTATCTTGTTCCCCATCTCATAAAAGAGCCATTTAGCCATATTTTCAGATGAGGGATTAACCTTATCAAAAGGCGGTATCTCATTTAAGAAATGATGTTCCACCTGATCCAGAAGAGACTTCAGACAGGTCTTGAGATCTTTAAAATCAATTGCAAGACCTATATCATTGAGCTCATTCGCCTTAACCTCAGCCTGCACCTTCCAGTTATGGCCGTGCAGTCTTTCACATTTACCCATATATCCACGGAGCTGATGAGCCGCAGCAAAGCTATCCTCTATCAATAATCTGTACATTTTAACCTCCCTTACCAATGTAAAATTATATCAAAAGGCTTAATCTTTGGCAAAACATCGAATTGCCTCATCTAAAATCTACTCGAAATTGAATCGTTGCCTCATATAAAAAT
>CAZYNY010000123.1:0-8374 GCA_964648095.1 uncultured Nitrospirota bacterium | reverse complement strand
TATAAGTGTCAAAGAAAGAATCCCTAGAAATCAGACAAACTTGTTCTGAAGTAACAAAATTGTATGCTTTATCTGAAAGCTTGATTATCCAGGCCGTCTCCTTTACCTTGTTTTTATAATAGTTTCCCAGCATATATACCATAAATCCCATCTGGCATATTTATTGCTTGTATAATATATATTAAACTTTACGAAAATATGACTTGACATTCCCTAAAAATAAGCATATATACATTTCGAATATACTAATAGCCAATTAGCAATATTATATTAAGATATGCGCCAATTAAGTATGATCTAAATTAATAGGAGTAGGAATTTATGAAGATTATAAATAAGACGATGGCCATATGTGCGATTATAATGCCGGCGGGAATAGGCTCTTTAATATCTGCCGGCAACACATGGGCCTCAGGCTCTGTATCTGCCCTAGTCTCCCAGTGCAATGATGCCGGGAATGTCTGTAGTGGTATAAGCAGCGGCAGCAAGAGCCTCTCGGGATCAGGCAGTGTCGATACATCTGCCTCTTACAGCCAGGGGGTAAACAGCGTCTCATCCCAGGCAAGCCTGACAATAAATTCATTCGAAAACGGATTAGAGTTCCAAGAGACCATATCAGGCGTATTAAATGCAAACCCGGATGCCCATTTTAAGAGCGAAGGAAGGGCAACGGGCAATTCCTCATTTTTTGTTGATGTCACCAAGCCTACCACCGTAACAGTTGAAATAAAAGAAAGCATCTCCCTTTTAGCTAACGGACCAAACAGTCAAAGCGGATCAAGCCTGTCTGTCAGCACAAAAGGATCAGACGGAAGGACCATCACCATCTTCTCTGATGTGGCTGTATGTTCTCCAGGTTTATCTTCCTGCGGCAAGGCTCTTACCCAAAAGGTCAGCCTAAATGTAGTCCCAGGCCAGGAGATCTTTGTCTCATCCTCTACCCAAGGTTTTGTATTCAGGTTTGACGGTACCTTCCAGGGAAGCGCCTCATATACTGTCCGCATAATAAAAAATATGAACCTACAGAAGGTCTCAGGGGATAGTCCAGTTCAGGAGGGACCGCCTAACAGCCAGCTTCCAAAACCCCTTGTAGTAATGACAACTGATGAAAATGGCGCTCCTGTGTCAGGTGGTCAGATAAACTGGACTATTACCGGGCCTTCAGGGGCTACTGGCCAGGGCGTAAGTCCTGCAAGTAACACTACAGGGCCAGATGCCCAGACCACGGTAACCCTGGGAAACAAGCCTGGGACCTATACCATCACAGCCACATGTTCTAACTGCACATCAGGCTCACCTGTGACCTTTACAGCAACGGCCAAAGGCTGCAGTGGGTTATCGTTAGATGTCTTTACAAGCTCCCCAGATGCAGCTTGGCCTACTATGCCTGCTGATAACCCCCAGAGTTCCCATGACAATACAGCCGCAGTAATCCCTCTAATAACAGACCCTGCACCTTCAGGCGGATGTGTGGTAGACTTTGATGTAGAGCCTGTATCATCTCAAGGTCATTCCCATGGGGTTCATCCAAAGGATGAGGCAGGAACGATTACATCCACATGCACTATCCCTGAAGGTTTTGTAACATGTGACAGTTCAGTTCAATATACGGCATCTCAAATATCAGGTGAAGAAAAGATAACAGCAACATTAAAAGATACAGAAGAAAAGGTGAGCAAATCGATATTCATCATGGTGCCTGCGCTTGGACCATTGGCTGCAGGTCAATTTTATACACTTACAGGTAGTACAGGTAGTCATCCTGACAATCACTATGGAACAAGCGCCACAGTCGCAAATATCCAGGTCATAGCAAGGGACTATTTTGAGGATTCAGATGAGGGTGTTAGGATCAGGATTAATGACATGAGTCTTATATGGGGAGGTATGTTTGATATCTGTGGCACCTTCAATATTGCTGATACGTGCACGTCTGCCCCCAATGGAGGCCATAGTTGGCATAGGACAGGTAAGAGTGTGGATGTGGAGCATGAGGGGGTAAATGAAGATGATTTAGATAGGATTGTAAAGGAACATCACGGTGTTCGCCATGAGGTTAAAAAGATCCATTATGAATTTCCATAGGATGAGGGATTCTATGAAAAAAATGATATCTGTTTTTATTATCTTTCTGATTGGGTTACCAGTGTTTGTCTTTGCTCAAACCTATTGGGGTGGGGAATTGCCTAATATAAGTAACACGAAACTCAAGGCAGAGGTTATTTTTGCTGATGGGATTTATACCTATATGTATTCCATAATTAGTGGAAACACGAATACTGGTCAGATCTGGTCTTTTGACATTGATGTAAAGAAGCCTGAGAATAGCGTAGACCTAAGCGGCGAAGGGCTTGTAAATGGTCCACGCTTTCATAAACATTCTGCTGCTCTTATATTATCAAACCCCACCACACCCAAGATGATTCCAGCTGGTCTATTTTCTCCTTCTAATTGGTCTTCAGGGCTTACTGTGCTTGGACAAGCGGGATGGGGAAGTATTGATGCTAAGTATCGAATATTACCAGGACAAAGTTTAAGCGGGTTTCAGATCACAAGTAGAGGGCTGCCAGGGTTTCGCGACTTCATCATAGCACCAAAGCTGATCCCTCCTTCCGAAGGCGAAATACTCCCTGCGCAGATTGATGAAGTGGAAGACAAAGTCGCCTTCAAAGGCAAAACCCTAGGCCCCACAGCCCCACCTGCCAACTTTGTAGCCCTTGATTTCTTAAGCTATCTCATTGACCTAAAACACCAGGCCGCAGAACTTGGCTGGATAACTAATCCAGGCGTAGAGGATAGCCTTGATGTTAAGCTAAATCAGGTGAAGGCAAAGCTTCAGGTAGGAGATACTAAGACTGCCTCAAATCTGCTTTCCGCCTTCTTAAATGAGGTATCTGCCCAGGGGTGTGAAACCTATGCTAATTGCCCAAATGGAAAGCACCTTTCACCTGAGGCATGGGGATTGTTGTATTTGAATGGGAAGTATCTGTTAGAACATATTTGATGTTGGCTTGAGCACTGATAATTCTAAAGAGATGCTGTTTGAGGATGAAAAAGATTAACCATTGGTTTCTCATCTTCTTAATCTGCCTCATTACAAACGGATTAGAGGTATCGGCTCAAGTTCCTTGTAAATCAGAGAACTTAAGCGAATACTTGGAAACGATTAGAACGGAAAAAGAGGTATTCCGGCTAAAATCAGCAGCCAACTGCATTGCCAAACTTGCACCCTCTAAGGAGTCTGCTCAAGTCTTAATAAACCGACTTGAGCAGACCTTTCAGGAGACTAAAAGTCTTAGACAGGACGATAGTGCCTTTGACCAGGGCAGGGTTGTTGTTGATCTGGCAGAGGCGCTCGATATTATGAAAAATAAGGAAGGATACAAAAAGATAGAAGAATATTTTACTATTATCAATTGGAATATCCCTCGGGATCTATGGTTTTTTGATAGTATTGCAGCCCATGCCTCTCATAAATCAGAGCTTACCGAAACCTTCTATTTAGCCCTTACCCGGATGCCTGCAAGAACCCCCTTGAGCAGGGCATGTTCTATGTTTCACAGGATGAACGACACCGGGATCATTCGTGATGAACCCAGGTTTATACATGGAATACTATCTGCACTTTCCCGCATCGATTATGAAGAAAAAGAATTGATGAAAAAGTATGAAAAACACGAAGATTTAAAAAAGGAGGTAAAAAGTCGTTCATTATATATAAAGAAAGGTTGCGAGGAAACCCTCCTATCACAGCTTTTAGATGAAAAGATGCGCCAGGCATTCCTAATATCTTTTCTTGGCAAACTCTCTGCAGATGAGAAACGAATCCTGGATCGTTTCTTTGTCAAGATAGCACCACCTCATGTGGAAGAGGCAGTCGAGCAAATTACTAGAGCTTTCTTTGATGTTCCTTGGAAGGCAGAATTATCCGACTGGCAGAAGAAAAATCGTGAAATTATTTGTGAGAGCTTTCATGGTGAAGGCTATGTTACTGATGCCGACGACCTATGGTGTTCTTTCTGCTCATCAAAACAGGGTCTGCTTGAAAAGAGATTTTATTTCTATCCAGATGCAGAAGGCAAAACTTGCACTCTTCAAAAGGTTAGATTTTCCTACCCTACCACGGCCAAAGAGACTCTTAATGCCTTTGGTAAACGACTGGTAGAGCGCATAGGACCTGGAACACCTAAATCTGAAGTTCATGATTTCGGTTCCGGCTTCTGGGAGGAAATTTCCTTTTGGAGTTGGCAGCAAAGAGAAATATATGTCTTCCGGAACAAAGATAAGGCATGGACTGGAGAGGGACTTCCCATTGTAGAGATTCTATCGAGGGATCAGGAGTTGACTTCGGCAATTAGACAGGAGGAAACAGCTGAGGAAGCTATAGATAAAGCGAAAAAACAAAGAGAGAAGGCCAAGAAAGAACATCTTTACCATGATGTAGCCAAAAACTTGCCCGATTTAATTAAACGCCTTAAAAAAACAGAGAATCCTGAATCAAAATATACCCTCCTGCTTGAACTCTTATCGAAGATGGCAAAAGATGGTCCTGATCGTGCAGCTCAACTCTACTTGGCTGACATGCTTACGCAGGAACTAAGCTGGCCAGCTTCTGCAGGAGAGATCAAGGATTGGAAGACTAAACAACAGATTCTTTCGACCTATGGAGTTGTCTATGAATGGGTATACGGAGAGTTCGAAGCTAATCGTGTCTTCTTAAGAAAAATTATCCAGGAGGTCCTTCCAGGCCATTGGGCCGATGAGGCATTTCTTTATCTATTCAGAACAATTATAAATGGAGAAGAAGACTGCAAAGATATAGACTTCTTTAAAAGGGTCATTGAAAGGGGGGGAAATTTTCTCAAAAAGAATCCTAAAAGCCCTATTAGAAGTCAGGTTATATTGACTCTGGCTGAGGCCCATGAGACAGGTTGGTCCTTAAGTCTGGCGAGTAATAAGGATGCGTTTGTCGGAGTGGACGGATTCGATCCAAAAACCTATGAAGCAAAGGCACCATATCATCGGGAGAAGGCTATGCTCTATTATGAGCAGTTTCTAAAGGAAGTACCGGAAAGCAGCGAATCTTCCTCGGTCCAAATGAAACTTAAACGGATCAGACTCGGTTTAGACACCAACAGTCGGGATTATGTTTGCCTTTTTCACTAACTGCCCAAAGGAGGTGTCTCTATGAAAATAATCATATGGTATGTGTTTTTATTAAGTTTTCATCTAATACCTTTTGGATCTACTGAAGACCAGTGGGACAGAGATGAAAGAGAAATAGAAAGGCTAGAACCCGCTGAGTTTACAGATATACCCATCAAGATTATCAAAGAACTTGAGCAGCGAAATTGCACTATTCCACAACCAGACCATTCAGGGGGACATAGGAATGTTATTCAAGGTAAATTTGTAAAACCAAAGCAGAGAGACTGGGCGATCTTATGCTCACGCAATGGTGTATCATCCATATTGGTGTTTTGGGGTGGGAAGGCTCAAGTTTGCCCAAATGAGATTGCACTTAAAAGAGGACAAAAGTTTTTTACAAGGGATTCCAGGTGCCCATGTTGAATTTTCTAGGGCAATCTCTGCAGTTTCAAAAGAATTTATCTGGTATATCCACAAGGAATTAGGAGGGCCTGAACTCCCACCCATTGATCATCAAGGTATTAATGATGAATTTATGGAAAAAGCTTCCGTAGTATATTATTGTTACAAGGGAAAATGGTTGCAGCTACAAGGTTATGATTAAAAAGCGTATAAAAATTAACAAAAATTCACGTGGCAAGAAAACTTTTATATCGATGGATGGGTTAGCTGTAAGTACTATGATTTTTAGTTTCTTTATATTAATAATAGAATTATGGCCTGTTACGTCCTTTGCTGCCTGCCCTGATCCTAATACTGTCGCAGTAGTTCCAAAGCTTATAGATGTTGAGGTGAAGGCAGGTGTCTCTCTCGATGAAAAGACAGGGGTGTACAGCTATTCTTATAGTATAAAGAATGGCAAGGAAAATATGGGCTGTATATGGCGGATTGAGATTGATATTAAAAAGCCAGATGGAGGGATTGATCTCCCAAAAGAAGGACTTATTAACGCGAAAAGGTTTGCCAACTTGGATGTTCCCAATGAAGATGCTCCACCAATGATACCTGTAACGTTTCCGTCTCTTCCTAAAAAAGACAAAATCATACTATGGGGTTCTGGACTTACAGGTCGTGGAGAGGCTCGGTGGAATAGTAATCGTTACATCTATCAAATAATGCCGGGTGAGACCATCACAGGACTTGTAATGGCAACATATGGTTTGCCTTCAATAAGAGATTTCAAAATAAAACCAAAATATATTGCTGAAAACGAAGATATCATAACCAAATTCGGGATAGCTAAGGAAGATTTAAATGAGGGTAATCTGTCGGAATATCTTAAATCCTTTTATGATAGCATAGCCTGGAATGGCAAAACCCTAGGCCCCACAGCCCCTCCTGCCAATTTTGTGGCCTTAGATTTCTTATCCTATCTCATAGACCTAAAACACCAGGCATTTGAACTTGGCTGGATCACAAACAAAGGTGTAGAGAATAGCCTTGATGCAAAGCTGGATCAGGTCAAGGCCAAGCTTCAATCAGGGGATACAAAGACTGCCTCAAATCAACTTTCTGCCTTCCTAAATGAAGTCTCTGCCCAGGGATGTGAGACCTATACTAACTGCCCAAATGGAAAGCACCTTTCACCTGAGGCATGGGGATTGCTGTATTTGAATGGGAAGTATCTCATGGATAAAATTTCGCTTTAATTTGTGGCAACATTTTTCTGCCTCGAATGATTCTTTAATGACTAAACGTATATTCCTTATCATTCTTATTGTTTCTATTTTGCCATTGACGGATGAAGTGGGATGGACCAAGACGTCTCCACCTCTCATCTCGCATCCATGGCTTACTCATTCTCATTATGATGGGGAGGCGGTCTGGTTTGCAGGAACCTGGCATGGTCTAATTCTTCTAAGATTTGATCCGGCAACAAGAGAATGGGAATCCTTCTATTATCCAGGAATTCGCACATGCTGTGGAAATGTTGTTATTTTTGAAGAGACACGAGTAATATTTGTTGATGGAAATGGGAAGGCATTTGTATTTCAAAAGAGGAGCAAGCAATGGGAAGCCTTAACCTCTTTCAACTCAGGATATTACCTAGGTAGGTCTGGACTCGATAAATACAAGATAATTCATTCTGAAATAGATTGGTCAGAAGCAGACATAAAAAGACATACTGTTAGGGTTGGAGATTATGAATATATTGGCATCGGGTCAAAGATTTACAAAAGCAAAAATAATGAGATAGTCAAACCCTTTGAATTGCCCACCCTTTTTGTACAAACGCTCCTCAAATATCGGCCTCATGTCAGAGAGCACTTTGGTTACAATGAATCGAAGTATACTTTTTCAGAAGTGGTCTCAGGTCTGGAGCAAGGTATTGGCCCAATAGTTTTAATAGGTGATAAAATTTGGTTTGGAATTACCTTTTATGAAGGTGAAGGTTCTGAAGGTGTTGGAGGTCTTGGATTCTTCGATATTAAGACTGAAAGATTCGGCATCCTTAGAGCCCCATTTCTTCTTAATTGCTCAATAGCTCAACTCGAATCTGAAGGGAACAAACTTTGGATACTCACCAATAGCCGTGGAGAAGGGGGTAACTCACGGTGCTCTGGCCTTGTTAGTTACGATCTTAGTATTGGAGAATTCACTACTTACACACCTCCTCAAAAACCATATAGTGATTTGACTATGTTAAATCTTATAGTGGTCGGCTCCATATTCTTTGCTACGACCCCCCAGGGTATATTAGAATTCGACACAAAGAGCATGGAATGGAAGTTTTGGGCTGTCAATAAGATTAAGATTACAAAACAAGAAACTGAAGTTCAGTCAGGTATTGAAATAAGAAAAATATCGGGTCCATTTATGAAATTGGGTAAGGCAGCAAAGGGAAGGATGTTTGATTTGCGGTGGGCTGGACCTGAGGTTTTTGAGGCTCCACCTCATTTTGAAATCAAGAGTCCCTTTACAACAACAGGGTGGATGTCAGAGATAGCCTATAAGAATTGGAAAACTGTGCGCAATGCTGGTGCCTGGAGCGAAATAGAGGCACTCTCAACTCCGCTATATGCTGATGAAGGGTTAGCTCATGTGTTAGCGTATTTTATTGCTGCAGATTTTGAAGTCAAAGAAAGGAAAAAGGATCGGGTAAAAGTTTCAACACAGCATGGATGGATTAAAGCTGAGGATGCCTTGCCAGTGGTTGGACTGGTTAGAAAAGTAGTAGGAGGTGGTGTTAAAAAAAAAAAAAAAAAAAAAAAGAGGATATTATTGC
>CAZYNY010000122.1:0-8430 GCA_964648095.1 uncultured Nitrospirota bacterium | reverse complement strand
AGAGCAAGACTGCTAAGCCCATAAATGAACTCAGAATTACACGCGGAGCGTATCCGGCAGAAACGCTTGAGGCAATGGGTAAATTTCTCGAAATGTCGGAACAAGAGGGGCTGCGAGTAAAAGCTGTTTTGCTGTTTGCCTTGTTGTGCATTCTTGAGAGTATCAGTTACACTAGAAAGGACGGGCAGTATTTACGATGGGATTACCGCTCAGGCCGACGCCAAGGAAAAAAGATTTTCGACAAAGGCGAGATTCTGAGTTTTGACAAGGCTATCAAAAACAAACTTCACGAGATGGTTTTCGACTTGAGATCTGCTGATGTGCCCGAAGATTTGTTCGCCACAGCCCGTTCAAAAGCAGAGATCACGTTGCTAGGTGGTTCATGCCTGAATATCTTGCCGAATCTCAAAAATGGGTCCTTCGACGGACTGATTACATCACCGCCATACTGCAATCGCTACGACTACACGCGCACCTATGCACTGGAACTCGCTCTCCTTGGGGTTGATGAGGAAGGATTGGCCAACCTCAGACAGGAGATGTTGAGTTGCACGGTTGAAAACCGGGCAAAAGACCTTTTATCGCTGAATCCGGAATGGGATACCGCCGTCGCCACTGCCAACCAACACCCGCTGCTACAAAGCATCCTTGCCTACTTGGATTCACAGAAAGAACTCGACTTGCTCAATAATAACGGAATCCCCCGTATGGTGCGCGGCTACTTCTACGAGATGGCCTGTGTCATTTTCGAGTCAGCGCGTGTACTAAAGCAGCGAGCACCGCTTATCATGGTGAACGACAACGTGCGATATGCTGGTGCAAGCATCTCTGTGGACATCATTCTTTCGGAGATTGCCGAGCAATTAGGTTTCAAGGCAGAGCAGATCCTGGTGCTGCCAAACGGCAAAGGAAATAGCAGCCAGCAAATGGGCGTGCATGGGCGCGAAGCTTTGCGTAAATGCGTGTATGTCTGGCGAAAGGAATAATCAAATAGCGAAACCGTATCTGCAACACCTCAAATCCAGCAAAAACCTTGAGACGACCTACGAGGCTGTCTGCGCGGGTTTTGTCTCTCTTGCCCTGGAAAAGAATCGGCGTGCAACACCGTTTGTAGCTCAGGCGCGCGCATTGAAAACAGCGGCAAGCAAAGCTCGGTCACCCAGAGACTTGCTCAAGATTCCAGAAATTCAACCTGCCTTGCTAACGGCCGCTGGAGTGTCGGACAAGGCGACCAACCACCTGCAGGACTCGGACAAGCGCGAGGCCGTTGACGGTCTCATCAAGAACTTCCTCGAACCCGCAGGTGTCAACTTCATCGAGGAACTTGTCTTCCGATTCTTGCTGACGCGTGGTGATACGCTCGGCGGTTCGATGCGGAACGTCGGCGGTTTCATGGCTCAGAAAAAGCTCACGCGAGCTATCATTGCCTACCTTAAACTTGCCGGATACCAGTGCCAGTGGCTTCACAGTGAAACGAATACTTGGGCTGAGCTGCCGGAGGATGACGCCGACGTGGAATTATCGTTGCGTGGTCTCTGTTGGGACACGGGGAAAGGACCACGAACGCTCCTCTATAACGTCACCGTCCCATTATTCCGAAACAATGTGGATCTATCGCTATTCAACTGTTCTGCCGAAGACCTGACGCGTGAAGTCATCAAAACGCCTTCAGCCTATATCGCTCTTGGAGAATTGAAAGGCGGTATTGACCCAGCAGGAGCGGATGAGCATTGGAAAACCGCTCGCACCGCGATCAATCGGATTCACGAGGCATTTTCAAAGCGGAAACTCAAACCGCACACTTTCTTCATTGGAGCAGCCATTGAAACCAAGATGGCCACGGAGATCTGGCAAATGCTCAAGCGAGGCAGCCTGGAGAACGCCGCAAACCTTACCGACGAAGATCAGGTTACTTCTGTTTCACAGTGGCTTTGCACACGTTGAGGGAAAAGAAAGAGAATGGGGCAAATAGGGAGTCAAACTTGCTTATTGATACAGGATCACCGAAAATTTCATAGACCCTGAACTCTTCTTCTCTTTCATTATATAATGCTGGTATTCATTTTGTTTGAAATGGCAGAAAAGTGCTGATAAAGTTGAGATAGGTGTATAATTCAGGATATCAAAAATGACAAAAAATATTGTTATAGTTTATGGTAGCGGTGCATCTTTTGGCTCTGGATATAAGGTTAAGGTTTGCAATAAAGATATTCAGCCACCAACTGACAGAACTTTTTTTGAATATATAGATACTAATATTTCTCCCGATTTTCTTAAAAATAAATACCCTGCACTATGGCTTTTCAAAAATATGTATTTTAAGTCCAATTCAAATCTCGGAATGGAAGAGGTATGGACAGCTCTTGATTTGAATTCCAAACATATAACGCTTGCTTCTTATAATTGGACAAGCGAAACAAAGTATTATTTTAATGAATATTTTAAAAAAGAAACAGAAATGCCTGAAAATATTAGAAATATGAAAGATATGAATGCCCCCTCTCCTTCCAATAAACTCACGTGTAAAGATCCTCCCAAGGACTTCAGCAAGTACAAGTTCCTAGGTGATTGTGGGCGTCAATTTAGAAGTTTAATCTATGATATTTATTCTCCTTATGAAAGGCCAAATAATGATGAAAACAACTTTCTTCGATTAGACAAATTGTTACATAATAATTCTAACTTAAATTTTATCGGTTACATAACTTTTAATTATGATGGCTACTTAGAAGATGCTTTAACCCATGATTTCACCCATGAAGGTCCAAAATTTAAATATATTGACAGAAATTCTTATACAGAAGACGAAGATCCTAGTGCCATTCCGAAAGGTTTATCACATGGCGGCATTCCAATCGTCAAACTGCACGGTTCTTTAAACTGGAAAGAAAAGCGGAAGGGAGATTTTTATAAAATCGATTTTCACCTGCCATATTCAAAAGAATCTCAAATACAACCAAAGTATGTGGATGATTATAATTGGGAGCAGCCGGCAATAATTCCTCCGACCATTTTCAAGCAAGAGATTAATGACGATTCCAGAATTGAACATAATTTAACTCAAACAATTTTGCAACAATGGAGGACTGCCATAACGATGTTAAGATTGGCAGACAAAATAATTTTTGTAGGTTATTCATTTCCTGTTTCCGATTTTCATTCAAAGAGAATCTTTCAAATTGCCAACATGATTCGAACAAATGAAGATCTTAAAAAAGTTGCAGACATATTGTATTGTATCGGACTAAGTAAAAATAAATGTGAAGAAAACATTTTCGAAAAAAAAGTCGCTGATATTTTTGGAAGTAATGGTAAGATTATTCACGGTTTTGACAAACTTTTAGAAAACAAAGGCAAGGAATTAAATAGTTTCCTGAGAACAAATTAAAAAGTAATTAGGACATAGGAGCAAATGGGGTCAAACTTGATTGTCCTTCTCCCTCAAATATCTTGTCACAACTGCAGGATCTTTCTGAATATACCCCCCTATCTCCTTCCTTTATATCCATATTCCCGTGCCACAAGGCAAAAAATTTCCTCCTTAACATTATAGCCAGAGTCAGAACTGATTTGATACTCGGTTTACGCCGATGTTGTTATGGCAGCAAGTCTTGAATTTTGTATCAAAAGGCAAGTCTGACCCCCCCAATCTTCTCCTTTACTTTATAAGTAGAATGATGACGAGCTCGACCCGACCCCCCAGCTCGAAGGTTTATATTACAGGTAAGCAGCCCAGGGATTAAAGCAATTTCAAAATCCATGGACACCATTCTGCAACAAAATCTAAACATCAGAGCTAAGGCGGCGCACATTGCTCTCAAAACTCGATCCAACAGCCTAGGTAGCAGACAATGCTTATTTTGCATTTGCATTCCTCCTTTTCCGGACTGAGAGATCGGGTTTGACTCGGGGGTCGAATCCAGCTCATCAGAGCAATTACATTTGTAAAGCCGTTATCACATCATGACTCTCCAAACAGTGATGGTTGTTCACCTCTAGGTATCAATTGCATTGCTTCCTGAAATAAGGTATCTGGATTAGACGGCAAACTAACACGATTAATTAAAATTTCTAGATTTTCTTTACATACAACTGCTATGCCATGCTTGCCTGCTTCTTCCAAATGTGCTTCAACTTCAACCCTGCTAAGTGCGGATACAATCACTGGTTGAACCAGTAAATATCCATATCCGGTAGTTACAAGTTTTTCCTTAATGAGCTTTGTTCTTTGTACTAATTTTGCCAATTTGCCCTTTTCATCCAATAAACCGATAGTACATTCAATTATACCAACACGGTTGCTTGGTGTTATTACTATAATATCCGGGCCTTTCTGTAACTTTGGTATCCTCCCATGATGGGAAACCGAGAAACCTAGCATATTTAAAAGCAATGCAACGCCATCCTCAAAAGCTCGGGAGTCACTATCAGGAGGCTTGAATAAAATCTTCTTTAGTACTTCCAATTCTTCATCAAAGACCTCATGAATAGCATGGCGGGGATTTAGGCGTTTTTGCGGATCAAGCAACCACCATTGGGGGGGAACTAACGGGGACGGTTCTCTTTAATTGACAAAGGCGGCAGAAGGCGATAGATTTAAAACATGCCGAGGACAGCAAGAGTAGCTCCAAGCGAGCATGTATATCATGTTCTGACAAGAGGCAATAACCGTCAGGATGTATTTGAAGACGAAGAAGATTTCAGGAAATGTATAGATCTGCTTCTTCGCTACAAAGAGAAATATCAGTTCAAGATGTATCACTATGTTCTGATGACAAACCATGTGCATTTGGTAATTGAGCCGTCAGAAAGCGGGGGGAGTCTATCCGAGATAATGAAGGGAATCAACCTTGCCTATGCCCAGCATTTTAAACGCAAATATAACCATACAGGACACTTCTGGCAGGACAGATACAAGAGCATCATCATTTCAAAAGACGAATACCTGCTTGCCTGCGGCAGCTATGTTGAACTAAATCCCGTACGGGCAAAGATAGTGGCAGACCCAAAAGATTATACATGGAGCAGTTACAGGGTCTATGCCTACGGAAAAAGGGATATGCTTGTTGATGAGCATTCGGTCTACCTTCAGTTATCGGAAGACGAAGGGGAGCGAAAGAGGAGATATAGAGAATTTGTAAGAGGTATGATCAAAGAAAAAGAGGCAATGAAAGGGGAAATGGACAGACGGATAATGTACGGCGGCAAGGATTTCGTTAAAGAAATGACGAAGACCTATAAGATTTCTGAAAAGATAAAGCAAATGGGACGACAAAGGGGCTGGAGGAAAAATAAAGAGAACCGTCCCCTTTAATCTTACTAACCGTATCCACCGACGTACGGGTCATTTGTTTGAAAACCGCTAAATATAAAGGGGACAACCTGACGTCTCCTTTGGTCCCCCGCTTCTTATTGAAAACCTGGTAGGACTAGCTTTAAACTCGAAATAGTTGTTCCTAAAATGTCGAGCAGGACATCTTATGCTTAAATCTTTAATGAATATCTCTATACCTTTCATGTCTTCAGCAAATCCTTATTTTCTTTAAAAGTTTCTCATATTTCTATTATTGCTTCCATACTGAAGAAGCGATATGATAATCTTATAGAACAATGAAAATCGGCCGCGCACAGATTTTCTCATTTAGTAATTGCCGCCATTTATATTGGTGATAGAAAATGATTCATATTCATTATCTGATAAAGCAAAAGCGGCATTATTTGATTCGTCTGGAATGAGAGATTGTAATCAGGAGTGACAAAAAAGGTAAAAGGATTTAGTAACAGAATACTATTTCTTTTACTTTGAAGGGAGATGTATTATGAAAATTAAAATAATATTTATTCTATTAACATTCTTCCTGTTCTATGCTTCAAATGTTAAGGCAGATAAAACTATATTGGCTGGTGGATGTTTCTGGTGTATGGAGTCAGATTTCGAAAAACTTCAGGGTGTAACCGATGTGATCTCAGGGTTTACTGGTGGAACTATCAACAATCCGACCTATAACGGCAACCATGAAGGTCACTTTGAAGCAGTTGAAATAACATATGATCCGCATAAGGTTAGTTACAAAGAATTGCTAGGGTACTTCTGGGTTAACATCGATCCATTTGACGATAAAGGACAATTTTGTGATAAAGGCACAAGTTATTTAAGTGCTATTTTCGTAGCAAACGAAACAGAGAAGAGGCTTGCTGAACAATCTAAAAGGAAAGTTGAAGAGCAATTTCCCAACAAAAAAGTTGTTACGCCAATATTAAATGCATCAATCTTTTATCCCATCAAAGACAGCGAAAGTTATCATCAAGATTTCTATAAGAATTACCCAATTCGCTACAACGTGTATCGCTGGAATTGTGGTCGTGATAAACGGTTGAAAGAGATTTGGGGCGATAAAACAACACATTAAAATAGTGTTATCGTTAAGGGAATAAATTATTAAGGGACATTGGGGGACTGTGGTTCTCAGGATGCTTATTTTCCTACTACGATGCGTCCGATCGCGCAAGTGCCCGGTTGATGCTTGATGTGTTCACGCTCCAAGGATAACGGTCTAATTGTTCCATAGTCTGGACGATCTTTGCCCTGATGGAATTTAAGTGGATGTAGCGGACAAGGGCAAGAAGGTAGTTTTCCTCATCGCAAAGGATCGATTTGTAGCGGTTCTCGAAAAAAGGGCAAATAAAGGGTCACCCATTAAAAGGCACCCTGTCAAGAGAAAAAGTATCCATATCGATAAAAAGATCCTCTTTAATGGAGTATCATGGCAAGACCGCTACGCATCGAATACCCGGGTGCCTTTTACCATGTTACATCAAGAGGCAATGAACGAAAGGATATATTCAAGACTGATAGTGATCGTGAGAAGTTTCTTTCCTATTTAGAATCCGCCACGGATCGTTATAAAGCAGCGATACATGTCTATTGTCTGATGAGCAATCATTATCATATTCTGCTTGAGACACCTTCTGGCAACCTCTCTCAGATTATGCGGCATATAAATGGTGCATATACAACGTACTTCAATGTTAAAAGAAAAAGGTCCGGGCATCTATTCCAGGGCCGCTATAAGGCGATAGTTACCGATGCTGATGAATATGCAGGGGGAGCTCCAGATACATTCATTTAAATCCTCTTAGGGCTGGTATTGTAGATAGGCCAGAGGGTTACCGTTGGTCGAGTTATCAATACTATGCGGATCAGAGGAAAAGGCCCAGGCGGCTTAAGGTAGATTTTATTCTTGGGTATTTTGGTAATGGAAGGATCATCGCACATAGAAAATATCGTGAATTTGTAAATGCCTTAGTTCATAGGGAGTATGACAGTCCACTAAAAGATACAGTAGCATCGACCATCCTGGGAGGATCTGATTTTATTAGAAAAATAAAGGACAAATATCTAGTCGGTAAAAAGGTTGACCGTAATCTTCCTGCCCTAAAAGATCTATATAAAGCCGCAATAAGTAAGATCATAAAAGAGGTTAACGCTTTATTTACGGAAGATCCGTCACTGTCAAAGAAAGCTGCCGTATATCTTTGCCACAAATATAGTGGAAGGACATTGAAGGAAATCGGGACTCATTTTAGTATGGGTGAATCAGCAATATCTCAGACAAGTCGCAGGTTTGATTTGGTATTATACACAGATAGAGGACTTAAGATAAATATTTCCCTCTTCTTGAGATGACCGATCTGATACATCACGCAGAGGCGTTTGGAGCTTAACGGATAAGGGCTTATCGACAGACCTAAGGAGTTTCAATTCATCAGAGATTACTCCGTGAATCAGGCTTTCAACAAGTTATTGTTACAGGGAGGAGTGGCGACGGCGGAATCGATGGTATAGGGACTCTTCAAGTAAACCCATTCGTGAGTTTCAATGTTCTTTTTCAGTGTAAACGCTATCAAGGAACAGTAACGCCATCTCAGGTACGTGATTTTCGCGGTGCTATGATGGGGCGGGCTGACAAAGGCATTATAATTACAACTGGAACATTTACCCTCGAAGCAAAGAAAGAAGCACGAAGGGATGGAGTGCCACCAATTGAGTTAGTCGATGGTGAAACTCTTGTTGAGTTATTTGAGCGGTTGGAGCTAGGACTAATACCAAGGAAAGCATTCGATATTGATCATAATTTCTTTGATGAGTATCGAAAATGAGCACACAACCACACGCTCCACTTGAATGCGTGCCACAGGATATCTGGAACGAATGGGAGGTTATCCTGACAAATACAAAATTCGGATAGGGGCTTACAGAATAGGTACTACCATAGACAAAGAAAACCGGTCGTTAATTTGTCAGCGGGTAGCACATAGAAAAGATATTTATGAAACATTCCCACAGATACTAAGGCGGTCATAAGTAAAGATACTGGTAAAGATTATCGGGGAATGAACATCTTTACAGAGGTCAGCCCCTTGGACGCG
>CAZYNY010000121.1:0-8693 GCA_964648095.1 uncultured Nitrospirota bacterium | reverse complement strand
ATCCCTCGGCGAGAAGACCCTCTCCTTTGCGCGTATACCATGCTCGTCCCTGCGAATACCCAACAGGAGTGCCTTTAACCTATACTTCCCGATGGTCTCCTTTAAGGTATTTGTCTTAAGCTCGTTACAGCAATCAAGCTTTGACCCTTTTCCGGGTCCCATGACTGCCTCTATCTGTCCTTCATTCCTCCCGACTATAAGATTAAGTCCCCATCTCTTTGCATAATCATCCCTGAAACTGTACATCTCAGGGAATTTATAAGTCGTATCGATATGAATAACCGGAAAGGGGATTTGACCGAAAAATGCCTTCCGGCAGAGCCAAAGCAGTGTTGTTGAATCCTTCCCTACTGACCAGAGCATTGCTATATCCTTGAATCTGTAGTAGGCCTCTCTGATAATAAAGATAGACTTGTTTTCCAGGATCGTTAGGTGTTCCATGTGTTCTCCCTTGAAAAATAGTTCAGGATAATTCCAGCCAGATTTTCTATGTGAAGCCGGCCGGCCGTCTCTATGCTGCCGGGCAGGATACAATGGGCATCATAGCGGGTGTGCATCCCTGAAAATTGTCCTTTACCAAAAACATGCTCTTTCTTCATGCTGCCCTTCAGATCATATCCGTCATTTGCAAGGCATACAAGGTCCGGCCCTTTATCGCTCGAAGGTCCATGGTAGATCTCTCCATTATCACATATGGACTTTATTACCGGATTCCCATCACTATCTTCAAGCGATATAAACAAGTCTTTTAATTCATTAATGACATCTTTTTTCCTTGATTGCGATACAGGACCTCCGGGGAACCTTCCATCCAGGTTTACATAGATCCTGGCAGGATCCATGCAAAAGGCCTTAGTCCCTGTGTCGATCTGCTCAAAATATTCCTTCTCTTTATCTATCTTTAAGAAACCCCTTTCTCTCAGGAGGGAATTGACATAGACCTCCTGCCTTAAAACAGTGAACCCGTGGTCTGACATCGTCATAAAGAGTCCCCTGCCGCCCGTTTTCTCCATGAAGCGGGTAAAAAGCCTTCCTATTATCTCATCAATCCTTTTATAAAAGGATACAAAAAGATCATGGTATTTATGCCCCTGGTTTCTTGCGGCATCAAAGTAGAAATGATGGAGGCGGTCTGTCTCGGTAATCACCCCGATAAAAAGATCCCACGGCTCATTATCAAAAAAATAATCGTATGCCAGGGCCCTCTTCTCAAGCGCGGAAAATACCTCTTTTAAAAAAAGATCAGGCTCTTCTGCCGCCTTTGCAGCATCCACATCAGGAACATAACCTATAGACTCCAAATAGTTGTATGCATTATCAGGATATGTCCCTTTCTTCATGTCAGGACATACAAACCCTGCTGTCAGTACACCGTTCATTGGAGCCGCAGGGTAGGTCTGGGGGATATTTAGGACTATAGACCTCAGGCAGTTATTTATGCTGGTCTTATATTTTTCGTATAAGGAAGAGCTCTTGTTATTGACCGTCCCCCCTATAATATCCCAGATCGTCGGGGCCTGGATATCCCTGGAAGACGGGAAATAGATCTTATGGCTACCTGGACGGAGATCCATAAAACCGTATATCCCATGCTCTCCGGGATTCACCCCTGTCATAAAGGATGTCCATGACGTTGACGAGACATCCGGAATCGATGCATCCATCTGATGGAGCCTAAATCCGCCGGACAGTATCTTCTTGAAATTCGGAAGATACCCCATTTCAATATAATCGGTTATAAGGGTATAGGGAGCCCCATCCAATCCTATGACGAGAAGCTTTGGAGTATCGTTCACGTGAATCACCTATTTCTCCTTCTCAACCCTGCACAAAAGACCCCGAAGCTGGTAAGAACCGAATGCCGGATCATAGGGTGGTCCGTTATCGGTAAGGATATTGGCATTAGATTCCCATACCCCATATTCAGGGCCCGGCTTCTCAGGAAACCACCAGCCATGCTCAATATTGACTACCCCGGGTTGGATATCCTCTGTTACCAGGGCCCTCATCCTTATGCTCCCCCTGGGGGAGGATATGACGATCCAATCCCCGCCCTTAATCCCATGTATGGCCGCAACCTCAACATGTATCTCTGCCTGGGGGTCTGGCCTGCGCCTTCTCAATGAAGATATTTGCCTGTGTTCGCTGTGAAAAAATTCAATCCTGCGGCTTCCGGTTGTAAGGACATAGGGAAAGTCCCTTGCAATACCAGGACTATTAAGCGGACTTTCTGGAGGCTCCCTGTATACAGGAAGTGGTTCATAGCCCATCTTCTCGAGCGTCTTGGAATATAGCTCAACTTTTTTTGAGGGTGTCCTGAAGCCTTTTTTCTCGTATTTCTTGTATTCATGGAAGGGGTATATGAAGCCCTGCCCCTTTAGCTTCTGATAGGTTATACCAAGCGGTTCCAGCTGATAGTTCATGACAGCTTCAATGCCGTCCCCGCTCCCCGGCAGGCCAAGCCTCCCGGACAATTCATCCATAATCCACTCATCCTGCCTGCACTCCCCGACCTGGGTTGTCTTTTGCTGGGCCATTACCATGTTCTCGGCTACCAGCGGGTAGCCGATCACCTGCTCAACCTCCGGCCAGAAGGCCGCGGGTAGGACATAGTCGGCTACTGCACCGGTTGGCGTCATGAAAAGGTCGGTCACAACAAGAAGATCCAGCATCTTAAGGGCCTCATAAACCTCTTTGGGGTTTGAAACAGTTGTAAGGGGATTGCCCCCGAATATCAGGAGGGCCCTGATCCTGTAAGGATCACCGGTCTTCATGGCCTTGAACAATGCAGGTATGTGCGCAGAAGGCATAAAGGCCCGCCACCCGCCAAGGAGCTTAAAGGTCTCTGCCCCAAGCCTCTTTTTAAGCATACCTTCCGGAAGTTTATTCTTTAGGGTCGGGTATCCACGAATGATGTTCATCCCGAGTATATCTCCACCTGGTATGTCGATATTTCCTGTCAATCCTCGCAGGATTGCAATGGCCCTGACGGTCTGGAGGGAATTAATATTCTGCTCTATGCCAAGTCCCCATTCCAGGATAGCAGGCTTGCTTGCAGCGTAGATCCTGGCAGCCCGGACAATATCATCTGCCCTTACCCATGAAATCTTCTCCGCCCATTCCGGCGTATAAGGTATTATATGTGCCTTGAGCTCTTCAAACCCGTAAGTCCATCTTTCCACAAAGTCCCTGTCATATATATCTTCACTGATGATTACATTTATCATGGCAAGGGCCAGTGCGGCATCTGTCCCGGGTCTTACAGGGAGCCACTCTTTGCAACGCTTCGCAGTCTCTGATCTCCTCGGGTCAACAGCTATGCCTATGGCGCCCTTATCCAGCGCCCTTTTAACCGAGATAATAAGCTCCCCGTCCGGGCCGGATACCAGGGGATTATGCCCCCAGAACAGTATGCACTTAGGTGGGACCTCTCCGTAGTAATCCCCTGTGACAAATCCGCCATATGTGAGATTGCTTACCGTAATCCTCGGGATAAAACACTGGGCCAGGCCTGGCTCATACCAGTTTGGTGTCCCCAGTGCATGCGCAAACCTTACAAGGTGCATGTAATGATGCCTCCCTGTCCCCTGCCCCAGGGCCACTGATTCCGGACCGGATTCGCTCCGGATCTTATCCAGTTTAGATGTTATATCGGAAAGGGCGTCATCCCAGGAGACAGCCTCCCAAAGACCGCCCCCTCTTTTCCCTTTTCGGCGAAGGGGCCTTTGCAGACGGTCCGGATGGTTTGCAATCTCAGGGGTCGTAACACCCTTGATGCACATCCAGCCTTTATTCATGGGTGATGCCGGATCTCCCTTGACCCTGACAACTTTTCCGTCTCTTACATGGACAAAGACACCGCATCCGCCATGACATATCCTGCAGACGCTTCGAAAAATCTGTTCTGTGTCTATATCTTTCATAACTGCTTAAGTCTCCGGGAACGGGCAATACCCCATAACAGACCGAACCCTATCAGGGCAGCCCTTACAAGGAGTAAAAAAGGGGCAAAGAACCCGACAACGGGGTCTTTACTGAGGGCCAGCATGGTAAAAGGCACAGACAGAACCAAAAACGACAGAGATGCAAGGAGCAGTAAGAATATGCCTACTACAGGAAAAAACAGAATAAGCGGAAGAACTGCAAAAAAAAAGAACAGGGAGAGGATCTGAAGTTTCAATGTCTGTGGTGTATATGTATCCTTAATCATCTTGTCAGGGAACCTTTTGTAGACAACCATCCTCCAATATCCCCTCCAGAATTTAAGCCTGGCATATCTCTTGATCGTATCCGGGTGGTTCAAATGGTAGACTATGGCATTTGGATTAAATACCATCCTGAACCCAAGCCTGGACATCCTGTAGGAGAGTTCTGTGTCTTCATTGTTAGCAACAGGAAAGCTCGTGTCAAAACCCTTCATTTCCAGGAATACACCCCTTCGAAATCCCGCCGAATAGGTATCCACCATGTCAATGGATCCCGCCTTCTTCAGCATATTAAATCTCTCCTCAAATTCGATCTGGGCAAACCTTGCAGTCAGGGCCCTCTGGTTGGTTTTGTATGCGCCCTTCACTGCAACAACATCAGGTGTCTTGAAAGGTTTGACCATCTCAGAAATCCAGTTTCCATCTGGCACGCAGTCTGAATCGGTGAAGAGGATTATATCTCCTTTTGCCTCCCCTGCTCCCCTGTTTCTTGCTGCAGCAGGTCCCTGATTTTTTTGATAGATATATTTTAAAGGATAGGCTTTGACAACACCGGCAGTCCCATCATCTGATCCATCATCAACAACAATCACCTCATATCCGTTATTCGGATAGTTCTGCCCCAAGAGGGCTTCGACACACTTTTTTATCGATTCCTGATTATTATAGACCGGAACAATTACCGAGACCTTCATTGATAAAATTTATCATAGTAGTCATGATAAAGTAAATATAAGTTCCCCTTGGAACTATTTTCTTTTATCTTTCTCTTAATATCGGGTATAATATAAAAAACAAGACACCGTTAACCAGCGTTTCTAAAATCCCATTAAGTCTCTATGGATAAATATCTTAGAAAATTCAGCATTAGTAAGGGGCCCGGAAAGGCGGGAAACTGGATCTATTATCTGCTCCTTTTCATTATCATATCCACTCCAATAGGCCTGTACGGGGCATCCTGGTGGCTTACCCGGGACCTGCCGCCCATTGAAGAATTGAGGGGATACAACCCAAGCCTTGTTACAAAGATATATGCTGAAGACCAGCGGGTTGTCGGGGAATTTTATGTGGAGCGGAGGACGATTGCCCCGTTACAGTCGATACCGAAGGATCTCTCTTCTGCGATCATTGCAGTTGAGGATGCACGGTTCTTTGAGCATAAAGGGATCGACCTCTTCGGAATTATAAGGGCCTTTCTTGCAAACCTTGAGGCATTAAAAATAAAACAGGGGGCCAGCACTATAACACAGCAGTTGGCAAGATCGCTCTTTTTGTCGCCGGAGCGGAGCCTGAAGAGAAAGATGACAGAAGTCCTCCTGGCAAGGAGGATGGAGAAGGCCCTGTCCAAAGAGGAAATCCTGGAAACATACCTAAATCAGATATATTTTGGACATGGTGCATACGGCGTCCAATCGGCTGCAAGGACATATTTCGGTAAGGACGTGGGCGAGCTTACCCTTGCAGAATCTGCCCTTCTGGCCGGTCTTCCAAGGTCGCCAAATGAATATTCTCCCATCAACCATCCTGAGAGGGCCAAACAAAGACAGGAGATCGTCCTGAAACGGATGCTGGCCGAGAAGTTTATTGATGATGAGAAATATAAAGAGGCTGTCAGCGAGGATATCCTCCTACGTCAACTACGTGAGAAGGATGAGATACCATCATATTTCCTTGAATACATCAGGCTCTACTTAATAGGTGTTTACGGAGACGACATGGTATACAAAGGGGGTCTTAACATATACACAACCCTCAACCTGGATATGCAAAAGCTGGCCGCAAAGACATTTAAGAAGGGATTAATGGATGTCGATAAGAGACAGGGTTTCAGGGGGCCCATCTCCAGAAAAACACAGGAAGACCTGACAAGAATTAAAGAAAAGGAGGGTGGAATAAAGGATGTTGACTTCAGTGAGGATGAGATCACAGAAGGCATAGTTACAAAGATTACCCCGGCATATGCATCTGTCCTGGTAAAGGGGGTAAACGGGAAGATAATGCTGGATGACATGCGCTGGGCAGCAAAGAAGCTAAAAGGGAGGGACATCAGGAAGAATTTCGTTATATCTCAGAACCCGCTGCCTCAGGATATACTTAAGGTGGGTGATGTCGTAAACGTAGCGCCAAAGAAGCAGGATGGGAAGGAGAGATTTTTTAACCTTGAGCAGGAGCCTATCGTGGAGGGGGCATTCATCTCCCTTGACCCGCGAAACGGAGAGATAAAGGCAATGGTTGGCGGGTATGACTTCAAAAGGAGCGAATATAACAGGGCTGTATCCGCAAGGAGGCAGCCCGGCTCAGCCTTTAAGCCTATCATCTATGCAACAGGTATAGATCTCGGCCTGACGCCATCTACCATGGTTATAGATTCACCTGTGATATATGACGATCCCATTCTCCAGCAGACCTGGAAACCTGAAAACTACGAGGAAAAGTTTTACGGACCCATAACCCTGAGGGAGGCGCTTGCACACTCAAGGAACGTAGCCACAGTAAAACTCCTGGAGAGGATTAAGGTGAGGAATGTAATAGATTTTGCAAAAAAGATCGGGATATCGAGCCCACTGACAGACGATCTCTCCCTTGCCCTCGGTTCTTCAGGCATAGGACTATTGGAATTAACCTCAGCCTATAGCGTTTTTGCAAACCAGGGGCTCAGGGCCGAACCTTATGCAATCAGGGAGATAAGGGACAAGGACGGTAAGATCCTTGAGTCTCATGTGACGGAACTGACAGAGGTCATACCCAAAGAGACCGCCTATATCATAACTAACATGATGGAGGATGTTATAGAGCATGGCACAGGATCTATGGCAAAGGCACTAAAGAGGCCGCTGGCAGGCAAGACAGGGACCACCAATGAATTTACAGACGCCTGGTTTATAGGATATTCTCCAAATCATGTAGCAGGCGTCTGGGTAGGATTTGACGATATGAGGTCTCTTGGTGACAGGGAGGCCGGCGCCGGGGCGGCCCTCCCGATATGGATCTCATATATGAAGGGGGCATTAGACCTTCTGCCATTCGAGTCCTTTTCAATCCCCGAGGATATAGTGTTCACAAAGGTAGACCCTGAGAATGGGCTCCTTGCTCCAGAGGGCACAGAAAAGGCGGTAACAGAGGTCTTCGTAAGGGGGAAGGAGCCAAAACAGGTCTCAGTCAAGAACCCCAGCCCAACACAGTTCTATAGAATTGATGAGGTCCCGCAGTGATTAAGGCTAAGGAAGGTTAAGGTTGAGGCCGAGGTTAAGCTCAACCTTAACCTTAACCTTAACCTTAACCTGAACCTTCTTACCTGTATTGACTTTTAACGCCTTTTAAAATAATATCCAAGGCATCAAAAGGGGGTACAGAAATGGGGATAAAGGTTGCTATAAACGGTTTCGGAAGGATTGGCAGAAATCTCGTCCGGTCTGCTGTCGATAATCCAGATATTGAGATCCTTGCAATAAATGACCTGACCGATCCTAAGACGCTTGCCCATCTCTTGAGGTACGACTCGGTTCAGGGGATTTTTAATGCAAAGATAGATGTACAGGACAACTATATTATATTAAACGGGAAAAGAATCAGGGTGCTTGCCGAGAAGGACCCTCAGGCGCTCCCATGGAGGGAACTCGGGATACAGATAGCGCTGGAGTCTACCGGGAAATTTGTCACCAGGGATGGCGCCCAGAGGCATATTAATGCCGGGGCAGGGAGGGTCATAATATCGGCCCCTGCCGTTGACCCTGATATTACACTCGCCATAGGAGTAAATGAAGGGGATTTTAATCCTGAGAAGGACCGGATAATATCAAACGCCTCATGCACAACTAACTGCCTTGCGCCGATAGCAAAGGTAATAAATGACAATTTTGGGATCAAAAGGGGGTTCATGACCACTATCCATTCATATACAAATGATCAGAGGTTGCTTGATCTGCCGCATAAAGACTTAAGGAGGGCAAGGGCAGCAGCGCTGTCGATGATACCCACCTCCACAGGGGCGGCCAAGGCGGTTGGGTTGGTGCTCCCGGCCCTTAAAGGGAGGCTTGATGCCATTGCCATAAGGGTCCCCACACCAAATGTATCCCTCATAGATCTTGTAGTAGAGCTTGAACGTGATGCCGCATCTAAAGAGATAAATGAAGCAGTGAAGAAGGCTGCCGGTTCGACCCTTAAAGGGATAGTCGAGTATTCCGAGGAACCGCTTGTCTCAATCGATATGAACGGTAATCCCCACTCTGCCATCTTCGACTCCGCCCTGACAATGATGCTCGAAAAGAGGATGGTCAAGGTCATAGCCTGGTATGATAACGAGTGGGGATATGCCAATAGGATATATGACCTAATCAGATATATCGGAAAGAGGGACGGTATAATATAGATACCAAGCGCAGGAGTCAGAAGTCAGGAGTCAGGAGGAAAGTCTGGATTCTGAATCTTTTAAACAGCGAGCAAAGCGAGCGTTGAGGGGGAGGGCTTCGACGCTGAGCTCAGCCGAAG
>CAZYNY010000120.1:0-8777 GCA_964648095.1 uncultured Nitrospirota bacterium | reverse complement strand
CCATTGAAAAATAAACATTTTATATCACTCTAACCTCGATTCTGCGGAAGTTGGGTTAATGGACAGATGGTAGGTTAACCCGCATCTCTTACCCTCCTCCTGCCAGTCGAAGGATATCACCCTGTCTTTCGGTAAGATGCCCTGGCCCTGCCCTCCTCGGGGCCGGGACTTAATTGATTAGGAGAAATACCTAATAAAAAATGCTTGACATTTTATTTTTATTCATTATAATGACATTCATTTTCAATAAGGTGAAAATGAAAAATTAGATATGAAGAAAAGTTAAAAAAATCTTGACAAGCGTATTTTTTTTGAATTTTGTTGAAACCGATTATCAATATCGTTGTTATGGAGGCCTTATTATGTATGTCTGTTTATGCAAAGGGATTACAGATTCACGGGTACGTGAACTTACCGATAGTGACCTGGTGTGCCAGGAAGAACTTGCCTCGAGGCTTGGGATTGATGAAGATGGCTGTTGCGGAAGGTGTCTTCGGGACA
Source organism: uncultured Nitrospirota bacterium (assembly GCA_964648095.1). Taxonomy (GTDB): domain Bacteria; phylum Nitrospirota; class Nitrospiria; order JACRHA01; family JACRHA01; genus JACRHA01. The sequence goes on along the minus strand of CAZYNY010000120.1, from coordinate 8,276 downwards.
TTCAATTCCTTGTGGTTCTTGCCTCTTCAGGCAAAAGTTTTATGGAAATATAGCTTTTTTTTGCAAAGATAAATATAGAGTAATAGTTTTAGGTGGGTCATGTAAGCACCTATAGGAGTGGTTGTTAGTGGCGTTTATAAATCCTGTTAGCATGGAGGTAGTCATGAAGGCAAAAGAGGGTGTTTTAGAGATATTGAACAATATCCTTACAAGTGAACTTACTTCGATAAACCAGTATTTCATCCATGGTGAGATGTGCAAACATTGGGGCTATGAGCAGCTTCACCACAAAAACCGGGCTAATGCCATGGAGGAGATGAGGCATTCCGAGGGGCTGATTGAACACATACTCTATCTCGAAGGTGTCCCCAATATGCAGAGGCTTGGAACAGTTAATGTAGGTGAGACGGTGCCGGAACAGTTTAAGCTGGATCTGAAGCAGGAACAGGATTCTGCCGGGAAGTTGAATGAGGCGATTGCCCATTGCACGAAGGCTGGTGACAACAATACCAGACGTCTCCTTGAGAAGATGCTGACTGAGGCAGAGGAACAGATTCAATGGTTCGAGACCCAGCTTGAGACAATCAAGCAGATCGGTCTTGAGAATTATTTAAGCGAGCAGCTAAAAAAAGAAGGATCTTAAAGCCTTTATCGATAGCAGATGCTTATTAAAAATTATGATTACTTCCGAACAGGAAGAGTATTAATGTACACAAGTAATTATCAATATATGATAACAATCATCAATATCATAATTTAGTTTCCTTGGGGAAGTGAGGCAGCAGAAAGTCTTCCTCCTCTTGATCTGCTGCCTTACCCCCTTTTTTTTAAAGGGTTTTAAGGAGATAGGGTGATATGTCTTTAAAACTTAAACCTATGGATATCCTAATTAACCAGGACTTCCATGATATGATAGCGGCTCTTATCTCTTTTGTTATGTTGTCGATGAAGGTAAGGAGAGATAAATGCTTAGAATAATGCAGAAGATCCACAGGATCATTGGACTTATCTCCATTATCCTTATCATCTTCTTTACTGTAACAGGATTTATTTTGACCCACAGAGAGGGTTTAACTCTTTATGACAGGGCACCATCAAATGGCCTGCTTTTATGGCTCTACGGCTATTCAGGGGAAGTTACCTCTCAGGAAGAGATTGACGGCGTTACCGATGATTTTATTAAGGCACCCCCTAGTTTGGAGAGGGTTATAACTGCCTTCCATGCCTCCAGATTCTTTGGGAGACCGGTGCCCCTGATCCTGGATATTTTAAGTCTATCTCTTTTTCTCCTTGTTGTGACGGGCTCGTATATATGGATAAAGAGGGCGCTCATTCTGAAGAGGAGTAAAAAGGCAATGAATGAGGTAGAAGAAGAGATCTTTCTTCAAGGCATGGAAGGCCTTTTAAGGGTTAAAGAAAAAGCAAAGATAGTCCTCCAGAGGGCAGAGGAGCTTCATAACCTATCCGAGCATCTCCTGACCCATACCAGGGAAGATGAAGAAGAAAAGATTTCTGAGAGAGAGATGGCAGATATTGAACGGGATATAAAAGAACTGGATTCAAGGGTGCATCGTCTCATAAAAAATATAAAAGGTTTAGAAAAGAGCGCGTAGGTCTTTACAGGATCAGGGATTACAAAAGGGGAGGTGTGATAAAGATGTGACACTAATTGGCAGGAGCAGGGTTCGTTTTTGATTACACAATTATAAAAACATTATACTAGGAGGTAAAATAATGAAAAGGTTTTTAATGTTATTCCTGGGGATAGCTCTGGTCTTTTCCTTTGCCAACATAGCCAAGGCCGAAAATGTGTTTGATGAACTTATGAAGCCTGAGGGAGAGCTAAAACTCCCAGGCAAGCTCTCCTTTCATGGCTACGGAGAACTTCATTACAACAGCAATAAAGCAGATGCAAATGTACCTGCAGAAACAGGAAAGGACTCGGCCGCCAGGATCGATTTTCACAGGATGGTCTGGGGATTGAGCTACCACTACAATGACAGGATCAGTGTTCATACCGAGGTAGACTTTGAGCATGCGGCCAATGAGATGGAGCTTGAATATGCCTATCTTGATTTTCTGGTCAATCCGGCCGTCAATATCCGTGCAGGTTCTATGCTTATGCCGGTAGGGCCATTAAACGAGTTCCATGAGCCTCCCCTCTTCTACAGCGTGGAGCGGCCCTATGTCCAGAATGCGATCATCCCGACCACCTGGCAGGAGGGTGGGGCCGGGATCTTCGGCTCCCCTCTTCCAGGTTTAAAGTACCGGCTATATCTTGTATCGGGGTTGAACGCGACCAAATTTTCGGACTCCTCCGGAATCCGGGGCGGCCGGGGGAAGGTGGCTGGCGGTTCTGGGTCTGTGGCCAGTGTCCCCCCTGTTACGGGGGACGAGCTTGCTGTTGTGGGCCGCCTGGAGTATACGGCCCTGCCTGGGCTGACCCTCGGAGGTTCTGCCTATAGCGGCGGCGCCAACCAGGAGGCGGATCCTGTCCTGGACGGGGTCGGTGTGACCATACTCGAGGCGGATATAAGGTACAGGAAATTTGGTCTCGACCTGACCGGGGTCTATACCCAGATCGATATTGACGATGCGGAAAAGATCAACAGTAAGAATAGTCTTACTGGAAATAAATCAATCGGTGAAAAACTGGTCGGCTGGTATATAGAGGGGGCCTATGATTTATTAAGGCCCTTGGCCCTCAAATCGGAGAAGAGGTTGATGGCCTTTGTGCGTTATGAGCAGATCAATACACAGGATGAGGTCCCGACCGGATTTACCGCCAATCCAAAGAACGACCGTCAGGTGATCACCTACGGTCTGGCCTACTATCCGATTGCTGATGTTGCCATCAAGGCGGATGCCGAGAAGTGGGAGAATGAGGCCGCCACAGACAATGACGGCAATCGCTTCAACCTGGCTGTGGCCTATATGTTCTAATGGGCGAAGGCATGGAAAGCCGGAGCAGGTGGAAATGCTGGTGGGTCAGGGTGCTCCTGCCTGCCAGCGCGTTCCCCTTAATATTAGGTTTTGCCTTGAATGCCTCAGCCCAGGTCTTCCTTAAGCCTCAGGAGGCGATAGAAAAGCTTATGCCTGAGGCCGAGACCCATGTCACGGATGAGAGGGCGCTTACGCCTGAAATTAAGAGGCGTCTGGAAGAGGGGCTTGGCAGGGGCGTGGAGGAAAAAAGATATATATTTATTATTGGGATGAAAGGCGGTAAACCGACTGCCTATGCCGTTATCCTGAATCTGATCGGAAAGGAGCGCCCCATCACCTTTATGATCGTTATCAACCCTGATGGAAGAGTGCGGATGGTGGAAGTGCTGGTCTACCGGGAGTCTCAAGGTTCCGAAATTCGAGACCAGCGTTTTATGCGGCAATTCGAGGGGAAGACCATCATGTCAGAGCTCCGGGCAGGCCGAGATATTGATGTTATCACCGGGGCAACACTCTCCTCCCGTTCGGCAACCTTTGCTGTGAAGAAGGCCTTGGCCCTCGTGGACCTATTCTATGAGATCAGGGTACCGTAGAGCTCATGAAGGGTTTCGAAAAGAGTTTAAAAGGCTTCTGGGTGAGATATTTACGGCTGGTGGATCATCTACGATCCCTATTTATGAGATGCGTGAATTAAAAATATTGGAAAAGTACAAGGCGGAAAGAGAACTCCAGGAGGGAAGACTAAAAGGTCATAATGTCTCCCCTCCTGAAGGAACTGCTACTTAACCTGAAACATCCCTGAGGGACTATCATAAAGAATCTCGTTACCATTGAGTCCATCTTCTTCTCTGTCCTCCCACATTATGTCGCATTTACCATCCTCGTCCAGGTCTATGTAGTAGAATAGACCGTTAGCGTTGGTCACATATACCATGTCCATCCTGGGAAATACCTTTGCATAATAATACGTATTCCCAATCTCATTCACGCTATCCACAGAGAACTCATCATAATAGAAGGCCCTGAGGACCATCCTTGCCACTGAAAAGTCGACCTTGCCATCATTATCAAGATCGTAATCTACCTTTATTAACGGTAACGAATATACGGTGTTCCATCCTGTGTAGCTTGGATCGTTTGGTCCAGGTTCTTCCGGGATTGCAGGTATATCTGACGCAGTGAGTCCCTCCGAGGCGAGTAAGCTCGGAAGCTCGGAAGCTCGGAAGATCCTACCTTCCGCACTTCTTTCCTTCCGCACTTCCGTTCTGCCTTCTGTCGGGTCTCCCCTTGCAAGACCGCCTGTGATCGAAAGCCCTACAAGGATCACTAACCCAACAATGATCGCCCTTGTTCTAAGCATCCTAATCACCCCCTTTCTACCTACTTTATCGGTAATACCAGGGGATTCTTTAATCCCCTGACTATATTAACACTGCATATTTTATGCCCTATAAACCTGGAATTAAATTACCTTGCAATTCAGATGGTTAGAGTAAATAATCTATAGAAACAGAAAAGATAGGGGTAAAAGCTGCCATTTTCTTACATAGTAATTGGGAACCAGATTTCATAGTAAAAATTGCTTATATCCTTTGCCTTAACAAAGATGACCCATCCCAATGCAATCAGGCTTCCAGGTTTATAAACTTGACATGAACTATTTTTTGTCTGATAATTTGTACTCCTGAACAATCTTAGACGATCCAGGTATTTCCATGAGGGATAAAACTGAAGGGAAGAGGGAGACCATTCCCAGGAGAAGGGGAATTACCCTCAAGATCTTAATCTTAATACTGGCAATAACTGTAATCTCCTTCCTCTCATTCCTCCTTATAGCGCAATACACCCTTACCCATTCAATCAGGGATTCTCTGGGTATCCACTTAAGAGAGACCGCATCAGGAACTGCAAGCTTGATTGACACCATAATAAGCGGGCAGATAGAAGATATCAGGATAATAATAAACACACCTTCAGTACTTAACGCACTTGTGAATGTAAACAGCCGGTACAACAGTAAATCCACCCTTTCCCTGGAACAGGAAGAGGCAAGCCAGAAATGGCTCCAGGCCCAGGGCACTGAAGTCATAGACAGCGACCTTGCAGCAAACAGCACAGCAAGATACTTGCAGACCTACATCCAAACCAAGGATGAGGTTGGATGGACAACATCATTATTCATTACAGATAAAAAAGGTGCGCTTATTTCAACCATCAACGAGAGACCTAAATATTTCCATGGGGATGATCAGTGGTGGGGAAGGACATTCAATGGTCGGAAGGCCTACATATCCGATATATACTATGATGATTCAATAAAGGAATATCTCCTTGATATTGCCCTTCCTATCAGGGATGCCGGGGAGACCCTTGGTATTATTAAAAAGAGCCTGGTAGTAAGCAGATTCTTCGGCCAATCAATGCCGCGCCTAAAGATAGGGGAGACCGGCCATGCTATGCTCGTTGACTCGAGAGGCAAGGTTATATTTTGCCCGCTCCTTGATACAGGGTCAAGTTTAAGCAATAGGAGTCTTATATCAAGCTTTGTATCTCCTGTCCCGGCATGGGCAAGCGTAGTTGACGACGCACACGGCGGAAAAAACTCTTTGATAGGATCTGCCCCTCTTGAGATGACTAACCTCTCGCTTGGGGACAGCTCATCGGAAATTAATTGGTATGCCTTCATATGGCAAGACCCAGGAGAATCCGTTGGTACAGAGAAAAGACCTTTTCAACAGGTATTAATATACGGCCTGATTGCTGCCGGGGTTATTTTAATAATCGGATATATCGGCGCCAGGCGGGTTACTGCGCCTATAAAAGGTCTTATAGAAGGCGCTGAGATCATAGGAGAGGGAGGCCTCGATCATTACCTGGATATTAATACCGGTGATGAGGTTGGGGAGCTTGCGCAGAGATTCAACCAGGTCTTGACGAGATTAAGAGATGAGGTTGCCGCTGTAAAGGCGTTGGAGACGAGAATAACAGATTATGCCGGGGAGATCAGGAAGAAAGACTCAGAGTTGGCAAAATACAGTCTTATAAATACTGAAAGAACTTTATCTATAGAGAGATTTGCTGAAGGTTTAGCGCATGAGATAAATAATCATTTAGGTATCATATTCGGGTTTATTCAGGTGATGTTAAAAGATTGTGATCATGGGTGTCATTCCTATGAGGAGTTAAAGATCATAGAAAAGCATGTCAATTACACTAAAAATATCATGGATGATCTATTAGACTTTGCCGGGACATCTAATCTGGAAAAAGAGGAGGTGGATATAAACAAGAATATCGAAGAGACCTTCTTGCCCATTGAGGGTGATCTGTCAGCAAAGAATATATCTGTTGTATTAGACCTGGCCCCCAATCTGCCAAAGATATACTGCGATCCCAAAAAACTCCAGCAAGTTTATATGAATCTTCTGGTAAATCAGACCCATACCATGAAGGCCGGCGATATCTTTACTGTCTCCACTGCCTATGACAGAGAAAAAAATTCTATTGGGATAAGATTTAAGGATACAGGCACAGGTATCCATTATTCCGACGTCAATAGGATCTTTGATCCATTCTATGTGTCGAAGGGCAGGGAAGCGGGTATAGGGCTTAGTCTCTCTGCAAGCTACGGGATTATAAAAGAGCATCAGGGGGAGATATCAGTTGAAAGCAAAGAGGGCGAGGGGACCATGTTTACAATATCACTTCCTGTAAATCAATCCAGCCAGGTATCCCCATCTGAAAGCAACTTAAGGAGGATAATAAATTGAGGGAGAAGATACTTATCGTAGCTGATGAACTCGATATGGGGAGGCTTCTTAACCGGGTGGTTTCCGGTGCGGGGATCTATACCGTATTATCTGCCCCGAGCAGTGAAGATGCATTCGAGATGATCAGGAGTGAGGGCGTAGACTTAATACTAATTGACATAAAGTGTCCGGAGAAGGATAGGGTCGGACTTCTTGAAAGATTAGGACAGATAGATGATATGGTGCAGGTCATCCTGCTTACCTCCATTGATACTATAGAGTGGGCCAAGACAGCCATAGAGAGGGAAGCCACTTCATATATAACCAAGCCCTTTAACAATGATGAACTTGTCTTGCAGATCAACAGGGTGCTTGAAAGGCAGAGGCTTTCGAGGAGGGACCAGAACCCTAAAAGAGAATATCGATATGGCAATATCATAGGCAACAGCAGGGAGATGCAGAAGGTCTATAACCTGATCCACAAGGTGTCGAAATCAGAAGCAACAGTCCTGGTAACAGGCGAGTCAGGCACAGGCAAGGAGCTTGTTGCAAGGGCGGTCCACTATGAATCCGAAAGGATGGATCGGGCATTCCAGGTAATAGATTGCACGGCTTTTCCTGAGGCAATCCTGGAATCTGAGCTCTTTGGCCATGTAAAAGGAGCCTTTACAGGGGCCATAAGGGATAAAAGGGGATTATTGGAAGAGGCCGACGGAGGAACGGTCTTCTTTGATGAGATAGGCGACCTCTCCCTGGGCATGCAGATGAAGCTTTTAAGGGTGCTTCAGGAAGGGGAGTTTAAGCCTGTTGGGGGATTAAAGACAAAGAGCGTAGATTTAAGGGTAATAGCAGCTACCAATCGGAATCTGGAAGATATGGTTTCTGAGAGGCTCTTCAGGGAGGACCTGTATTATCGTTTAAATGTGGTCTCTATCAAGATGCCTCCTTTGAGGACAAGGGGGGAGGATGTATATCTCCTCGCCTACTATTTTCTAGAGAGGTTCGGGCAGACAAAAGGACACAGGGTAAACAAAATAGACCTTGATGCCATGGACCTGCTTATAAAATATAACTGGCCAGGGAATGTAAGGGAACTTGAAAATGTAATAGAGAGGGCAGTTATTTTGAGTAAGGGTGATACCATCCTGAGGGAGGATCTGGCCCCTTCAATCCAGATATTTGACAAGAAACATGACGAGAAGAATGAGGATATATTTTTCCTTCCATATAAGATGGCCAGAAGGAAGGTGATCGAGTCCTTTACCAATGAGTACCTAAAAAAGAGATTGGAACACAACAAAGGAAACGTTACCAGGGCTGCCCAGGAGTCGGGCCTGTTAAGAGAGGCCTTCCATCAGATAATGAGGAAATATAATATCAAATCAACCGATTTTAAAGAAGAATAGTGTAATAATTTTATTACGCTAGTATATTTATATTTCCACATATATATAACTGCTTAATTTAACAATAATAAAACCTATTTATAATAACGGATTAGTGTAATATAAATATTACATCATTTCCAAATACCTAGATTATTCCTATCGTCTTAGTAGGAATTTCCATCCCCTTGAAAATATT
>CAZYNY010000119.1:0-8792 GCA_964648095.1 uncultured Nitrospirota bacterium | reverse complement strand
CCTTATCATATCTGCGGCAACAAGGAGGTAGGGATTTAGCTCTCCTCCCGGGGCAGGCACACACATGATAATCTTCTTTACCCCTGCAACTTTTGCAGGTATGCCGTTCATAAGCACGGAGGATGGATAGGCCGCAATGCCTCCTGGTACATATAAGCCTGCTATCTCAAGGGGACGGCAAATCTGGCCAAGCATAACCCCGTCTTCTTTATAACTCCACCCCCTGATCATCTCCCTCTTATGGAAGGCCTTGATCCTCCTGGAGGCAAACTTAAGACCCCTGATATCCTCTCTTCTGACAAGGCCATAGGCCCCCCTGATCATCTCCTCTTCAACCTTTATCCCGCCCTTTAGAATAGGATTCCCGTCGAATTTCCTTGTATATTTTATAATTGCCTTATCGCCGAACTTCTTTACGTCGTCAATAATGGAGCTTACAGCCGCATCGACACTATTATCACCTGTGTCCTGCCGGTTTATGATCCTTGAAAGTTCTGATTTAAAATTCTTCTGGATCGATCTGATTATTTTCATCCTTAGCCCTTTATCTGGTCTTCCAATTTCCTGATAATCTCTGTTATCCGCTCATACTTTATCTTAATGCTTGCCCTGTTTACAATCAGCCTTGCTGTTGATTCGGCAATTACATCCAGTATAACAAGATTGTTTTCTGCCAGGGTCCTTCCGCTTGAGGAGAGGTCGACTATGCGGTCTGCGAGTCCGGTAAGGGGCGCAAGTTCGATAGACCCGTAAAGTTTTATTATCTCCACCGGTATCCCCTTTCTGCTGAAGTAGTCTTCCGCTATATTCGGATACTTTGTTGCAACCTTCAGTTTCGGGGAGCCGCTGCACAGATCATTGCTATTTTTTGTCCCGGCAACTATGATCTTGCAGTAGCCAAAACCCAGGTCCAGCGGTTCATAGAGGTCCTTGTCCTGCTCAAGGATCAGTTCCTTCCCGGCTATCCCCATGTCAGCGGCCCCATATTCAACATATGTCGGGACATCTATTGCCCTGACTATCATAAGCCTGTAATGGTTCTTCCTGTCATTAAAGATAAGCTTCCTTGAATTTCCGCTAATACCGATCCCTTTTATGCCTGCCCTGCTTAAGAGGCTGACAGACGGTTTCATCAGCTTTCCTTTCGGGACTGCAATGCTTATAATATCATTCATTGACTGCCCCTCACCCTTTCTATCTTTGCCCCGACACCTGTCAGCTTTTCCACCATCTTCTCGTACCCCCTGTCAAGATGGTAAACACGGGATACGACTGTTTCGCCCTCAGCTCGAAGACCTGCCAGCACTAAAGATGCGCTGGCCCTTAGATCCGATGCCATTACATTTGCGCCTGACAACTTCTCTACCCCTCTTACCATAGCGCTGTTACCCTCGATCTTGATATCTGCGCCGAGCCTTCTTAGTTCTGCCACATGGGAGAATCTTTTTTCAAATATAGTCTCAGTTATTATGCTGATTCCGGACGATACAGTCATCAGGGCCATCATCTGTGCCTGCATATCCGTCGGAAAGCCGGGGTAGGTCATGGTCTTGATATCAATGGACCTCAGTTTTTTAGGCAGTCTGACCCTAAGTCCGCCGCCATCCTCAGCAATATCTACCCCTGCCTCACGAAGCTTTATAATGACAGCATCAAGATACATGGCTGGACACCCCCTTAAATAGAGATCCCCCCCGGTAATTGCAGAGGCCACTATATACGTGCCTGTCTCAATCCTGTCCGGCATAATCCTGTAATCAGTCCCTTTCAGGCTATCAACGCCCTCAATCACGATCAGGTCAGAACCTGCCCCCTTAATCCTGGCCCCCATCCCGGTCAGCATGTTCGCAAGGTCAACGATCTCCGGTTCGCATGCGGCATTCTCTATTAAGGTTGTGCCATCCGCTATAGTTGCGGCCATAATAAGATTCTCGGTCCCTGTGACGGTTGGAAAATCAAGATAGATCCTGGCCCCCTTAAGCCTCCCTGCCCTGGCAACGACATACCCATGCTCGACCCTGATCTCGGCACCCATCTTCTCAAGGGCCATCAGGTGGAGATTAATCGGCCTGGCGCCTATGGCACAACCTCCGGGAAGTGATATCCTGGCCTCCCCGAATCTTGCAATAAGCGGCCCCAGTACAAGCACAGAGGCCCTCATCGTTTTTACTACGTCATAGGACGCCTCAAAGCTTGCCACCTCTTTGTTCTTTATCGATAACCTCTCACCATCGGAAATAATCTTTGCCCCCAGCCTTTCCATGAGCCTGCACATGGTCGAGATATCATTTAAACGGGGGACATTTAGAAGCCTTACCTCTTCACCGGTAAGCAGGGATGCCGTAATGATCGGGAGGGCCGCATTCTTTGCGCCGCTAATTACGATCTCCCCCTGGAGCCTTTTTCCTCCTGCTATAAGGATCTTATCCATGCAAAATAGCGATCCTCTCTATCCCGGCATAATCATACCTGAACTCCAGCGATTTAAAAACAGGGCTCTTACCGATATAATCCTTAATCATCCCGGCCTGACCCTGGCCTACTTCAAGCAACAGGCAGCCATTATCAATCAAAAATTCGGCAGATCCATCTATTATCCGCCTGATCAGGTCGAGCCCATCCCTTCCGCCATCCAATGCCGCTCTGGGTTCATGGTCCCTCACCTCAGGAGGGAGCGAAGCTATATCCGATGTTGGGATATAGGGAGGATTAGACACTATAAGATTGACAGAACCTGCGGGAAGCCTGTTCTTCAACGGCTCAAAGAGGTCACCAATAAACAGGTCTATTCTATCCGATACCCCAAGATGCCGTGCATTCCAGGATGATTGTTCTATACTTAAAGGGGAGATATCTGTTGCATATATCCTGGAATAGAGGATCTCTTTAGCAAGGGTTATTCCAACAGCGCCGCTTCCGGTGCAGAGGTCAACTATGTTAAGACCCTCCCTTTTATGCCCCTTTGATCCGGAGGCGAATTTTATCCCTTCTTCTACAAGGAATTCGGACTCAGGCCTCGGGATAAAAACCCCTTTTTTAACCTTAAACTGAAAGCCATAGAACCAGACCTCACCCAGGAGATACTGGATTGGTTCACGGTTACAGCGTCTTCTGACAGATCCAATTATATCTTCCCTCTTACTTTCACTAATCTTATGTTCCCCGTCAAGGAGCATTTGCAGCCTATTAAGTTTTGTATAATAAGATATTATCAGCTCGGCCTCCAGTCTGGGATTATCAATACCGGAGCCGGAGAGGAGAGAGAAGGACTCGTTTATAATATCCTGAAGTCTATAACACTTTTCAGCATTAACGCAAGACATCATAGATCATAGTCTTAGATTGATTTGACCCTATCTGCATCTGCTATAAGGGCTTCGATAATCTCGTCCAGATCCCCGTTTAATACAAATTCAAGCTTATGGAGCGTCAGGCCTATCCTGTGGTCAGTAACCCTCCCCTGGGGAAAATTATATGTCCTTATCTTTTCGCTCCTCTCACCCGACCCAACCTGTGACTTCCTGTTCTGCGCCAGCTCCGCATCCTGCCTCTCTTTTTCTATTTCCAGCAGCCTTGACCTGAGCACCCTCATGCCCTTGGCCTTGTTTTTTATCTGGGATCGCTCATCCTGACAGCTTACAACTATCCCTGTAGGTATGTGTGTTATCCTTACCGCTGAATATGTGGTATTTACGCTCTGTCCTCCCGGACCGGATGAACAAAATGTATCAACCTTGAGGTCCTTGGGGTCTATCTGTATATCTATCTCCTCTGCCTCAGGAAGCACGGCCACTGTCACGGTTGAGGTGTGTATCCTGCCGCTTGCCTCAGTAGCCGGGACCCTTTGAACACGATGTACGCCTGACTCGAACTTTAAATGTCTGTATGCACCCTTCCCTTCAATCAACAGTATGGCTTCCTTGATGCCTCCAAGCTCTGTATTGCTTAAGTCCATGATCTCCACTCGCCACTTCATCTTCTCTGCATACTTGCTGTACGTCCTGAATAGTTCTGAGGCAAAGAGCGCAGCCTCCTCACCACCTGTCCCCGCCCTGATCTCAAGAAAGGTATTCTTATCATCCCTCGGATCCCTCGGTATCAGCATCCGCTTTAAAGCCTCTTCCAGTTCATCTTTTTTCCTCTTTAGCTCTGCCATCTCTGTCCGGGCAAGCTCGCTGAATTCCTTATCCGCATCGGGATCATTCAGGATGCCTTCTGTCTCCTCTATATTTCTCAAGAGGTCTTTGTACTTGTCGTATTTCTCCATGACCTTTTGGAGATCAGATTGCTCCTTGGCCAGCCTTTGAAGTTCTCCTATGTTTGAGATTACCTTTGGGTCTGAGAGGAGGAGGTTTATCTCCTCATACCTACCGGCAATAGACTCAAGCCTTTGAAACATCATATCTTCTTTAGATCTTACTAAAGACATCCAAACCCACCTTTTCAAAAAATAAAAAGGTCTACCATATGGCAGACCAACTTATTTACATGCAATTGAACAGAGCTACTTCTTGGCAAACTTCTTCCTGAACTTCTCTACGCGTCCTTCAGTGTCTACAATCTTCTGTACCCCGGTAAAAAAAGGATGACATGCAGAGCATATCTCGACCCGGATGTTGCTCATTGTAGACCTGGTCTTAATTACCTTTCCGCAGGCGCAGCTTATATCAGTTTCCTTGTATTCCGGGTGCAACCCTTTCTTCATCTCCTCCTCCAGATTTAATTATACTTTTCCACTTTCAAGGCATTATATTAGCACAATTTTTTTACTTAACAAAGAGGAAAATCGTAAAAACAGTTACTTAGATGAGTCTATCTGTTCATAGATTCAAGAAAATCCTTATTGGTCTTAGTGCCTTTTATCTTGTCCAGAAGGAATTCCATGCTTTCTACAGTAGAAAGCGGGCTTAATACCTTTCTTAAGATCCATATCTTATTCAGATCTTCCCTATTGACAAGGAGTTCCTCCTTCCTGGTTCCTGAAAGATTAATATCAATAGCCGGAAAGATCCGCCTGTCGGCAAGCTTCCTGTCGAGGTGGAGTTCCATATTTCCTGTCCCCTTGAACTCTTCATATATCACGTCATCCATCCTGCTGCCGGTATCAATCAGGGCCGTAGCTATGATTGTGAGACTTCCTCCTTTTTCAATATTCCGTGCCGCACCGAAGAATCTCTTCGGTCTTTGCAGGGCATTGGAATCAAGGCCTCCTGATAACACCTTTCCGCTGGAGGGGATAACTGAATTATATGCCCTTGCAAGCCTTGTGATACTGTCAAGGAGTATCACAACATCCTTTTTGTGTTCAACCAGCCTTTTTGCCTTTTCCAGGACCATCTCTGCCACCTGGGCATGACGTTGGGCAGGCTCATCAAAGGTAGAGCTTACCACCTCTGCGCTTACCTGCCGCTGCCAGTCAGTGACCTCTTCCGGCCGCTCATCTATCAGGAGAACAATAGGTATGATCTCCGGGTGACTTGCCGGGATGGACTTTGCTATTGCCTGGAGGAGCATGGTCTTTCCTGTCTTCGGTGAGGCGACAATCAACCCCCTCTGTCCCTTCCCGATAGGCGCTATCAGATCCATTACCCTTGTGGAAAGTTCTTCATGACTGCTCTCCAGTTTAATCCTCTCATCAGGGTAGAGCGGGACCAGGTTATCAAAGAGTATCTTGTCGCGCGCTATCTCAGGGTCCTCAAAGTTTATGCTCTCTACCTTCAGTAAGGCAAAGTATCTTTCGCTCTCCTTTGGGGGTCTTACCTGGCCTGACACAATATCGCCGGTCCTTAGGTTAAACCTCCTTATCTGGGAGGGGGATATATAGATATCGTCAGGGCCCGGCAGATAGTTATAATCGGTGGATCTTAAGAATCCGAAACCATCCGGGAGTATCTCAAGGACACCCTCACCATATATCACGCCATTTTTCTCTGCCTGGGCCTGTAAGATAGCAAAAATCAGTTCCTGCTTTCTCAGATTGCTTGCACCCTCGATCTTGAGATCTTTGCTGACATCATTCAGCTCTGCTATGCTTTTTCCTTTTAGTTCTGTAAGATTCATCTTTTACTTCTCCTTGTTAAAAAATACTAGCCTACCCTATTTCTTGCTTATTTATGAAGGTAAGCCGGAGGGGAGGATCAGCCACCTACTTCTCCACTGTTTGACTCAGATCAACAGACTTCTTATCGGTTATGAGATGTTTATGGTTTAGGGGCAAATAACCAGCCTTATTAAATTATGTTTATTTGTTTAATAGATATAATACTCATCCCGCTTTTCTGGTCAGGCAATATTTAATTTTTTCACTATTACACTGAAGGGAATAATGGCGACATCCGTCCTGAAGATTATTTCTTAGGTCATTTGTATTATATTAAAAGGAATCAGTGTTGTCAATATTTTTTTACTGCTAAAATATTTATAAGTTACAATAAAAGGCCTCCTTAAACAGGAGGCCGAATAATCCGTATCAGGAAACTGGCCCGTAACATCATTTAGCTACTTACAGGTACATTCAACAGCCTTCTTGCTGCACCTGGCGCATACGCCATTCTTTATCGGCGCCCCGCACTTTTTGCAAGGTGTACAACCGCATGTCTGACACATGTTGCCTCACCTCCTCTTTTTAAGAATGGCTTCATTATACCACAAAAAAGGAAGGTGTCAAGGAAATTCAGCTCTACCCTGATACAGACATTATTTAGCCGACAATGATCATGAGAAGGAAAAGGGGATCGGGATGAATGTTATTATGAAAGTTGCCAGCGCTGCCACTCCCAGGAGTCTGTGTCTTTTATCAATTGGTATCTCGGGGTCTATGATAGGCGGATGTCGTATGCCAAGCGTAGATACAAGTATGGCCCATACAAACCAGCCGGGCCAGCCGTAAAATCCGAGGATAAACAGGACCGGGATCATAACAATCGAGACTATCCTCTGTTTTTCTCCTAATATCGCATAGGCGATATGGCCGCCATCAAGCTGTCCAATCGGCAGGAGGTTTAAGGAAGTAACAAAGAAACCTATCCATCCGGCAAAGGCAACAGGGTGTAGTAATATATCATACCCTTCTTTTGGCGCTCCGACTATTACCCTGGACAACCACTCAAAGATAAGCGGGGAGCCGAGTTTCACCCCTTCAAAGACCCCTACCTGAACGACTGTAGAGAGGTTAAGTCCTACCATAACTGCTATTATGGATACAATAAACCCGCCTATAGGCCCTGAGATGCCTATGTCAATCAGGGCCTCTTTAGTTAAGATAGGGGACTTCATCTTTATGAATGCCCCAAACGTGCCAACAGGAGGGAATGGTGAGGGGATGAAATATGGGAGGGTTACCCTAACACCATACCTCCTGGAAACAAAATAGTGTGAGAGCTCATGGGTTCCCAGGATAAGGAGCAGGGTAAAAGAAAAAGGAACGCCCTTGAGAAGGGTAGCCGGATTATGGATGGGATCAACACCCTGCTGGATTGCACCGGCGAATATAGTAGAAAAAACAGTGACAATAAAGAGGATCAGTGGAAGGATATACCCCCTCCTCTGCGCTTTTTCGTCAACTACAGCGTTCCTATAATCAGGTCTATCCAATACAACCTCATACCTCTCGGGTTTAAAATCATACTGTTCCTCCGGATCAGGAGGCATATATTTATCTCCTCTTAATAAGCGTAACGCCTTCTATGGGCAGGACAACCCACCCCTCCTCTCCCTTGAGGTCTACATCATCGGATGTGACATCCATCAGAATGCCTTGATAGTTTAACCCGTTATATGTGACCACAACCTCCTTCCCCTTCATCTCTTCAAGCTCCCCTTTTATCATTCAGATATCAGACCTCACTCCCTCATTGAAACCTTACTAATAAGTATATATACTTGGATTAATGAATTCAATTAATTTAATTATTTAGAGATGGAGAAGAGGTGTTGGTCTTAGAGCAGATTCAGGTTGGAGATATGGCAAACTTCACATACATTATCGGGGATACTGAAAGCGGCGATGGGGCGGTAGTAGACCCTGCATGGGAAGTAGAAGGGATAATAAAAAAGGCCCTTGAGATGAAACTCAAGATAAAATTTATTATCAATACCCATAGCCATTTTGATCATATAGACGGAAACAGGAGGTTAAAGGAGAAGAGCGGGGCAAAGATAGTAATACATAAGGATGAGGCTAAATACCTGAAGCATTTCTCACCCCCCCCTGCAGACATTGAAGTGGCAGAAGGAGACACAATTGACCTAGGAAAAGAGGGGATCAGGGTAATCCACACCCCCGGACACTCTCCCGGGTCTATCTGTCTTTTTTTTGAAAACAGACTAATTACCGGAGATACACTCTTTGTGGACGGCATAGGGAGGACAGATTTCCCGGGTGGCGACCCAAAAACGATGTTTGAAAGCCTGAATAAGATAATGATGCTTGATGAAAACATAGAAATTTACCCAGGGCACAACTATGGGGCAACCCCGAAGTCAACTATATTACGGGAGAAGGATCACAACCCATATCTAAGATTTAAATCCGCAGAGGAATTTATCCGGACCGTCTAACGGGTCATTATCCAGGAAGATCTTACCCGGATTTAAGATGTTTTTGGGGTCGAATTGGTTCTTTATCCGGCGCATCATCTCAAGTGCCGTATCGCCTGTCTCCATCTCCAGATATTGAGACTTGGTTATCCCGATTCCATGTTCCCCTGTTATGCTTCCCTTTAGCTTCAGGGTGGCCTTAAAGATCTTGTCTATGGCATCTTTTGCCCTGCCATATTCATTCTTGTCATTTT
>CAZYNY010000118.1:0-8800 GCA_964648095.1 uncultured Nitrospirota bacterium | reverse complement strand
CAAGTATGATCGGATTTATAAATATCTCATCAGCCTGCTGTATTGAATATCTTATCTCTTGGCTTCCCCTTAAAAAGGCAAAGTATATCTACTGACGGAGAAACTGTCAAAAATTATTTCTTATCAAAATTGCTCTACCTTTAGTCCTTTAACCCTTCCATAGTCTCTTATGTCAGATGTAATGACAGAAAATCCGAGTGAAATGGCTGTGGAAGCTATAATAAGATCATGAGCCCCGACGCTAATTCCCTTCTTTGCTAAGTTTGCCCAGATTCTTGCATATATCCTTGCAGCACTTAAATCAAATGGATAGATGGGAAAGGTCTCTATAATCTTCTCAACAAAGGCCTCTCTTTTTAGTCGCCTATTTTCTGAGTCAGCCCTATGAACACCGTGCAAAAGTTCTGAGACTGTGATTGCACTTATGCCGAATGGTTCTTCTTCCCGTCTTTTTATAAGCTCTTCAATGTTGAGAGACCCTCGTTCTATTGCAATAAGAACACCGGTATCAAATATCACGCCCATTGGTCTTTCTCAGGCATATATGGCTGATGTTTTATTATTTCTTTTAAATCCTTCTCAAACCTTTCAGCTTCATCATCAAGATGGGGAAGGCGTTTCAGAAGTTCTTTTAGATCTCCCAATGTTCTTCCTTTTGCAGGGGTCTCTGCAGGAGAGATGGAGGCAACAGGCTTGCCACCCCTTAAGATCGTATAGTGATCCCCTTTGTACTTTATGGAGTTTAATACCTCCGAAAATTTTCTAACAACCTCTGTTGCACTGATTGTCTTTTCCATAGACCTCTCCTTTTACGTAAAATATGATAAACATATTTTACGTAATATATATTTGCTTGTCAATGCAATAGATGAAAACTTAGCTCAAAATCCATTTGCATTCCTTATGGATTTTTTATAAAATACAAATTTACATATTGTCTTTAGCCCTAAACGAGTAGCTGGAATGAAAAAAAGTAAAATTACCTCAATACTTATGATAATAAGCCTTGCCTTGACCACCTTGTATGCTATCGGATGCGGCAGGGAAAAAGAAAAGCCGGTTGTCGAAGAAAAGAAGGTTGAACAGCTAACCAGGCCAGAGGATCTTCCATCTGATATCCCTGTAATATCCGGTGAGCCGAAGACGATTATCCCTGAGGATGTAAGAAAGAAATGGAAGGGTGTCAGACTTGTGGTTGAGGATCTGCGGCGTAAATCTATGGATGAATATAGTCTAAATATAGGCGAAGAACTCAAGATACCTGAATCCAGGATGACAATAAAGGTTGTTGAATTCCTTCCAGA
This sequence comes from uncultured Nitrospirota bacterium, assembly GCA_964648095.1. Lineage (GTDB taxonomy): Bacteria > Nitrospirota > Nitrospiria > JACRHA01 > JACRHA01 > JACRHA01. The sequence continues at coordinate 7,496 of CAZYNY010000118.1, read as the reverse complement.
TTTAAAAATAGACGAGAGAAAAGAGGGGACTGTATTTACATCGGAAACCAATGAACTCAAAAACCCGGCAGTCCATATAGTGGTTAGAGATGATGGTAATATCGTGTTTAAGGGATGGCTCTTTTCCCTATTTCCCGACATCCACCCATTCAGACATGACCGCTTTGGGATAATACTAAAGGAGCCCATTGCAGCGACTTAATGAATCTCCTTATGCGGATGCGCCCATGGCTCAGTTGGATAGAGCGACGGACTACGAATCCGTAGGTCGCAGGTTCAAATCCTGCTGGGCGCACCAGAGAAACCGGGGTTAGGGGCTAGGGGTAAGTGAGTACAGATATGGTAACAGAGAAAGACCTATTCTTTCTATCTATCGCCCTTGAAGAGGGGAGGATCGCTGCCAGGTCAGGTGAGGTGCCTATGGGGGCACTTTTAGTTATTGACGATGAGATTATCTCGAGGGGTCATAACATGAGGGAATCATTGAACGACCCAACTGCCCATGCAGAGATAATCGTAATCCGTGATGCCTCAAGCAGGCTTGGAAAATGGCGGCTGACAGGGTCTACACTCTATGTTACATCCGAACCATGTCCTATGTGTGCAGGCGCAATTGTACAGTCGAGGATAAAGAGACTGGTATTCGGATCATATGATAAAAAAGGGGGAGGCTGCGGCAGCATAATAAATATCCCTGAGGAGGAGCGTCTAAATCATAGGGTAGAAGTCATTGGGGGTCTCCTGGCAGAGCAGAGCAGGGATCTATTGCAGGACTTCTTTAAGGGATTAAGGGAGAAGGAAAATTGCAAGGCAATTTTCACTGGTAACTATTAACTGGTAACTATTAACGGTTAGGAGTTATAAGTTGCAAGTTATAGGTTATAAGTTATAAGTGATGCGAAGCATCCCAGGAGAGATGTCCGAGCGGCTGAAGGAGCACGACTGGAAATCGTGTAGGCGGCCAAAAGCTGCCTCGGGGGTTCAAATCCCCCTCTCTCCGCCAGGAAAATTGTGGAACAATTTTCACTTGTAACTATTAACGGTTAGGAGTTATAAGTTATAGGTGATGCGAAGCATCCCAGGAGAGATGGCCGAGTGGACGAAGGCGGTTGACTCGAAATCAACTGTACGGGTAACCGTACCGGGGGTTCAAATCCCTCTCTCTCCGCCAGGAAAATTGTGGAACAATTTTCACTTTTAACTATTAACTAGTAACTATTAACATTTAGGAGTTATAAGTTTTTAGTTTAAAGTTAAGAGTTAATAGTTATTAGTTACAAGTGACGCTGGGCATTAGGATGCCCAGCGTCCTATGAGTGATGATTCGCATCACATAGGATGCGAATCATCTTTGAAGAGACTGGGCCCTGTGCAACAGGATACTGTGAACCCCGTCAGGTCCGGAAGGAAGCAGCGGTAAACGGACAATCCTGTGTGCCGCAGGTCAACCCGGTCTCTTCATAGACAGCACGGATACCCACGGGCAGAGACCGCAGGTACATATCAGCGAGCAAAGCGAGCGTTGAGGGGGAGGCGACGATCATCTGTGGGGGCCCGTGCGGTGCAGTGGCTCCTCCGATGCCCCCACACCCCGCGCTTGCACCGGCAGAGCCGGATGCTCGCTTCGGCTTTGCTTGAGGAGGGGGCGACGCAAGCCCCTTTATATAGACATTAAGGAAAGGTCATGAACTACCAGGTCCTTGCAAGAAAATGGAGACCCCAGACATTCAATGATGTTGTGGGGCAGACTCATATAGTAAAGACCCTTACAAATGCCATAGAAAAGGGCAGAACAGCCCATGCCTATCTCTTCTCCGGAAGTCGCGGGCTTGGAAAGACAAGTCTGGCCAGGATATTAGCCAAGGGATTAAATTGTGAGCATGGGCCGACTGCAAGCCCATGCAATAATTGCAGTATGTGCGCCGAGATAATCTCTGCGACATCCGTAGATGTCGTTGAGATTGATGGGGCGTCTAATACCGGGGTGGACGATATAAGGGAGCTAAAAGAGGACGTAAGGTATATACCCCTTAAGGGGAGGTATAAGATATATATAATCGATGAAGTCCACATGCTCTCTAACTCGGCCTTTAATGCCCTGTTAAAGACACTGGAGGAGCCGCCCCCGCACGTAATATTTATCTTTGCTACAACAGAGGCGCATAAGATCCCCCAAACCATCCTGTCAAGATGTCAGCATTTCAATTTCAAGAGGATCACCTATCAGGAGATTATGGAGAGGCTTGGATTTGTAGCTGGAAAAGAGGGCATATCGCTTGATGAGAGGTCATCGTCAATCATTGCAAGATCCTCCGAAGGGAGTATGAGGGACGCCTTAATCCTCCTCGATCAGGTAGTCTCTTATTGCGGTAAAGATGTCAGGCAGAATGATATTGAGACAGTACTGGGGTTAGTCGGAAGGGAGAGACTGTCTGGGCTCACAAATGCCATTGCAGACAAGAATGCAAAGATTGGACTTGAACTCGTAAAGGCTCTCGTAGATAATAGTATAGATATACGGGTTTTTTCAAAGGAGTACGTGGAATATGTGAGAGATCTCCTTATTGCCAGGGTTGTGGAGACCCCGGACTATCTGATTGAAAGGCCAAAAGAGAATATAGAACTGATAAAGAAGGAGGCCGGCCTATTCTCTCTGGATGAATTACAGAGGCTCTTTGCTATATTTCAGCAGGCGCACGATGAGATAGCAAGATCAGGCTATCCAAGGTTCGTCCTCGAAATTGCACTGATAAAGGCAGTAAAGTTAAGACCTCTAAAGCCTATTGAGGATATAGTTCAAAGGTTATCTGAGATTGAAAGGCTGATATCAACCGATGAAATCAAAAATAGCAAGGGTGCCGAAACCAGAAAAATAGAAGATAAAAGGGGAGGCAGCAAGCCCGAAGCCCTTACAGGGGAAGCTCTTGCTGATGAGCGCCTGCAGACAGACAACAGGCAGGTCGGGAGTGAAGCATTAGCCCCTCCTGCGGCTGAGCCGGTCTCCTGGGGACAGATCTTAGCTGCAATCGGAGAGAGGAGGCCCAACCTTCGCTCGTACCTTGAAAAGGGTGTTTTATTGAATATGACTAATTCGGACATTACTGTCAGATTTGATGAAGGAAACTCTTTCCTGGCAGAGTTATTAAACAGGGAGGAGAATATTACGTTTATAGGCGCTGTAGTTAAGGATCTTTCGGGTATAGACAGGAGGATAAAGATAACAAAGTTATCAGGCAATCAGATATCCAAGGAGGGTTTTGGATCTGCCGGATCTGAGGGAGAGAAACCCGGAAGGCAGAGATCGAATAAGGATCAGATCATCATGGAGGCCCTAAATATCCTTGGAGGAGAGGTTGTGGACACCAGAAGACCAGAGGGAGGAAAATAGCATGTCGATGTCTAAGAAGATGCTTGGTGATCTCATGAGGCAGGCCCAGGTAATCCAGGAGAAGATGGCCAGGACACAGGAGGAGATGGCAGGAAAAATGGTAGAGGCCTCATCTGGCGGAGGCATGGTAACTGTGGTTGCGAATGGAAAACAGGAGATCGTCTCTGTTAAAATAGAGCCTGAAATCATTGGCCAGAATGACAAGGATATGATTGAAGACCTGATATTGGCTGCCGTAAATGAGGCGCTCCGCAAATCCAGGGATCTCATGGCTGAGGAGATGAAGGGCATTACAGGAGGTATTGGCATTCCGGGGCTTTTTTAGCCCATAAATAATAGAGGGGAGGAGTATAGATGACTATTCCTTTAGCATGTACATGTCTGCCCGGGAAGAATGAGGCGGGCTATTATGAAATTAGGATGGAGAGCATAGGCGGACTTGGGGCGAACCTTGCCGGTAAGATGCTCGCTGAGGCCGGAATACTTGAGCAGGGATTCAACGGGTCGGCTTTTTCAAGCTACGGGTCAGAAAAAAAAGGCTCACCTGTCAAGGCATTCGTCAGGTTTTGCGATCCTGATGCCGAGGTAAGGATAAATAGCCCGATAGTGGAGCCTCACCTGCTGGTCATATTCCACGAGAATCTCATTAAAATACCGTCAACCCTGGATGGTATCTCCGGGAAAACCTCCTTAATTATAAATACCAAAAAGTCACCGGAAGATATAGATGAAACACTTGAAAGGGATGTCAAGATTATCGCTGTGGTAGATGCCCTGAGGATTGCCATTGAGGAAAAGGTTAAGTTAAATACAGTGATGTTGGGGGCAGTTGTAAGGATCTCCGGGTTCTTAAGCAAGGAGGCCCTTGTTGAAACAATAAAAAAGACATTCTCCAAAAAATACCCCAAACTTGTTGATCCGAATATCAGGGCCTTTTGCAGGGGATATGATGAGGTCAAACTGAGGGAATATGAGACGGATGAGACATCTTCCTCAACGCCATGCCTCAGGATCGGTCCCAAACTTGGCTATCTAAATGCCCCGCAGGGGGGTCTTATAATTAACCCCGGCAATTCAAGGCTAAAGGACCTTAGCGCATCCAGGGAGGGCTTCATCCCTGTCCTTGACAAGGCAAAATGCATAAACTGTGGAGAGTGCGATATGACCTGTCCTGATTACTGCTTCATATGGGAGAGGGGCATTACAAAGACAGGGAAACCGGCACAGGTATTGGTCGGGATCAATTACCAGTATTGCAAGGGGTGTATGCGGTGCGTTGAGATATGCAAGTCTGGTGCGCTTAGCCTTCAGAAGGAGGCTCAGGTAGATCAGGCAGTAACGGCTGGGTAGATACCCACGGGCGACTAATTTATCCAGCGAGCAAAGCGAGCGTTGAGGGGGAGGCTCCATCCGGCTTTGCCGGTGGAGGGGGCGACGCAAGCCCCTTTAGATTAGGAGAGAGGGACATGAAGGAAGCAACTGAGGAGAAGAAATCCATCGAGGCTGCGAGCCAGACAGTAGGCTTTAAAAGCGGCAATGAGATGGCTGCGCTTGCTGCAAGCCAGATAAATTATCACATAATGGGTTATTACCCGATAACACCATCTACTGAGATCGTAGAGGAACTTGATGCCATGTTTGCGGAGGGACAGCACAGTATACATCTGATTCCGGGTGACGGGGAACATGGTGCAGCAGGGATCTGTTTTGGGGCCACAACTGCAGGGGCAAGGGTCTTCAATGCAACATCTTCGCAGGGTCTACTCTTCTCATTAGAGCAGCTGCCTGTTCAGTCAAGCACGAGGCTGCCTATGGTGCTGAACCTTGTATGCCGTGCGGTCTCCGCACCCCTTGATATACGGTGCGACCACAGTGATCTTATGATGGCATTAAATGCAGGCTGGATCATACTTCTTGCCAGGGATCCGCAGACGGCATACGACATGAATATAATTGCCGTGAAGATCGGAGAGGCAAAGGATGTGAGGCTCCCTGTAATCGTTGCATTTGATGGCTTCTTTACGAGCCATCAGAAAAGAAGGGTAAGTTATTTCTCTGACAGAAAGACGATCGAGGGGTTTCTGGGAAATCCGAAGCCGCAATACACCTCTATAGATCCTGATAATCCTGTAACATTCGGGCCGGTCATGAATGACCCGGATCTGATAAACAATAAAAAACAGCAGAGCATGGCAATGGAAGCGGCTTACAATCTCCTCCCGAAGATCTTTGAGGAATATTACAGGATCAGCGGAAGGAGATTCGATCTTATAGATGCCTACAGGACTGAGGATGCCGAGGCGGTAATAATCCTCTTAAACTCTGCGGCAGATACAGGAAAAGAAGCAGTCGACAAGATGAGGCGCAACGGAAAGAAAGTCGGACTGATTTCGCCGACAGTCTTACGTCCCTTCCCCGCAAAAGAGATTGTATCCGCCCTAAGGGGGACGAAGGTGGTCCTTGTGGCCGACAGGCAGGAAAGCTATGGGGGGTGGGGCGGTAATATGTCTTTTGAGGTCAAGGCCGCATTGAAAGATGATCCTGATAACAGGAGCCTTATTATTAGCAGGATCTATGGTATTGGCGGTAAGGAGTTTTTTGTGGATGACGCAGAGATGCTTTTTGAAGAGGCCCTTGAGGCAGCCTCGGTAGGAAAGATAAAAACACCATTTGCGTATATAGGGGCAACAGAGGGTGATGCCGGATATATGCCTGAACGTGTGGCAGATCCACTTACAGAGAAGGCAACTACCTTAAACCTGATAAAGACAGAAAGGTCTGAAGCAACCGGAAGGCTTGAGGTAAAAGGTGTATCCGCCAGGGAGCTTACTGCCATGCCAAAGAGAATTGCGCCTGGACATGGCGCATGCCCCGGTTGCGGTATATTCCCAAGCGTAGATCAGTTCCTTAAAGGCATACAGGGGCATGTGGTCATCCTCTTTCATACAGGGTGCGGGATGGTGGTAACCACAGGCTTCCCTTACAGTGCCTTTAACGTCACATATATCCACAACCTCTTTCAGAACGGCGCCCCTACATTGAGCGGTGTAGTTGAGGCCTTTGATGAGAAAAAGAGGAGGGGCGAGATACCGGCTGACCGGGATATAACATTTATAATGGTATCAGGTGATGGAGGTCTTGATATAGGTATGGGGCCTGCAATCGGAACCGCACTGCGTAACCACTCCATGATCATACTGGAATATGACAACCAGGGATATATGAACACCGGTCATCAGCTTTCATTCTCCACACCTTACGGTCATGCAACATCTACATCAAATGTTGGTCCGAGACAGTTTGGAAAGACAACTCATCACAAGGACACACCACAGATCATGGCAGCGTGTAATCTCCCTTATATCTTTACTGCAGTCGAATCGGATTACAGGGATCTGATTAAGAAGGCAGCAAAGGCACAGAGATATACAAAGGAAGGACTTGTCTACGGGAAACTCCTCTCCGCATGCCCGCTAAGCTGGAAGTCTGATGAGAGGATGGGGTCAAAGATAGCCCAGGCAGCAGTAGACTCCAATTTCTTCCCCCTATATGAGATAGAACATGGAAAGACCATTTTAAACTATAACCCTGAAGAGAAGGGCAAGAAGGTACCTGTTGCAGAATGGCTCAAGATGATGGGCAAGACAAAACATCTATTAAGACCGGAATATAAGGAAGTCCTCGACTCTTTGCAGAGAGAGGTCGACAGGAGATGGGTAAGGCTTAAGGCAAAACATGAGCACCCATTCCTCTGATCTATATAGAGGGGCTCGCGTCGCCCCCTCCGCCGGCAAAGCCGGATGGAGCCTCCCCCTCAACGCTCGCTTTGCTCGCTGGATAAATTAGTCGCCCGTGGGTATCTACTGCTTGAAATAGCTTGGTCTTTATGATATAAGTTTATAAACTTGGGTGGAGATCCGGATGGCCGATCCTGCCACAATAATGTATGAAGAGGAGTTCAAGCAGATAGATGCGGAGCTTTCCAAACTGCATCAACAGGCTAATGCCATGGTCTCCTTTCTTGTTGACAAGAACGGACAGCTGATAACAAGCATAGGCGACATTCAGGATATCGATACGACCTCCCTCGCCTCGCTGACTGCAGGCA
>CAZYNY010000117.1:0-8852 GCA_964648095.1 uncultured Nitrospirota bacterium | reverse complement strand
AGGTAAATCCTGAAGGTGCCGCGTTTATGGCATCGGAGTCAAAATTCCAGGTCTTTAATCTGCTTTCCTGATTAGCCCATATACCAGTACTGCCTGTAAGGAATATACTTGCGATTAGTATCCCTGCTATGATGTGGAATCTCATCTTTTTCCCCTCCTAAAGTATTCATAAAGATCATCAAGGATTGACAAGAGGGATATAGTGGAGATCGGCATTCCAGAAGAGATCTTTACTAGCCCGGCCGATGAAAGGACAAGACCTTTTTAAACAGGATATTGAAAAAATAACCTTACATCAGGGGATTAATGTTTTAGCCCCTCTAACCAATCCTTCTCTCTTTCAACTATTTGAGGGATCTCCTCCTGAAGATCGTTAACCTGTTCCTGGCTGAACTTAAGCACCTTAATGCAATCACAGCTCATAATATCGATACCTTCCTGCGACCTTCTTCTCCCTATCCCCAGCTTGTTACATAGAAGATCAGCAAAGTTGACCAGAGCAAGCATCAGGCTGATATGTGAATCCACATCACTGTAAGATTTAATATCATTGTGATATCTCGCAATTTTGACAAGAAAATCCGGGAAATTCCATTTCTTAATTACCATGGATCCCACGATGGCATGGTTAAATCCAAAGACCTCTTCTTCTGCCGCCGAGAAAGTAAAATCGTCGTTATAGACCATCTGGATAACCCTCGTATATTTTTCTTTCTCCTGATTTAAGAGGATAATCTTTCCGACATCATGGAGAAGCCCGGATATAAAGGCCTCCTCCTTCCGCTTTATCTGCACATTGGAGGCTGCAAGTTGTGCTGTGATAGCAACACCAACAGAATGGTCCCAGAGAAGCTGTTCAAGCAGCCCAAAACTCTTATAGACCCCACGCATAGAAAGGGCAAGGGCAAGGTTCTTGATCCCATCAAAACCTATAACTGTCACTGCCTCTGAGATCGTATTGATCTTTCTGCTCACACCATAGAAGGCTGAGTTGGCAATCCTGAGCACCCTGGAGGCAAGTGCCTCATCCCTTGAGATCACCAATCCAAGCAAGCTGGCAGTAGAGTCAGGATCGGATGCCGCACTCAAGACCTTGTTTGCCACCACAGGCACCACAGGCAGGTCCAGAGATTTCAGTACATACTCTTCCAGTTTATCCGGCATATCTTTAAACCTCCCATAGCATTGGACATATTTTTCATAACCTTCTTCTTTTGTGCCTCAAAATTCCTTAATGAGTGATGAGGTATGATACGCGATTGGCTTACCAACAATCCAGCAATAAAACACAATCCAAATTGGTGAGCTCATACCAGTTGACGGAGATCCATTGGGCCGTTATAATACACTCCTTTGATATTATTTGGAAATGGGCGATTAGCTCAGTGGTAGAGCGCTTGCTTCACACGCAAGAGGCCGCTGGTTCGATCCCAGCATCGCCTACCAACCGGTGATTAATCTTTTTTCTTATCCCCTCCATAGGGACCTAGCGCTATAGAGATCAGGATAAGACATCCGACAAAGAGGATGAGGGCTAACGGCAGGAGAAAGAATGTCCAGGCCATTGTTATGGCCGCGAAAATGCCAAAGGCGGCAACAATCACAAGAAGGCAACCTAAAAGGTCCTTTTTGATTTCTGTAGTCCTCTTCTGCCATTGGTGATAAATTAGCGGCGGGCTACCTTCTTATTATCTCCTCCTTCTCCTGCTCAGTTTTGCAGGATATGCAGAGGGTAGTAACTGGCCTGGCCTTAAGGCGCTGCAATGATATCTCGCCCCCGCAGCTTTCGCATACACCGAATGTCCCGTCTATTATCCGGTCAATGGCCTCGTCTATCTTCTTGAGGAGCTTCTGCTCCCTCTCTTTGAGTCTTATTGTGAAATTCTGGTCTATCTCTGCTGAGGCCTGATCGCTTAGATCGGGTAAATTTTCTGTCCCAGGGTTAAGGCCGCTGCTGATAATCTCTCCAGCCTCGGCAAGAAGAGCCGTCTTTTGCTTTTCAAGCTCCTTCTTTATATCATCGTAGATGCCCTTCTTCTCTTTCTTTGCTTTGCCTTTAGGTTTAGGTCTATGTAGCGGTTTTGTTTTATTTCCCATAGATTTAACTCCCTTTTATTAATATGGCAACTATCAACAGGCCTTAAATCAAGTAATCAAATATACCAGATAAATTATCTATGGTCAACACCTAAAACATACTTGTCAAGAATTACCATTCCCGGCAGGATCCGCTGGATAAGATTTTTTATCTGACCTATAATATAGAAAATCTATCGGCTGATGTCTTATATAACTTTAAACATGAAAAGAGGTTGTAATGTCAAGGATTTCCATGATAATGCCCGTTCTTAATGAGGAGGGAATTATTGAGGATACGATAAGATCCTTAAATGACCCGCGCCTTGAACTGATTGTCGTCGATGGAGGAAGTAGAGATAAGACTACCTCTATTGTTAGTAGATATGATGTACGTCTTATCCCATCCATACCTGGAAGAGGGCGGCAGATGAACCATGGTGCAAGATGCGCGACCGGAGACATTCTCCTCTTTCTCCATGGGGACGCAAAGATAACAGAGAAAGGGATAGATGCCATACTTAAGACAATGGAAGACCCATTGATAATAGGCGGGGCATTCAGGCTTGCCATAGACTCCAGGTCCCCCTATCTATCCTTAGTCGCGTTCTGGGCAAATATGAGATCAATCATATTCGGATTACCCTATGGAGATCAGGGGATATTTGTCAGAAGGTCTGCCTTTGAGGAGATCGGCGGCTATCAAGATGTCCCTATTATGGAGGATCTGGAATTTATAAGGAGACTTAAGAGGAGAGGAAAGATAAGTATCCTGGGGGAGTCTGTATCAGTATCGGCAAGGCGATGGGATAAAGAGGGCCCTATATACGCAACCTTTAGGAACCTGATACTTTCAGCCCTCTTTCTTCTCGGTGTCTCGCCGGACAGGCTCTATAAATGGTATAAGGAGGTCAGATAGTTCACAGAATACAGAATAAAACCCTACACCCTGTACCCTATGCTCTATTACGTTATAAAAAAGGAGTCAGAAATGGACTGATCACTTTAACTCCTGCAATACCTTTTTTGCCTCATCTGCCCCTGGATAATTTGAGTTCTGCTTCAAGGAGGCCGCCAACTCCTTTTTGGCCTGATCCTTATCCCCATTCTTATAATAGGCCATGCCAAGGTGATACCGAACCAGGGGGTTCGACTCAAGCTTTTCTGTACCCTCCTTTAGCAGGCTGATGGACCTTAGATAGGCGCCCTTTTTATAATAGATCCAGCCTAAGGTATCAGCAATTGACGGGTCTTCCGGTAGTTTTTCTCTGGCCGTCTCAGCCAGGGAAAGGGCCACGTCCAGGTTACCTCCATGCTCAGAATAGTTCCAGGCCAGGTTATTGGCGGCAGGTGCAAACTTAGGGTCGATTTTCAATGCCCCCTCGTACTCTATCTTGGCCTTCTCAAAGTCTTGCAATGAGTCATAGATGATTCCTAGGAGCATGTATGGGGCAAGGGCTTTAGGGTTAACCTTTTTAACATCTTCATATTGTTTAACCGCCTGATCAAAGGATTTGCTCTGGATATAGAGGCTGCCGAGGGCCATATAGGCGCCCAAAAGGTTGGGGTCTTTCTCTATAGCCTTTTTATAATTTTCCTCGGCCTTTGAAAACTCCTTTTTAGCATGGTGTATCCGGCCAACAATCTGATAAATTGGGGCAGGCCTGGACGCCAATTTAAGTTGTGCCTCACACCTCTTCAATGCCTGATCCGTCTCGCCTTTTTCAAGATAGATAGCAACAACATGCCCCAGCGCATCAAACTGATCCGGGTTAATCGAAAGGGCCTTTTCAAACTGCCAAATGGCCTCTTTTCCATTCTTCTGAAACCTGTAGATCTGTCCAAGACGGACATAACCAATGGTAAATTTTGGATCCAATTCTGTAACCTTTTTATATTCCTGGATAGCCTTATCTAACTCCTTCTGTCTTAGAGAGGCATCAGCAGAGTAGAGATGGGCCAGGAGATTATTAGGTTGCAGTGAGATGGCCTTGGCCGCCTCTTCCTTGGCCAGGCGTGGCTCTCCCAGATAAAGGTATACCCCAGACAAGGCAACCCTGGCCTCAACATAGTTAGGTAAGATCCTTACGGCCTCTGACAGCTCTTTTTTGGCCTGCTGCAGATCCTTGCCTGCAGCAAAAGCTACACCCAGATAGTAGTGGCCAACCGCGATTTGGGGCGCCTGGCTTACTGCCTTCTGAAGGATGACTATAGCTTCATCTGTCTTGTTTCCGGCCATATGTAATCTCCCTTGCAGGAGCATCCCCTCGGTGTCAGTAGGTTTTTGTTTCATGACCTCTGAAAGATAGCGCTCTGCCTCATCAAGCTGCCTCGTTGTTATATATACCTCAACCAGCTTTTTCTTCGGGAGGAGGGAATCAGGCTCTATCTCGATCGCCTGCTTGTACTGCTGGATCGCCAGGTCCTGTTTTCCTGATCTGAGATAAAAATCTCCCAGTAATACCCATGTCTTTATGTTTTTGGGATCCGCCTTTGTTGCATCAAGAAGCTCTTCTTCTGCCTCATGGGTCTTTGCCGATGACAGATAGAAGGATGCAAGATTGAAACGGAGGTTCGTGTTCTTTGGGTCCAATTCAATGGTTTTTAATAGGAGTTTCTCAGTGGTTTCCGGCTGGCCGGATACGCGATAGAAACCCGCCAAAGCGATATGGGCATCTATTGATTTCTCATCAACCTTCAGGGCATCCAAATAGGTCTTCTCGGCAGCCGCCGGGTCTTTCTTTGCCAGATATAAGATTGCCAGGTTAAGATAGGTCTTTATCTTTTTTGGGTCCAACTCAAGGGCCTTTTTAATCCTGGCTATCCCCTCGTCATACTTCTTTTGACCGGCAAGGCTATTACCAAGCAAGAGATAACCTTCAATATTCTGCGGCTCCTTTTGAATAACCAGATCCGCCTTCTCAATAGCCTTATCATATTCCCGGGAGAGGAGATAGAGCATCCCTATCTTAAGATGGGCATCGATAATGGCCGGATCGATCTCAACACTCCTGTTCATCTCTGCAAATGCCTGTTTGAGATTAACAAGGTCTCCGATCTTGAGATGGGCCAATCCCAGCCGATAGTGGGCCTGTGCATCCCTGGGATCGATCTGGAGGGCATTCTTGTACTCAATAATAGCCTCCTTTATCTTATCCTTTTCAAGATACGCCTCCCCCCTTTTGAAATGTTTTGCCTTCTTTGCCTCCGGACTGCTGCAACTTATTAGGAGGGGTACAAGGATAAGGAATAGCCAGATCAGGCATAACCGATTCATTTTATTTTCCATATTTCAATACACCTCTTTCCATTATAATTCCTTCAGGATCTTTTTGATCCATTTTCTTCCGGGATCAACCATATGATCCCCTTCTCTTCAAGAACTTCTCAATCTCAACAGCAAAAAAAACGACCAATGCGAGGGCAATGCAGATTATCAACTCTTTTGGGCTCAAGGAATCCGTCTTAAAGATCCTCTGCATGAAGGGAGTATAAATTATAAATATCTGTAAGGCAAAAGTCAAAAAGACCGCTCCGAATAATGGCCTATTTGAAAAGAGGCCCTGGGTAAACAGCGATTCCCTTTCTGAACGTATAGCAAGCACATGCCCCATCTGCAGCAGGCCCAGGACCGTGAAGACCATGGTCTGCCAGTGGGAACCCGTCTTTATCGCCAGCGCCTGGGTAAAAAGGCAGATCCCTCCCATCAGGAGGCCGACCCAGAGGACGTGCTGCCATAGCCCCCCTGCAAAGAGGTTCTCTTTGGGATGCCTGGGGGGTCTCCGCATCACATTGCCCTCTGGAGGCTCAACCGAAAGTGCCAGGGCGGGGAGGCCGTCAGTCACCAGATTTATCCAGAGCAGATGGATGGGTAAAAGTGGCATAGGAAGCCCTATCAGCGGGGCAAGGAATACGGTCCAGATCTCACCTGAATTGGTTGTCAGCAGATAACGGACAAATTTTCTTATATTGTCATAGATATGTCTACCCTCAGCAACAGCCCTCACGATTGTTGCGAAATTGTCATCAAGGAGTACCATGTCTGAGGCCTCCTTGGCCACATCGGTCCCTGATATCCCCATGGCAATACCTATATCCGCCCTTTTTATTGCAGGGGCGTCGTTCACTCCGTCTCCTGTCATCGCAACAAATTCGCCGTCATCCTGGAGCGCCTTGACTATCTTTAGTTTTTGTTCAGGGGCAACCCTTGCATAGACCCTGATATCCTTGACCTTCTTCTCGAACTCCTCCATAGGCATCCGCTCAAGTCTAGTTCCGGTCATTATCTCGCCGCCATCATCGATTATCCCTATCCTCACAGCTATCGCCCTGGCAGTAATAGGATGATCCCCGGTTATCATCACAGGATGAATCCCCGCTGATCTGCAAAGGGCCACAGCCTCAGCTACCTCCTCCCTTGGCGGGTCCATAATCCCCACCATTCCTATGAGGATCAGGTTGCATTCAATATCACGAGGATGGATCCCATCGGGGAGTATTTCAAACCTTCTAATACCAAGGCCCAATATCCTGAGCCCGTCTGCCGCCATCCTCTCGCTTATCTTTACAATCTCTTCCCTGTTAATATCAATAGAACCCTGGGAGGTATGGGCATTAACAGATTTATCAAGGATTACCTCTATCGCCCCTTTCGTTATAGATAAAAATCCTCCTTCCGGATCTTCATGAATTGTAGTCATGCACTTCCGGTCTGAGTCAAAGGGGATCTCCGCTATCCTCCTGAAGCTGGATTCTACCAGTTTTTTATCAAGACCTGCCTTTTCTGCAGCTACAAAAAGAGCCACCTCCGTGGGATCTCCAAGGGGCCTGCCGTCTCCTCCATAGGCAGCATCGTTATTTAAGGCCATAGCCCTTAAGAGGGTCTGGTGTGGTAGGGGCAATTCATGAATTGCCCCTACATCTGATCCCAGGATTATCTTCCCATCAACATATATCTCTTCAACGGCCATCTTGTTCATTGTAAGGGTGCCTGTCTTGTCGGTGCAGATATATGTAACTGAGCCCAGGGTTTCAACAGCAGGGAGTCTCCTTATAAGGGCACTTTGCCTGACCATCTTCCTTGCGCCAATGGCAAGGGATATAGTTACTACAGCAGGCAGAGACTCAGGTATTGCGGCCACTGCAAGGCTTAAAGCTGTGAGGAACATCATCAGTGGAGGCTCTCCCCTGATTATGCCTATTGTAAAGACCAATCCGCATACTGCCATCAGGGTTATTGCCAGCCTTCGGCCGAATACTGCCAGCCTTTTTTGAAGAGGGGTTTTTGTCTCCTCCTCTTCCTGGAGCATCGCGGCAATCTTCCCGAGTTCCGTCTGCATCCCGGTCTCAACGGCAACTCCGGCCCCCCTTCCGTATGTTATGCTGGTTCCCTTGTAGGCCATATTCTTCCTATCCGCCAGGGGGACATGCTCATCATTTATGGGATATATATCTTTGTCTACCGGAGCCGACTCGCCTGTAAGTGCTGCCTCCATAACCTTGAGCCTTGATACCTCAATAAGCCTCAGGTCTGCCGGTAACATCATCCCGGCATCGAGGATTATGATATCGCCCGGCACGATATCCTCTGAACACACCTTCGCAAGCTTGCCGTCCCTCCTCACAGTAACAACAGGTGTGGCCATGGCCTTCAGGGCCTCCAGCGCCCTTTCAGCCCTGTATTCCTGTGTAAAGCCGATCAGGGCATTCAGGAAGACTATAATGACAATAACAATAGTATCTTCCGGATCGCCGATAACTCCCGATATTATGGCTGCGCCGATTAGGACAAGGATCATAAAATCCTTGAACTGGTCGAGAAGAATTAAAAGGGGGGTCTTCTTCTTTGCCTCTTTCAGCCTATTTAGTCCATACTCTGAAAGTCTCCTTTCTGCATCTGTACCTGTCAATCCACCAGAAGACGTCTTTAGCGCCTCCAGGATATCTTTTATCTCCATCTGGTGCCAGCGCATGGATAACCTCCTATCTTTTATCACCCTTGACTATTATATTATCGATCAACCTGGTTTTCCCGATCCATACAGCAATAGCAACAAAGACATCACCGGCTATCTCCTCCATATCCTCAAGGTTTCCGGGATCGCATATTGATATATACTCTATCTTTGACGATCCCTCGCCTGCTATGAGACCTTCCATCTTTGCCCTGACCTCCTCTGAAGACGTCTTACCCGATCTGATCATATCCTCGGCAAGCATCAGCGACCTGTATAATATTCTGGCAGCAACCCTTTCATTACTGTTAAGGTATGAATTCCTGGAACTCATGGCCAGGCCGTCAGCCTCTCTTATGGTCGGCATAACAATGATATCAACGCCAAGATTAAGATCTGTTGTCAATCGCTTGATTATAATGGCCTGCTGATAGTCCTTCCGGCCAAAGAAGGCCTTATCAGGCCCTATAATATTGAAGAGCTTTGTTACTATAGTAGCGACACCCCTGAAGTGTTTGGGCCTGGACCTTCCGCACAGCTTATCACTTAACCCCTCCACATCAACATACGCCCTGTGTCCTTCAGGGTAGATATCTTCAACAGAGGGGAGGAATAGCAGATCTGTTCCTGTCTCTCTGCATTTCTTTGCATCTCCCTCTATATCCCTCGGGTATCTGTGATAGTCTTCCTTCGGGCCAAACTGGGCAGGATTCACAAAGATGCTGACTACTGTTTTACCTGTAATCCTTTTAGATTCCCTTATGAGACTTAAATGGCCTTCA
This sequence comes from uncultured Nitrospirota bacterium, assembly GCA_964648095.1. Lineage (GTDB taxonomy): Bacteria > Nitrospirota > Nitrospiria > JACRHA01 > JACRHA01 > JACRHA01. The sequence continues at coordinate 40 of CAZYNY010000117.1, read as the reverse complement.
TGCAGAAGCCCCATGGTGGGGACGAGGCCGATGCGCAGGC
>CAZYNY010000116.1:0-8949 GCA_964648095.1 uncultured Nitrospirota bacterium | reverse complement strand
GGAAGACCACCTGGTTCTTTTCCACCGCCCGCTTGTCGAAGACCTCGGCGGGGATATACTTGGGTGCGATGTCGATCCCCTTGGTCTTTGCCTCGTCCAGCACGTTGGGGAACAGCCCCATCTCAAACTCAAAGGCCAGGATATCCACCTTGGTAATATGCTTCTGGCGGCACTCAAGGACAACCTCTTCTACGAAGAGCCGCGTCACCGGCAGGTTGACAGGCCCCACCGCCACCAACCGCCCGGCCTTTTTGCCGTGGAAGGTGCGGAAGCCCTCGATCTTCTCGGCGCAATAGGCCCGCAGGATCAGATCGAGAAATGCCGCTTCCTTCTCCGCAATCATGCGTTGTTGCATTTCCTGGCGGGTAAGATTTCTCCCTTCGGTCGAAATGACATCCCCTTTGTCATTCCGAAGAAGCGAAGCGACTGAGGAATCTTCTGTGGTCATTCCGAACGTCCCCTCTGTCATTCCGAACGAATGTGAGGAATCTATCCCTATGTAGTGCTGGCGCTCATACTTTCCCAGGTTAAGGATTTCAAAGGCACGGTAGGGCTTGCCCTCTTTTTTAAGCTCACGTTGTACGCCGATCATCCGCTTGCGGGTGGTGTGGACGGCGAACTTGCCCAGGTCAGTAACAATCCACTTGCGGCCCAGCTTTTCTGCAACTGCCGCCGTGGTGCCTGAGCCGCAGAAAAAGTCGGCAACAAGGTCGCTTTCGTTGGAGGAAAGTTTAATGATTCGATCCAGAAGTTCTTCTGGTTTCTGTGTTGGATATCCAAGTCCTCCAGAGCCAGTATGGATACCTCTAATCATCTTTATATCGTCCCAAATATCTTGTAGCGGGACGCCTTTGCTTTCATCCAAATACCGTTTCAGATAGGGCTGACCGGTGCCGGAATAAACGATACGTCCCTGCTTTTCCAGTTCCAGCATCTTTTCCTTACTAAATCTCCATGCCCGAGTTATACCATTCCATTCAAATACGGGATTGCCCTTCTTGGCGCCTCCTGGGCCTGTAATGTCAGCCATGTTGTATCTCCGTCCTGTTCCTTCTTCGACATGTCTATACCATTTATCTTTGGTTGACTGTGGTAGCGGCTGGTACAGCATATTTATGGTTTGCTGCTCTGTATTCCTCGAATACCGGAAGATAGTGTCACAAATTTTTCCTAAGTGCTTAGCACCCTGGCCAGCATCACTATGTGCATCAGATCGCTGCCAGGTTATTTCGTTTAAGTGATTCGCTGAACCGAAGACTTCATCCATCACAAGACGAATATATCCATTCACCCGTCAATCACAGTGCACATAAATACTCCCATCCTCCGCCAGCAGATCCCGCATCAGGATCAACCGCTCATAGATCATGGCGATAAAGGAATCCGCTCCCTTGCCCCAGGTGTCACGGTAGGCCAACTCCTCCAGCACGTTGGGTTTCTTTGTAAAGGTGTCTCCGCCGATCTCGATGTCCATGGAAAAATCCGCGCCCACATCAAAGGGCGGGTCAATGTAGATGAGCTTGAGGCCACCCTGCTTTTCTATCTCATCCCGCAGGGGGCCATTTTTGAGGCTGGAGAGGATCAGCTTGTTGTCGCCCCAGATAAGCTTGTTCGTCCAGCCCTTGAGCTGGCGGCCACGGGCGTCCATATCGAACAGGCTTTTCTGTAAAGACGTATCCCTCTCGGAGCGCGGCTCATCCACCTGCTCGATCACCTGAAAGGGCAGAACGATATTGCAGACCTCGTTGGTCTTGCCGTTCCAGACCAGCTCCACCTCCCGCTTCTCCTCAAAGAGCAGAAAGCGGTATTTATCAGGCAGCGGCTTATCCGCCTCCAGATAGCGGATGATGTCCTGTTTTTCTTGTTCCGTCAGTCGAGCCATGAATCTCCTCTTCGGTTTTCAGCCTTTCCATATGGGATCAACTGGTAAAGGCTTTGAAAACTATTGGAAAATATAACGTCCCCCTTAACCTTTGAGCGACGAGCGCCAGCTAGAGGAGCAAGTCTAGTTGAAGCAGTGGTTATGCGGGAGGCGATTTCGGCTGCTCGGCTTCGACTTTTTTGGGCAATCCTAAGTGCTCCTGCATCTGCTGAAGAGTCTGCATCTTCTCAGCTTCTTTATAATCGGTTGTCATACGAACCGTCTCCTTATCCATTACAAGTTTTTGGGCCAGCACGAGCGTGACAACCAGCAGGACGACCATACATATCACACCAATCATGACCGCCTGATTCAGACAGAGGCTGCTTCCGACTACTAAAAAGGCGAGAATGCCTGTAATTAAAAAAACCTCTCCAGAATACAAGGCGATGAGTATGACTATGTTCATGGTGTCCCACAGCATGAAGCGATCCCGGGTGGAACATAGGCTTCGAAACCGCAGCGCTGAGTTTTTCACAGACTTAGCATCGTCCACGTCGCTAGCCATCTGGACGAGAAGAGTCGTCAAGTACCGAGCCGTGCGACGCTGCATGGTGCGCGAACGGAACAAACCATAGCCTACAAATAATCCAAGGAAGCCAAGCACAATCATAACCCCAGCGGGCCAGCGGTAATCGATAGCAGTGGGGGTTTGCGGACGGAATGCGGCCACTGCTGCCATAGCGAAGGCGGTAACTACACCATAAAAGGTAAGAACAGCAACCTGCATTTGACCAATCCAACGATATTGGTTGTATTGCTCCTTGTATTCTGTCTCCAAGACATCAATGTGTTTCATTAGGCCACCTTTCCAGAAAAGGTGATATTATCCACATAACATTTTCTCTTAATTTTATTCTACGAATGTATGAATCTTATATCCGACCCATCAGGTTGTCAAGGTTATTATGACCCTAAAGCAGAAACAGAAAACCGTTATCTCTGAAAGCGCAACGAGTAATCCCCCCCATCCCTTATTTCATTTTTACCGGAAACCTTTCAGGGTGCTCTATAATCTCAGTGGTAAGATCCACATCTAAATCAGGCCAGTAAAGATGGCCTGTGTGCGGCAGCTCAATGTTAAGAATCTTTCTAATAGGGACATCCTTAAACCAGGGGAAATCTTCGTAAGACATAAACAGTTCCTTGCCCTCAGCCAGAATCCAGACCCCATTGCTGGAAATGTGAGTAACCTCAACTGTTGCGATGCTTTTCCCAAGCTTTTTTGAACTCATCATAATGCGCCTCAATGATGTTTTCGATTTCCCTTAATTGAGCCCGCGATAGATTGCAGTTTCTTGCCAACTCAATATCCGGGTTCAGCCAGAGTTTTGCTTCTCCATCAGAGCATACGACATGGATATGCATCCGGTCCTCCTCTCGGGAGAAGAAAAAGAAACGATAACCTTTTTCCCTTAAAATCGTCGGACTCATTTTTATCTATATTACAATACCCTATATTTATTCTTAATCTTATTCTACGAATGTATGAATCTTATATCCGACCCATCAGGTTGTCAAGGTTTTTATGAAAAAGTAAGCATCTCTTTTAAAAAGCTTTTAAAGCTCTCCGATCTATGGTATCTTTTATTTACATGTAAGAGTAAAGGAGCTGGCCATGCCAAATATTACTCATCCTCATATCACCACTGATCTAAATATTTGTGGTAGAAGTCCCATCATTACTGGAACCCGCTTTCCGGTGCGCTCTGTTGTGATATATCTCCTCCGTTATGGACTCACTCCCGAGGAACTGGTGGCCCGATTTCCACATCTCACACTGGGTCAGATCCACGATGCGCTGGCCTATTACTATGATAACCGTGAGGAGGTCGAGAAGGATATTGCTGAGAATACTGAAGAGGCCGTTCGCCACAAGGTCTCATCTTAAGTATCTTTTTGATCATTCCTTTTGTGACTATTAGACTTTTCCCTTTCGCGAGCTGCTTCGGCGCGTGCTGTTACTGCTCCACTGCCATACCCATGGAGACCTGTCTGATAAACTTCTCTGGCTTCATGACTTCAGGAAACCAGACACTCCCTGATTTCTGTCTGTCGCACCTGCATGAAAGAGGTAAAAACCCTTTAACTTGATACAGGATTATCCTTAATAATACAATATGGAAAAAGAGAAGGGAAATAAAAGAGGAAAGGATGGGAAGCCCGTCTTTTAATGAAAGGTTTATAGTTGATTCCATGCTTGGCAGACTTGCCAGATGGCTAAGGATAATAGGGTATGATACAACCTATTACAATAACATTAGAGACGACCTGCTTATCGAAAGGTCTTTATCAGAAGATAGGTGGATTGTTACAAGGGATACCCTCCTTATAAAGAACAGGCTTTTGAGGGGGCATACATTTATAAGAGATAATGATCCGATGGATCAGCTAAGGCAGATAGTAGGAGAACTTGATCTTAATATTGATAAAAACCTGCTCACACGGTGCCTTGAGTGTAATACGCGCCTCACAAGGGCCCCCAGAGCGGATGTATTCGGTGTGGTGCCTGAATATATATATTCTGCTACCAGGGAGTTTTTTCTCTGTCTCTCCTGTAAAAGGGTATATTGGAAAGGTTCCCATATAAAAAGGATAAGGGAGATGCTAGTGAAGGTCTTTCCTGAGAGGGGAGAAAGACTATGAAGCGCTGGAGACTGATCGATACCGGCAAGGGGGACCCTTACATGAACATGGCCATTGATGAGGCGATTGTTATGTGCTCCAGGACCAATGGTTTGAATCCTGTAATGAGGTTTTATCAGTGGGAGAGGCCGGCATTGACAATAGGCTACTTCCAGGATTTTAGCGATGTGGTAAATATAGACTTATACATGGAGGAGAAGATCCCTGTAGTAAGGAGGATCACTGGCGGCAGATCCCTCCTCCATCAATATGAGCTTACTTATAGCATAATATCCCCAACAGGGAGTCCTCTCTTCCCGAACACTATAAGGGGGGCATATCTTGTTATAGCAAGGGGGCTTTCAGCAGGACTTAAGATCCTGGGGGTAGGCAATGAGATATTTCAACCACGGTCTAATGAAGGGATACACAAGAAGCCAAGATCCCATTCGTGCTTTTCATCTACCTCGATACATGAGATCACTGTATCAGGTAGAAAGATAATCGGCTCGGCCCAGAGGAGGTGGTCCGATATATTCCTGCAGCAGGGCTCGATTATTATTGAGAGGAGCCCAGGTTTTTTTGTGTTGGGTACCCGTCCACAAGAGAGAGACCATTCCATCTCTATTTGCGAGTCGCTTGGAAGGAGGGTGGACCCTGGTGAGCTAAGAGATGCCATGATCTGCGCCTTCAGTAAGGAATTGGGGATAGAATTCAAAGGGGATAGCCTTACGGATGATGAACGGATGCTGGCTGAGAGGCTCTATTTAGAAAAGTATACAAGGGATGAATGGAACATGGAGAGGGAGATCCCTAAGCAGCCCGCCTATCCCTCCTCTGGGGATCAAGCCTGTCCCCTATCCAATCGCCAATAAGATTAAGGGACAGTATGGTCAAGAAGATGGTGATCCCCGGAAAGACAATAAGATGGGGATAGAACCTTAACGTTGTCCAGCCATCATTGGCTAATGTCCCCCAGCTTGCAAAGGGCGGTGAGATCCCGAGTCCTATGAAGCTCAGGGTTGATTCGGCCAATATAGCAGCAGGTATCCTGAAGGTAAGGGTCACTATCAGGGGCCCCAGTGTATTGGGGAGGATATGATAAAAAAGTATCCTTCCTGCCCCTGCCCCTATGGCCCTTTCGGCCTCTATATAGGGCATCTCCTTGATCCTCAGGACCTCTCCCCTTATCAGCCTTGCTATTGTCATCCAGCTCATAATAGACAGGGCAAGGAAGATCCCTGTGACCCCCCTGCCGATAATAATGGTGATCAGGATTATCAGGAGGAGATCAGGAAGGGAGTAGATTACATCAACTCCCCGCATCATGAAATTGTCGAGTCTCCCCCCAGCATATCCTGATACGGCCCCGTACAATGTCCCGATTATCAGCGCGGAGAGGGCAGTAAAAAAACCGATGGAGAGGGAGACCCTTGAACCATAGATAAGTCTCGAGAATAGATCCCTCCCAAGCCTGTCTGTCCCCATGAAATGTCCCATGTCCGGCGGGCTTAAGATCTTTTCCGGGTCCTGAAGATCAAATGGATAGGGTGCCAGCAGGGGGGCGAATATGGCCCCAATGGTGATGATTATAATCAACAACCCTGCCGCAAGGACCAACCAGTTCTTCATAAGGCCTCTCATACCAATTCGCATTCAACAGGATACCAAGGCGGCGAGGAGGCATGAAGAAGGCTAAGGTTGAGGCTGAGGTTAAGAACTTCCTTAACCTTAACCTAAACCTCAACCTGCTTTTTCCAGGCAGCCGAATGAAGTCGAATTGGTATCAATCTATTCCACCCTTATCCTCGGGTCTATGTAAACATAAATGAGGTCGACTATAATATTTGCAATGATTATTAGCATGGCGTAGACCAATGTCACCCCCATAATAAGAGGATAGTCCCTGTTGGTTACAGCAGTGATGAAGAACCTGCCCATCCCTGGTATGGAGAAGATAAACTCTATGGTGAATGAACCTGTTACTAAGGCAGCAGTCAGGGGCCCCAGGATTGTTATAACCGGCATGATGGCGTTTTTTAAGACATGCCGCATCATGATATACGGCTCGCTCAAACCCTTCGCCCTTGCGGTCCTTATATAATCTTTATTTATCACATCAAGTATGCTCGATCTTGTAAGTCTGGCAATATATGCCGCAGGGCCCAGGCCCAATGATAGGGCAGGGAGGATCATATATCTTGGCCCCTCCCAGAGGGCAGGCGGGAGGATCTTGTAGGTGTGGGCAAAGATCAGAACAAGGAGGGCGGCAAGGACAAAATTTGGTATGGATATCCCACCCACCGCGAATAAGATGCTGATCCTGTCTGCCATAGATCCCGGCCTCATGGCAGAGATAATCCCTGTTGATACGCCTAACAGCATAGAGATGATAAGGGCGAGCAGGCCTAGCTGCACCGATACCGGAAGGGATTCCTTTATTATATCGTTTACATCCCTTCCAAGGTATTTATATGATGGGCCTAGGTCCCCCCTTGAAAGCCCATAAATATACAATAAATATTGCTCATAAACAGGCCTGTCCAGCCGGTATTTTGCCTCTATGTTTGCCTTAATCTCCGGTGGTAGTTTTTTCTCCTTATCAAAGGGTCCACCGGGCACGATATGCATGATGATAAATGTGATAGTGGCCACTGCCAGAAGGACAGGTATCCCCCAAAGGAGTCGTCTTATGATGAAGTAGGACATTCGGTTAGATCCATTCACATAAGCATATATGAAAAGACCAGACAGATCAAACTCATGACGATGAAAAATTTAAAATGCCATTGCTGTCCGGTTCATAAAGGAGGGGCTTTTCCCCCATGACTTGGGCGAGGCGGCAAAAATAGCCTCAACTTCCTTATAGAAATGGCATGGATCTCATTCTGACAGCCGACGAGACAGGTTTGGCCATTAGCAGACATTAAAATTGCAACAATTATTTTCCTTGACAATTTATAATATTTATTATATAGCTATGCCAATCCTTTATTATTTACCATCCCAGGTTCAATTATTCCAGGGGAATTTCCCATGGGAGATCATAATGGTGTAGTAATACCTCCGAATACCAAGTCGCATTCAACAGGATACCAAGGCGGCGAGGAGGAGGCACGAAGAAGACTGAGGCTGAGGTTGAGGCTAAGAAGTTCCTAAACCTTAACCTTGACCTCAACCTGTTTTTTTCCAGGTAGCCGAATGAAGGCAAATTGGTATAAATCAGACCAGATAGCTTTGCTCAAAAGAATCTATCTGTGTCTTTTTATATTCTTTGCCACCTTCCTTTTTGCTATTACGCCACAAGCCTTTGCCGGCACAAATATCAGCGGAACGATTAGCACTGATACTACATGGCCTCTGGAAGGAAGCCCCTATGTTATCAATAGTGGCATTGCCGTAGCCCAGGGTGGGAAACTAAAGGGGACAGCAAGAGTAGCTCCCAAAGAGTGTATCTACCATATACTGACACGAGGGAACAACCGTCAAGATGTCTCTGAGGACGAGGAGGATATTAGAAGATATCTGGATGGACTCCTTCGTTATATAGAGAAATACCAGTTCAAGCTGTATCATTGCTGGGCATGAACAGCCGTCCACTTTAAGTCTTTATATAATAACGCTTGACAATATTATCGGGATGCGTTATTATATTGATACATGATAAAGGGCTTCCGATGCAAAGAGACCGAGAAGATATTTCTCAGACAGCATTCAGCTGAGTTGCCTACAAACATTCAACGAATAGCCCTTCGAAAGCTTCTTTTGCTTGATGCAGCAGAAAAGATAGCGGATCTGCGGGTTCCCCCAGGAAACCGCTTGGGAAAACTTTTCGGCAATCGCATGGGGCAACACAGCATCCGTATAAACGATCAGTGGCGTATTTGTTTCCGCTGGTCAGAAGGCGATGCCCATGACGTGGAAATAGTTGATTATCATTAGGAGGTCGTTAACATGAGGACAAAAAAGATACCCCCGATTCATCCGGGAGAAATTCTTATGGAGGAGTTTCTCAAACCATTTGGAATCAGCCAGTATAAATTGGCTAAAGACATTAATGTCCCGCCCCGTCGTATTAACGAGATAGTTCATGGCAAACGTTCAATCAGCGCCGATACTGCTTTGAGACTATCACGTTATTTTAATCTCTCGGAAAGATTTTGGCTGAACCTGCAGTCCAGATATGACTTAGAGGTTGAAAAGGATAAGCTCAATGACCGCATAGAGACGGAAGTCCAAGTTTTTGAGTTGCAAAGAGCCTGATGGAGCCGAGGGACGTCCATCCCCACATTATCCGGATCAGCCACGTTCACCTTCCAAAAGACCGACTTTAGGGATAGTAACTTATTGCGAAAGGGTCCTTTCCCAGGCCTGCTAATGCCTTATCCACCTCCAGCCGGGGG
>CAZYNY010000115.1:0-9055 GCA_964648095.1 uncultured Nitrospirota bacterium | reverse complement strand
AGTCAGGAGACTTCGGCGAGCTCAGTCGAGCCGTCAGGAGTCAGGAGTCAGGAGAAAATAGATATATTCGTTGTAAAGCTCCCTCACATCTCCAATTTCACTGATTTTGATCCCTTCAAGTTTGAACCTGATGTTAATATCAGATATGTTGCAAATCTATCTGATTTGGCTGAATTGGATAGTGTCGATCTAGTCATCATTCCCGGCAGCAAGAATACCATAGATGATCTTGCCTATCTCATCGAGTCAGGAATGGCAGAAAAGATCAAGGAATTCCATAAACAGGGTGGCAGGGTCATAGGGATATGCGGTGGATATCAGATGCTGGGAAGCACTATAGATGACCCGTTAAAAATAGAGACAACCAAAGGAATGATAGGGGGTCTGGGGCTTCTTCCTGTGGAAACAATACTTGAGCCTGAGAAGATCACGTCCCGGGTTAAGGCCGAGGTTATTTCTAGCCCCTTCACCCTTCACCCTTCACCCTTCACCGACCTATCAGGTTATGAGATCCATATGGGGAGGACGAGGCTCCTTGATGGCGCGAGGCCGATATTCAGGATCTTTGAGAGGTCCGGGGAAAAGGTTGATCTGCCTGATGGTGCGATAAACAGGGATAAAATGGTCTGGGGTACATATATCCATGGGATCTTTGACAATGATGGTTTTCGGCATCAGCTCCTTGAGGAGATGAGGCGCGAAAAGAGGATCTCATCAGGCATGCCGGAAAACTATTCAGCCCATCTTGAAGCCAATCTCAATAAACTTGCCTCTCTTGTAAGGGAGAGGATAGATCTGTCCAGGATAGGGCTGTTTCCTTGACATCCTTTTTGCCCATCTGTTAGGATTAAAAACCATTCTTATTTAAAGATAAGTTAAGGAGGTTCATATGTCCAGACGGACTTCAGTCATCTTAATGGTTTTATTATTAATGCTCATCTTTGTTAGTAAGTCCTTTGCAAGGGAGATAAAGGAGTTCACCCTAAAAAACGGCCTGAAGGTCATATTGCTGGAAGAGCATAAGGCGCCGGTTGTCACCTTCCAGGTCTGGTACCGGGTCGGATCAAGGGATGAGGTGATAGGTAAGACCGGTCTTTCACACCTTACCGAGCATATGATGTTTAAGGGGACAAAGAAGCATGGGAAGGGCGAGTTCTCAAGGATAGTATCAATGAATGGGGGAAATGAGAATGCCTTTACATCTAAGGACTATACCGCATATTTTGAGAACTTTGCGTCAGACAGGATCGAATTGTCGCTTGAACTTGAATCAGACAGGATGACAAACCTTATAATTGATCCAAAGGAGTTCTTGCTTGAGAGGGATGTGGTGAAGGAGGAGAGGAGGCAGAGTACTGATGATGACCCATATTCACTGGTTGTCGAAAATATGTATGCCATCGCCTTTCTTGCGTATCCATACCGTTCACCAATAATAGGATGGATGTCTGACCTTGACAGCCTTGTAAGGGATGATGTCTATGATCATTACAAGAGATATTATGCCCCGAATAATGCAACTATAGTTATCGTCGGGGACTTTGAAACGGATAAGCTCTTGAAGATGATTAAGAAGCATTTCGAGAAGATACCTAAGGCGAAGGTCCCCCCTGATGTGAAGATTGATGAGCCGGAACAATTTGGCGAGCGGAGGATCTATGTGAAGAAGGAGGCCCAGCTTCCATACCTCTTTGCAGGGTATCGTGCCCCAAACTACAAGGATAATGATATATATGCCCTCACCCTTCTCTCCAATATACTGTCATCGGGAAAGAGCTCGAGGTTTTACAGGAGTCTGGTGTACGAGAAGAACTTGGCCCTTAATGCAGGAGGCGGATATGACGGGTTTTCTATTGGTCCGGAACTCTTCTATTTCTACGGTATGCCCAGACCAGGAAAGACCCTTGATGAGCTTGAGAAGGCGATATACGAGGAGATCGAACGCGTAAAGAAAGAGCCTGTCACGGACATGGAGCTTCAAAAGGCCAAAAACCAGGAGGAGGCCTCCTATATATTAGGCCAGGATTCAATCTTTTACCAGGCGCGACAGATTGGCTCCATGGAGACCATAGGCGCAGGGTATAAGTTCTTTGAGGAATATGTGGACAAGGTCAGAAAGGTGAGCAAGGAGGATATCCTGCGCGTTGCGAATAAGTATCTGGTAGAAGACAGGCGCACGGTTGGGATACTGGTTCCGGTTAAACAGGAAGAGAAGGGAGGGAAGGAATGATGAGAGATAAAAGCAGGTTGAGGTTTAGGTTAAGGTTGAGGAAGTTCTTAACCTCAGCCTCAGCCTTAACCTTCTTCATGGCTTTAACCTTTATTTCTACCCTCTCCTCTTCCGCTGCCGATATCAAACCCAAGAGGGTAGTGACGGAGAACGGCATAATACTCCTTATACTAGAGAGGCATTCACTCCCGATTGTCAATGTTAATATGGTGATAAAGGCCGGTTCACTATATGAATCTGATGAAAAGGCAGGCCTGTCCAGCCTCATGTCATCTCTTTTGGACGAGGGGACAAAGACCCGCACCTCTACCCAGATCTCACAGGAGATAGATTTTGTTGGAGGGAGCCTGTCTGCCTTTGGTGGTGATGATTCGTCAGGTGCATCACTTAGGATCTTGAAGAAGGATCTGCCGTTAGGTCTCGAACTCCTTTCAGACATAGTTATTAATCCTACCTTTCCTGAGGCCGAGATTGAGAGGAAGAAGGCAGAGATGATTGGCGGGCTCCTCTCGGAGAAGGATGATCCTGGTACGGTAGCAGGAAAGGCATTCAATGAGATGATCTTTGGGGCCCACCCATATCATAGGGCGGCAAATGGTACGGAGGCGACAATCCCCGGTATAACAAGGGATGACATTGTAGCCTATTATGAAAGATTCTACAGGCCAAATAACACCATAATGTCCATAGTGGGTGATATTACTGAGCAGGAGGCAATCGAGGCGGTTAACAGGTACTTTGGGCAGTGGGAAAAGAAGGAGATCAGTTCGCCTTTGATCCCAAATGCACCTCTCCTTGAGAAGCGCGTAGTCAAGCTGATCGATAAGGAGCTTACCCAGGCAAATATCATAATTGGACACATAGGGATCGACAGGAAGAACCCTGACTATTATAACCTTGTGGTAATGAACTATATACTTGGCGGCGGAGGATTTTCATCCAGGCTGATGAAGGATATAAGGGATAACCAGGGACTTGTTTATGGCATCCACTCTAATTTCGATGCAAGCTTTTATCCCGGCAGTTTTGCTGTGAGTCTCCAGACAAAGAATGAGACCGCCAACAGGGCTATAGAGGCTGTCTTGAAGGAGATAAAAAGGATAAGGGAAGAACCTGTATCAGACCAGGAGATTGAGGAGGCAAAATCCTATCTCATCGGCAGTTTTCCTTTGAGGATAGATACAAATGCCAAGATAGCGGGGATACTAACGTCAATAGAATATTTCGGCCTTGGCCTGGACTATTTTGACAGGTATCCAAAGCTGATAGGGTCTGTTACGAAGGCCGATATAACACGTGTTGCAAAGAAGTATCTGGACCCCGAGAGATTCGCCATGGTTGTAGTGGCAAGGCAGACCGAGGCAAAGGTAAAGGAGTAGGGAAAAGGAAGGTGTATGAAAAAAAAGTGTATAGCGTTAATATCCGGTGGGCTGGACAGCACTATTGCGGTAAAGGCGATACTTGATCAGGATGTCGAGATCGTAGCGCTGAATTTTATTACCCCTTTTTGTACCTGCACAAGCAGGGCGTCGGGCTGTTCCCATCAGGCTACAAAGATAGCAAAAGAGCTTGATATTGAGCTAATGGTGATCTATAAGGGGCTTGAGTATGTGGATATGATCAGGAACCCGAAGTATGGTTACGGAAGGAATATGAACCCCTGCGTTGATTGCCGGATATTTATGCACAGGGAGGCCAAAAAGCTGATGGAAGAGACAGGGGCCTCTTTTGTTATGACAGGAGAGGTGCTGGGCCAAAGGCCTATGTCGCAGAGGCATGATACCTTCAGGATCATAGAGCGGGATTCAGGGCTTGAGGGCCTGGTAGTGAGGCCGTTATCAGCCGGGTTACTCCCTCCCACGATACCCGAATTAAATGGTGTAATCGATAGAAGCAGGCTGCTTGATATCTCGGGCAGATCCAGGAAGACACAGATCAGCCTTGCAGAGGAGTTTGGTATAAGGGATTATCCATGCGCATCAGGCGGCTGCCTGCTTACTGATACTGAGTTTGCAAAGAAGCTTAAGGACCTCTTTGAGCATAATGGTTCTTATACGCTGACAGATGTCAAGCTGCTCCGTGTCGGAAGGCATTTCAGGATAGATAAATCTACAAAGCTTATCCTGGGCAGGAAAGAGGATGAGAACAAAGAACTGGTTGCCCTTGCAAGAGATAAGGGATATCATATATTTATACTAGAAAATTTCCCCGGTCCGACTGCTGTTGTAACAGGTAATATTACAGACCTACTGGAGGAGACCGTGGCAAAGACTATGGTTAAATACAGCAAACTCAAAGAAGGTTATGAGGCTGATGTTGATTATCTCTATGACAATACCCTTAAAAAGAAGTTGAAGGTAGTAAAGGGTCTCGAGGGAGATCCTCCACTGCTAAAGATATAAGATGGTAAACGGATATGACAGACTCAGAGAGATAATAGCCGGTATAGATTCCTGTGTTGTTGCCTTTTCAGGCGGTGTAGATAGTACACTCATTGCAAAGGTGGCCTATGATACCCTTGGAGAGAAGGTAATAGCCGTAACAGCGACATCACCGACCTATCCCCTCTTTGAACTCCAGGAGGCAAGGTCCCGCGCCAGAGAGATCGGTGTAAGGCATCTGGTTATAGAGTCGGACGAGCTTAAGATACCTGGTTTTTCAAAGAACGATACCAACAGGTGTTATTTTTGCAAAAAGGAGCTCTTTACAAAATTAAAGGGCCTGGCAGTGGACATGGGATGTAAGGATGTCCTTGACGGAACAAATAAGGATGACCTCTCGGATTTTAGGCCGGGAAGGGAGGCGGCAAGGGAGTGGGGTGTAAGGAGTCCGCTTCTTGAGGCAGGCCTGACAAAGGACGATATCAGGAGTATAAGCAGGACATTAGGGATTGAGAATTGGGATAAGCCCGCATATGCATGCCTTTCATCGAGGTTTCCCTATGGTATGGAGATAGACCAGAGCGGTCTTGAGCAGGTATCAGGGGCGGAGGATTTCATGAGATCCCTCGGTTTTAAGCTGTTCAGGGTCAGGCATCATAAAGATACTGCAAGGATAGAGATAGGAACAGATGAGTTTCATCTGATGTTTGATAGAGCAATATCGGAGTTGATTGTAAAGAGGTTTAAAGAACTCGGGTATCACTTTGTTGTCCTTGATCTTGAAGGGTACAGAAGGGGCAGTCTTAACAGTATTGTTTATGCTGACTAGGTTTTTCATCCCGCTTTTTATCATCGCATTAATACAGCATGCTGCGGTTTCCGGTACCGATGCCCGGCTGATTGCCGGGGAGGAGGGCGTCTCTGCCGGGCTGTCAGCAGACGTTTACACAACTACCATAAACAAGGCAGGCAAAGAATCTATTTCGGAGGCAAAGATATACAGGCTTGGAAAGCGTCTGAGGATTGAGTCAAAGGAGAGCAGAACCGGGGAGGTTAGCATATACGATTTTGATCTTTTAAAGGAAATGAGGGTAGTACCCCAGGACAGGGTCTTCTTTGAAAGGAGGATCACCCGTAGTTTCCTGATAAAGGCCGAAAGGGAAGGACTCTACATGCCTGTTAACCCTAATATAAAAATTAACAGGATAAGACTTAAAGAGGACAGGACTGATAATCACCCTACTGTCCTGTATCTTGTTGTGAGGAGTATGAAGACAGGAGAAAAAACCGTTGCCAGGGATTATAGTATGGTATGGGAGGCTACAGACCTTGGCAATATTCCGATCAAGATAGTCTACCCCATGTCGGATTTCTCAACGGTAATTGTTGAATACAGGAATGTCACCATGGATAAGTTAGACCCATCACTCTTTCTGCCGCCCCCTGATTTTTTAAGCTTAAGCCCCTTCTAAGGGAACTAAGATGTCTGTTGTAAGGACTAATAAGAAATTAGTAAACCTGCCTCCAGATCCAGGCGTCTATCTCATGAAGGACCCTTCCGGGGATTATATTTATATCGGAAAGGCCAAATCCCTCTCAGAGCGGGTTCGGTCATATTTTCAGGAAGGCGCCTCACTTACACCCAGGATAAGGAGCATGATAGGAAATGTAAATGATATAGAATTTATAGTAACAGGTTCAGAGCTTGAGGCCCTGATACTCGAAAATAACCTGATCAAAAAGTATAAGCCCAGATATAACGTCATCCTTAGGGATGATAAAAATTATCCTTATCTCAGACTCCCTATAAAGGATGATTTTCCCCGTCTGGAGGTAGTCAGGAGGGTAAAGAGGGATGGCGCCCTGTATTTTGGGCCCTATGTACCGACCAATGCATTGAGGGAGACCATTAAGATTATACGAAGGGTCTTTCCTCTGGCAACCTGCAAGGTAAATATTGACGGAAAGGCCCCTGCCCCATGCATGCAGTTCCAGATAAAAAGGTGCATGGCGCCATGCACAGGGAATCAAACGAAGGAGGATTATCATAAGATCGTAAGACAGGTCAGGATGTTCCTCGAGGGGAAGGACAGGGAGCTCTTGAAATCAATGAAGGCGGAGATGGAAGCAGCTTCTGATAGGCTGGATTTTGAAGGGGCGGCAAGGATAAGGGATAAGATATTCAAGATTGAAAAGGTGCTCGAAAGACAGAGGATCACGTCTACCACATTAGAAGACCAGGATGTAATGGCCTTTGCAAGGGATGGGGAATACTGCGATGTCCAGGTGATGTTTATCAGGGGAGGGATGCTTATAGGCAGAAAAGATTTCTTTCTGGAAGGTGTAGGAGATGCAACAGATCAGGAGATCCTCTATTCTATCTTTCAGCAGCTCTACAGCAATGAGATCATTATACCAGGAGAAATATTGATCCCTGTCGATATCCAGGAGAGGGACCTCGTGGAGGGGTGGCTCTCAGAAGAGAAGGGGAAAAGGGTGCGGATTCTTACCCCGGAGAGGGGAAAAGATGCCGGGTTGATCAAGCTTGCGATGGAGAATGCCCTGGTTGCGCTAAAGGAAGGGATGAGGGAGGCGGCAGAGGGGATAGAGATCCTTGCTGAACTCAAGACGGTCCTGGGACTTAAGAGGTTTCCCCATAGGATCGAGGCCTTTGATATATCCAACACCATGGGGAGTGAGGCAGTAGGCTCACTTGTGGTCTGGGAGGACAACAGGATCAAAAAATCGGCATTCAGGAAGTTTAAGATAAAGACGGTCCATGGTGCAGACGACTTTGCTATGATGGAGGAGGTAATATTCAGGCGTTTTTCATATTCAAAGGCAGAAGAAGTGAGCGACAGTAAGGGATGGGAGCCACCCGATCTTGTAATAATAGACGGCGGTAAGGGTCAGCTCTCCTCGGCGCTCGGCGCCCTTAAAAGGCTTGGTTTTAATGATATAGATATCATCGCCCTGGCAAAGGCAAAGGGCGAAAAGGAGGACAGGGTCTTCCTTCCTGGTGACACTGAGGCCAAGATGCTTGATCAGAGATCTGCTGTTATGCACCTGCTCCAGAGGATAAGGGATGAATCACACCGCTTTGCTATAGAATACCATAAAAGACTGAGAGAGAAGGATCTGGTCTCATCTCCCCTTGACAGCATAAGAGGAGTCGGCAAAAAGACAAGGGCATCTCTGCTTCAGCATTTCAAGGGCCTGGCAGGGATAAAGGACGCCTCCCTGGAGGAGTTGGAAGAGACCCCCGGAATCAATAAGAAGGTGGCGGAAGAGATATATAAGAGGTTCAGGAGGTGATTAAGATCCGCACCAGAAGTACGTAGATATTTAATGAGGCAACGGGTAGCTGTTCGTATTAAATTTTCTTGCCTAACTAACTACGAAAAGCGCCTGCGCCAATTTCCAAAACGGGCCATCTCTCCTCCTTAAATAAATGACATTCTTATGGAGGATATTTTATCAAAAGAATAAAGATATTGGTAGTATTTTTGACTTTTTCTACAGGCTCAGAAATAAGCCGCGCCGCTATGCAACGTCAGATTCATTGACTTGATATGCAGATATTTTCATATAGGAATTCAGGCGCCAAATCGGCACCGTTTTCCCAAACGATAGTTTCTAAGATGGGGTCAACATTGAAGGATTTAAAGTTTTGAATATTTTTGAGTGAGCCAAAGACTTCTCCTTCTAATTCTTTGGATAGATCTACTTCACCTTCGGTGCCGTCATTAAAACGAACCCATATTACATAATTGTGTAAATATTTGGCTTCTTTTACATGTAAAATCATAATTTTACTCCAAAGGTTTTATTGGGAATAAAGCTTTTTTCTGTTCAGCCAATTTCCAGTCACGCTGAAGTTCTACTTTATTTATTTCTCTCCATTCTTGAACAAGAGCCAAAGCGCGTTTTGATATTATTCTATCTAAGTGGTCTTGCCATGATCCGTCACTTCCACCATAAACCCCCTTACCTATCAAGAGTGTAGACCCCTTTATGGTTCTTATTCTTCGTAGAACTTTATGATCTTCATCCTTGTCACATATGATCTTAACTTATTCAAAAGATAAAATAGAGGGTTCCGTTCACTTGACAACAATAATATGTAAGTATAATTTATATACATAGATGATACACCTATATTGGGGGTAAGAAATGGCTGATGCGTTGAAGAAACTTAATTTTTTCATTGAGGAAGACATCCGCATGGAACTGGATAGACTGGTCCCTGTTGGGAAGAAGAGCAAGGTCATAAACGATGCATTAAGAAAGGAGCTATTAAGAATAAAGAGGGAGAGAGTAACTGAAAGGCTTTTGGCATTAAAGGCCAAAGGGCCAAAGGTCCCAAAGGAGGAGATAGTTGAGGCATTAAAGAAGGAGAGGAGTCGGAATAATTGAAAATCTTTGTGCCGGATGCCTCTGTAAT
>CAZYNY010000114.1:0-9076 GCA_964648095.1 uncultured Nitrospirota bacterium | reverse complement strand
GGGGCTTGCGTCGCCCCCTCCGATGGCGAAAGCCGCATCGGAGCCTCCCCCTCAAACGCTCGCTATGCTCGCTCAAAAAACCCTAAAGTCTAATCGATATCCTGCCGATAAAGGGATAGCGGAGAATATATCAATAAAAACATAGGGGGCAGAGATGAAGATAAACAACCATGATCCGATGAAAGACCTCAATGCCTATATGCAGGGCGTAAAGGAGGTACAGAAAGATCGGGCACAGGAGAAATCGGCCGTAAAGGAGACTGGAGGTACCGATCAGGCCCATATCTCCTCGAAGGCTAAGGCTGCCCAGCAGATCAAAAAAGAGATCGATGCCCTCCCGGATATAAGGGCAAAGAAGGTAGATGACGCAAAAAAAGCAATAGAGGCAGGTACTTATAACATCAAGGGAGAGAAGGTTGCAGCAAAGATAATAGGAGAAGGGGTCATAGATTCAATCCTTTAACCAGCGAGCAAAGCGAGCGTTGAGGGGGAGGGCTTCGACGCTGAGCTCAGCCGAAGCGCTCCATCCAGCTTTGCCGGTGGAGGGGGCGACGCAAGCCCCTTTAATGATATGGAAAGAAAAATGGCAAATATTGAGACATTAATCGACAATTTACTCTCTATCCTCCACCAGGAGATAGCGCTGTACCAGGAATTACACAGGCTCCTCCATGATGAGAGGAGGGTAATGACGGAATTATCCCTTGAAGGACTTTATATCAGCAATAACAGGAAGGAAACCCTTCTGTTGAGATTAAAGGTCTTAGAGAGGGCGAGGTTGGACTTAATAGACAAGATAGCCCCCTTAATGGATCTTAAGCACGGCGAGTTAACAATTACAGCCCTGATAAGCAGTGTTGCTGATCCGGAGAAGGCAAATCTCCTCTCATGCTATACAAGGCTCTCCTCCCTTGTTGAATCGATTGAGGAGATTAATTATGTAAATGGCCTCCTGATTGAAAAGTCCCTGAGCTATATCAAGGGGTCTATATCATATCTAAATTCCCTTATCTCCCCGCTTCCCATCTATATGCCGACCGGTCTTATGAGGGGTGAGGAGAGGAGCGGGAAGATACTCTCCAGGAGGGGGTAGTATATGACCGGGATCAGTGGACTGTTTGAGATAGGCCGGCTCGCACTCCTGGCAAACCAGAAGGCCCTCGGGATAACAGGACAGAACATTTCCAATGCAAATACAAAGGGGTATTCCCGGCAGGTTCCTGTCTTTGAGGAGACAAGACCGATTGATAGTCAGCCTGGCCAGGTAGGAACAGGTGTAAGGATTGCCGAGATAAGGAGGATGGTAGACAGCCTCCTTGAGGCCCAGATAAACAGCGAGACGGGCATGCTTGGTAACCTTGAGGCCAGGGCATCCGCGCTTGACAGGATAGAGTCAATCTTCAGTGATACCCAGGGTTCGGGGATCAGCCAGGCGATAAATGGATTTTTCAATGCAATACAGGGGCTCATTGATAATCCTCAGGGGTATACAGAAAGGGTTGATGTCATATCTCAAGGAGAGACCCTGTCTGAGATGATAAGCAAGGCTGCTTCAGATCTTTCCCGGGTAAGGAAGGATATGGATGCAGGTATAGGAAGTGCGATTAATGACATAAATGGTCTTGCATCCCAGATTGCTGTTTTAAACGAGAAGATAAGTCATGCTGAGATAAATGGTGAGAACGCCAATGACTATCGCGACGAAAGGACGAGGCTCTTAAATGACCTCTCCGGCAAGATAGACATCAGCTATTTCGAGAATGACTTTGGACAGGTGACCGTGATGGTCGGAGGCGGAAACCCTCTGGTTGAGGGCTCGACGGCCAGGAGCCTGTCAGGGGGAGTGAATAGCGATAATGACGGCCTCACTGACGTCTATTTTAATCCCGGCTCAGGTCCAATGGTTAATATAACAGAAAATATAAAGAATGGCAGCATAGCGGGGATGCTCAACATAAGGGACGAGGTTGTGCCGGAGCTGTCCGGAAAGCTGGATCTCCTTGCGGCATCCATTACCAACGAGGTTAATATCCTCCACAGCGCCGGTTTTGGTCTTGATTCAACTACAGGCAACGCGTTCTTCTCTCCCCTTACTACGACCACAGGCGCACCATCTGCCAACAGCGGCAATGCGTCTATAGATAGCGGAACCATACTCGATTTTTCTCTCCTTACCCTTGATGATTACGAGATCAGGTTTACCTCTCCTTCAAACTTCGATATCGTCAACACTACTGATAATACCACGGTATCAACAGGGAATATATATACATCCGGGGGTAATATAGATGTTGACGGGATAAGAGTTGTAATTACAGATAATACCGGGGCTCCGGCAGCAGGAGATATATTTACCGTTTCTGTCACTGATGGGCAGGCAGGCAGGATGTCCGTATCGCTTTCTGACCCGAACAAGGTTGCGGCCGCGCAGGACCCTGCCTCACTTCCGGGGGACAACAGAAATGCATTAGCCCTTGCCCAGCTCCAGGACGACCTGACCTTAAATAACAGCGCTACGACCTTTAACAGTTTTTACAACGGGATAGTTGAGGAGGCAGGTACGATATCCAGTCAGAACAGCAGGGCCTTATCAGCCCAGAGGTTTGTAACTGAACAGCTTGATGCGAGGAGGGAAGAGGTATCCGGGGTCTCTTTGGATGAGGAGGCGGTTAACCTTATAAAATTTCAGAGGGGTTTTGAGGCAGCAGCCAGGCTGATCACTACTGCAGATGAGCTGTTTCAGACCATTCTGGATCTTAAGAGGTAGAGAGATATGAGGGTGACTGACAGGTTATTGTTTGATGGCCTTACAAGGAATCTCCAGAGGAATTCTAGTGAGCTCTTCAGGCTTCAGAATATAGTATCGACAGGGAAGAAGATAAATAAGCCATCTGATGATCCTGTCTCACTCTCGAAGATACTGGAGTATGATGAGCTTATATCGAGGAGCGATCAATACAAAGAGAACATTGATCATGCCATTGGGTTCCTTGGTGTCTCTGATTCTACACTGAGCGGGGTTGGCGATATCTTAATCAGGGCAAAGGAGCTTGCAGTTGCCCAGGGAAACGATACAATGAATGCTGACGACAGGCAGTCTGCCTCTATAGAGGTACAGAACCTCTTTGAGGAGCTTGTACAACTTGCAAACACAAAGCTTGGAGACAGGTATATCTTTGCCGGGTACAAGACACAGACAGAGCCGTTTTCTACTGCTGGAGCTTACTCCGGAGACAGCGGCGAGATAATGGTCGCGGTGGGTCCGGATGCGATCATACAGACCAATCTGCCTGGCGACAGCCTCTTTAAGGGCGCTGGAGGCGGCATAGATATCTTTACGCTTCTAAATGACCTTAAGGTAAGCCTTGAAAATAATGATGGTGCTTCAATAAGGAGCAGTCTGGATAGTTTTGATGCTGCCGGCGACATAATATTAAACGGAAGGGGAGATATAGGAGCAAGGCTGAACAGGCTTGATTCGACCCTGTCCAATACAGAGGATCTTAAGCTTGAAATAATCAATCTCAAATCAGGACTGGAAGATGCCGATATCATTAAGGCTGTTTCGGATCTTGCCTTGCAGCAGAATCTACTTGAGGCCTCCAGGGCATCTTCGGCAAGGATCGTTGAGACGTCACTGCTCGATTTCTTAAGGTAGATACCCTTGTTAATACTTACAAGAAAGGTTGGGGAGGGGATAAGGATTGGCGATGATGTCAGGGTCGTCGTACTCGAGGTTCATGGAAATCATATAAAGATCGGGGTAGAGGCGCCGGTCAACAGTCCGGTTTACAGGGATGAGATCTATGCCAGGATACTGGATGAGAATTGTACGGCCTCATCGGCCTTGCCTGAGCACCTTGAACTATTCATGGATAAGTTAAAGAGGAGCAAAAAAACGGAGGAGATGGGATGAAGATAGATACAACAAGGTTTGGTGAGATTGAAGTACAAAAAGATAAATTAATAGAATTTCCCAACGGTATCCTTGGATTTCCGGAGCAAAAAAGATATGTGCTCCTTGAAAATAACAGCGACCTCCCATTCGGCTGGCTTCAGGCAGCAGATGATAAGGATATGGCCTTTGTTGTAATGGACCCCCTTCCCTTTAAGCCGGACTATAGATCATCGATCAGGAAAAAAGAGATAGCCGACATTGATATCAGGGATGAATCCGAACTATGCGTCCTTGTAATACTGACAATACCCAACAGGGGTTCGCAGGGAATTACAGCCAATCTCCAGGGACCCCTGGTGATAAATCTTGCCAGCCGGAAGGGGAAACAGGTGGTGCTGCCCGACTCCGGATATACATGTAAGTACCCGATATTCCAGGAATCGGGCCTATCCTCTCTCACATACTAAAGTTTTATTCTGCCCTTTCCGATAAATAGACCATGAAGAGCAGGCCTGTTTATCCAAATAGGAAAGGGGGGATGAGATTTTTGGAGTTTGGAGAAGGACAAGGTTAAGGCTAAGGTTAAGTTACTCCTCAACCTGAACCTTAACCTCAACCTGAATATTTAAACATTGGGCAGGGATGCCCGGGAGACAAATAGGGTCTCCATAATTCAAGGAGGATAGTATCATGTCTTTACAGATCAATACAAATATAGAATCATTGAATGCGCAGAGGAATATAACCCGTTCACAGGGTTCATTGTCAACAGCACTCCAGAGGCTCTCATCGGGATTAAGAATAAACAGTGCGAAGGATGACGCGGCAGGAATGGCCATATCTTCGAGGATGACAAGTCAGATCAGGGGTTTAAATCAGGCCGCAAGAAATGCAAACGACGGTATCTCTCTTGCGCAGACGGCTGAAGGCGCCATAGGCGAAATCGGCAATAACCTTCAGCGTCTGCGTGAACTGGCGGTGCAGTCTGCCAACGCCACCAACAGCACAAGCGATCGTGCTTCGCTGGATGCAGAATCGACCCAGCTGATCAATGAAATCACGCGTGTTGCCAGCCAGACCTCATTCAACGGCATTACTCTTCTTAACGGTACCTTTACTTCCCAAACCTTCCAGGTCGGGGCCAATGCCAATCAGACGATCTCGGTTACCTCGATTGCCGATGCACGCTCGACTGCGCTTGGCAGCAATATATTGTTAGCGGCTGGTACGCTCATGGGAACCACCAAGGCGGCAGCGGCCGACCTCACCGGCGGCAACACCATCGCGGTTGAAGCCGGCCTGACGGTCAACACGGTCAATGGCGGCACAACGGCTGCCTTTGGCTACGCGGCCCTTGCTGATGCCAAGGCCATTGCCGCTGCAATCAATACCAATGCGGCTAGTGTCGGCGTTACTGCTACCGCCTCGAACAGCGCCACCTTGAGCTCGCTTTCCGTAGCCGGAACAGTCTCCTTCACTCTCGGTGGCACCAGCACTGCTGCGATATCGGCGGCAGTGACGGATCCAACCGACCTCACGGCACTGATGGGCGCCATTAACGGCGCAGCGGGCACCACAGGCGTGACAGCAACCTTTACCAGCACCTCGGCGAAAAACAGTTTGACCCTGACGTCTAGCGATGGAAGCGATATCAGTATCTTGAACTATGCTAATTCGGGAGCCGTAGGCGCAACTGTCGCATTCTCCGGGGTAACCTTGACCGAAGCTGATGGTGCTGGAACCGACTCCTCCATTAAGATCGGTTCGGTATCGCTCGACAGCAGTAAGGGGGCGATCACTTTGGCCGGCCATAACGCGGATGTCTTCAACACGGCAACCAGCACATTCTCATCTGTGGCCAGCATCAGCCTCACCAGTGCCGCAAATGCCCAGCTTGCCATAGCTGTGGTTGACGCGGCATTGAGCCAGGTCAACGTATCACGGGGTGACCTGGGCGCATATCAGAACCGTTTCAGTTCTGCGATCGCCAACCTGCAGACCACCTCGGAAAACGTGTCTGCAGCAAGGAGCCGTATTCAGGACGCAGACTTCGCTCAGGAGACAGCGGAGTTTACTAAGGCGTCTATCATACAGCAGGCAGGTATATCGATCCTGGCACAGGCCAACTCACTGCCGCAGCAGGTGTTGTCCTTACTCAGGTAATAATATCTACCTGGGGTAATGATTATGAAGAAGGTTAAGGTTAAGGAAAATGCAGGTCAAGGTCAAGGAAGTCCTCAACCTCAGCCTCAACCTTGACCTTCTTCTTTTCTAAGGAGGTGGTGATATATGTCAGTGAGACCGATAGCCAGCGCCCCGCTTCCTGTATCAGGCTTCGATTCCAATCAGCCGGATGGAAGGCCCGGGAGGAGCCAGGGAGATATATCAGCCAGAGAGATATCAGATGTTGAAGCCGGCAAGATAGAAGTAAAGACCCCGTTAAAAGAGGTAGTTGGGAGGTTAAATAGTATTAAAGCGTTCCATGACAGGGGGATCCGTTTTTCTGTAGACGAAGAGACGGAAAAGGTTGTAATTAAGATTGTGGATAACGGTACTAATGAAGTAATAAGACAAATTCCGCCTGATGAGGTCCTGAATATGATAAGGCATCTCGATGAATTCCAGGGCCTTCTTATTAATAAGAGGGGATAAGATGGGTATTTCAGTGGGAGGGCTCTCCTCCGGAATTGATGTTGACAGCATCGTAAGCCAGATGATTTCCATTGAAAGGCGGCCTCAAGTCAGGCTTCAGGTAAAGGAGGCCGGCCTGCAAGGAAAACTTACATCAATAGGCACGTTAGCATCTGCGCTTACATCGCTTCAGTCAACGGCAAGCGCCCTAAGGGATATTAGCAGTCTTAATACTATTAAGGTTTCCTCATCAGATACAACAATACTGACAGCGTCGGCTGGCACCTCTACCGCTTCCGGGACGCACTCGATAGAGGTCAAGCAGCTTGCGCAGGTACAAAGGCTTGCGTCGACCGGTTTTGCGGATACTACAACGACTGCCGTTGGAACGGGTACACTTAACATACAGGTGGGTACAGGGACAGCAGTAGCTGTTACGATAGACTCTACAAATAATACCTTATCTGGATTAAGGGATGCAATTAATAACGCTAATTCTGGTGTGTCGGCATCTATCCTGAATGACGGGACTGAAAACAAGCTTATTATTACGGCCAATAATAGCGGGTCCGGCAATACTATCAAGATTACGGCAATTGACGATGATGGGAATAATACAGATATGAATGGGCTCTCAAGATTTGCCTATGATACGGCTGCTGCTGTGACTAATCTTACGCAGACCCAGGCAGCGCAAAATGCAACATTAAAGGTTGATGGGATAGATAATATCTCAAAGAGTTCCAATACAGTATCTGATGTGATCGAAGGTGTTACAATTAACCTCCTGAAGGCCCAAATAGGAACCACCGTAAACCTCAATGTTACACAGGATAATTCCTCCGCAAAATCAAAGATACAGGGGTTTGTTGACGAGTACAACAAGCTGGTCAAGCTCTTAAATGGTTTGCAGGGCTATGATGCAAAGACCAAAAAAGGGGGGGTTTTGTTGGGTGATTCAGTGGTGAGCGGGATACGTCAAAAGATAAGAAATGTCATGACGGGTCAGGTGTCAAACCTGTCAGGTTCTTATACGAGCCTGGCGCAGATTGGTATAAAGAGCAGCAGCGACGGGACCCTCACCATAGACAGCACTAAGCTTGATAGCGCTTTATCAACCAATTTTACGGCAGTTGGTAAGCTCTTTGCCAGGAATGCCGCCATAACAGATCCCAATATTACCCTTAAGGGAACAACGTCTGATACCAAATCTGGAGTATATTCCATCTATATAACACAGGCAGCAGCGAAGGGAAAGTATACAGGCACTGCTTTAGCGCTTCCAGTGACAATAACAGGCGGTGTAAACGATGCTCTGTCTGTAAGTATAGATGGGGTATCCGGTACAGTTACCCTTGCCGCCGGCACATATACTGGAGCAAGTCTCGCACAGGAGATCCAGGACAAGATTAACAGCAATTCTACATTCATTACTAATGCAATCAGCACCGCTGTAGGCTTCCTTTCAGCAACAAACCAGTTGGAGATTACCTCTTCCACCCTTGGTTCTGTATCGAGTGTGACTGTAACCGGGGGATCTGCCCGGACAGACCTGGGTTTGAGCATCGGGACTGCTGTGCAGGGGACAGATGTGACAGGAACCCTTAATGGAAATCAAGGCACCGGCATCGGAAACAGGTTAACAGGAACCGTAGGAAATCCGGAGGATGGTCTTAGTCTTGAGGTAAATGGTTCCACTACAGGGAGCCGGGGGACTGTTGGTTTAACATATGGTGTGGCAGAGCAGCTATATAACGAGATAGCAAGGATAATTGACCCGGTTGCAGGATCTATATCTAAGAGAAAAGACTTAATTAATAAATCTATTAGCGATATAGGCAAAGAGAATGAAAAGATAGAGAGAAGGTTGGCAGACATTGAAAAGGTCCTAAGGGAAAGGTTTACCCGGCTTGAGAAGACATTAAACAGTCTGCAGTCAACCAATAATTTCTTAACACAGCAGTTCCAGACGATCCTGGGAAGCAACTCGAACAGATAAGGGAGATTTATTATGAACCAGAACGGATATGTAAAGGAGTATGGTAAGGTAAGTATTTCTACGGCAAGCAAGGAGATGCTCCTTCTTATGCTTTACGACGGGGCCATCCGGTTCATTCATTCAGCCAGGGCCGGTATCCGGGAAGGGAATATGGCGGGGAAGAGGGCGTCTGTTTCCAGCGCCATCGCAGTAATAACCGAGTTATTGGATTCGCTAAATACAGAGATCGGCGGTGAGACAGCTGAAAATCTTCAGAAATTATATCTATATATGAATGAGCAGCTTATAAAGGCAAACTTAAAGAATGATCCGTCCCTGTTAGATGAGGTACTCTCTCTCCTTGTAACGTTAAGAGAGGGGTGGAACGAAGTAATAAATAACCAGAAGGCCGAACAGTCATCTGAGAGGAAAGAGATGGCTGTCGGGGTAAAATAGATACCAATGGGCATTGCCCTATGGTACATACCAGCGAGCTAGGCGAGCGTATGAGGGAGAGGCGACGATCATCTGTGGGGGCCCGTGCGGTGCAGTGGCTCCTCCGATGCCCC
>CAZYNY010000113.1:0-9241 GCA_964648095.1 uncultured Nitrospirota bacterium | reverse complement strand
TTGTGCAGCCACCAGCCATTACGCCGCCTATACCCATTATCAGCCCACCTGAGAATGCCTGTGAGATCCTCTTGGGGCCAGGAGATCGCCACATAAATTCCCCAAAATTTCTTGCTGATATAAACGAACCTATTGGTATGCCTATAAGCATAAAGGCAGCCCAATTTATCTTCGATATTTCGCCCTTTACGAGGAGAAGGGATATTGCCTTAGATCCCTCTACTGCGCCAAGACCATATCTCCTCCCGGTTTCCCACGATGCCAACCAGGCCAATGAACCGATAATCCCTATTATAATCCCTGTTAATTTCCAGTTCCATCCACCCTGATATTCCCTGGAGGGTGATCTGAGGATCCAGACCCCGGCAACAAAGGCGATTATCCCTACGATAAGCCATGAGTTGGTCCCAATGATGTTATATAGTGTGGCCTCCTCCGTGCCGACTGATATCACATTTGACTGAAAGGCCTTTATTGTAGGCATCAGTATGGCTGAACCGGAAAGAAAGGTGCCCGCTAAAAGCCCGATTACTGCCACAGACGAACCGAGCATACCCTCTCCTGACCTGTACCATATAGCACTGGCGCATCCGCCTGCCAATACCATGCCCAGGCCAAATATAAAACCGCCGATGATATTCGCCATCCAAAAGAATGGCGCCCTGCTTACTTCTATCCACCCTAGCTGATAGAATATGTTAACCAGTGCCATCTGAATAACAAGTGCAAGTATATAGGCGCGAAAAAGCGTTAGGTCTCTTGTGAAAACCAAGTTACGGAATGCGGTATTCATGCAAAACCTGCCCCTCTGGAGGGCAAAGCCAAAGGCTAGACCAATGGGGAGACCAAAGAGAAGCGATTTAAGCATAAAAAAACCAAAAAAATCTACTTCAGGGCTGATTATTAACTCTTTTCACTTAGTATCCCATCTATTACCCGTTGCAGCTCCTGAGCCGGCCTGGATGAACCTTTAAACCGGATAACCCCTTCTTTGTCGATAACATAAACAACCGGGGTTTGTCGGACAGAAAAAAGCTTTTCTGTTGTATGTTCGGGGTCCAAAAGATAAGGAAAGCTTACTTTTGTCGGGAAACTATTCAGATATTCCTGCACGTCACGTTTTGAATCCCCTGAGGCATTTACACCAATTACTGCCACCTTGTCCTTGTTCTTCTCGTAGATCTTCTGAAGTTCCATTGCCTGATTCATGCAAGGCTCGCATATATGGAAGAGTCCTAAAATGACCACCTTGGATCCCTTTGCGTCAGAAAGACTGATCTTTTCACCAATCATTGAGGTAAGCGAAAAGCTTGGGGCCTTATCACCTATCTTTAAGACGGCGGCAATGGCGACTGAAGATATGAGCAGGCAAATTAGTAGCAGCGCTGATATTAAAGGTCTGTTTCTCATGAATCTTCCTCCTTAAGAGTTAATATCTTAAATTAATCCATATATTGTAAACATACAAAAATTTTACCATAGCCCTCTTCCCGTGGGCAAGAGATATTTTGTGGGTTATCATGCGTCAGATCTTTTCCTTCCTGAGACGACTTGTGGTAAAATTGAGGTTAAATTTTAAGGGAGTTACCTGACCTAGAGGTGGGATCAACAAAAAGAGACTAGAGACTATTGACTACCCATGACTGAAAAAATTACAGTTTATGAGCCTGACAGATTTATAAGAATAGGATTCTTCGTAGTTTGGAAAGAGATGGTTTTGAATCTGGTGATGAGCAAGGAATTGATATGGCGGCTTTTTCTCCGGGATTTCAGCGCTAAATACAGGCAGTCGATGCTTGGTATTATATGGGCAATAATAAACCCTGTATTAACTGTTAGCATCTTTATCTTCTTAAACAGGGCAGGGATACTTAATATCGGCGAGACATCAGCGCCTTATCCTGTTTTTGCGTTAATTGGCATATCAATTTATGGCATATTTTCTTCGGGCCTTTCGGCAAGCTCAAACAGTATTATCAGTGCTGGATCCATGGTTGTAAAGATTAATTTCCCCAAGATAAGCCTTGTTGTTGCTTCAATGGGACAGGCTATAGTGGATTTTTTGATCAGAGCCATATTGGTAATCATATTGTTAATTATATATCGCTTTATACCCAGCTGGACATTTATTTTATTTCCATTCGTGTTGTTGCCTCTTATCTTGTTGACATTAGGTTTGGGCCTTATTCTTTCACTCCTTGCAGGTGTATTGAGGGATATAATCCACCTGGTCTCCTTTTTTACAACCTTATTTCTCTTTATGGTTCCGGCCCTCTATCCAGCCCCTCGATCAGGGATACTTGCCGACTTAAATAGATGGAATCCCTTAAGCCATCTAATCACTGCATGTAGAGATATTGTTATTTCGAGTGGATTAACTGACCCATTAGGATTTTTATGGGCCTCGGTAATATCTGTCTTGATCTTTCTTGTCTCCTGGAGGATCTTTTTCCTCTCTGAGACCAGGATCGCTGAGAGGGTATGAGAGACGAAACGGTTATAAAAGTAGGGCATCTTTCTAAGAAATACTGCAAGGAGTTAAGGCATACGATGCTCTATGGGATACAGGATATCGCACGGAATGCAATTGGGCTGTCCTCTGATTCAGGTGGGATCCGAAATGGTGAGTTCTGGGCCCTGGAAGATGTCTCTTTTGAGGTTAAAAGGGGAGAGACCTTAGGTATTATTGGGCCTAATGGCTCGGGCAAGAGCACTATGCTTAAATTACTAAACGGTATCTTTATGCCTGACAAGGGGAGGATTGAGATTAAGGGGAAGGTTGGGGCACTGATAGAGATAGGGGCAGGCTTTCATCCCATGCTGACCGGCAGGGAAAACATTTATGTCAACGGCGCTATTTTCGGAATGAGTAAAAAAGAGATAGATAAGAAGTTTGACGAGATCGTAGATTTCGCTGATATAGGGGATTTTATTGATTCACCTGTCAAACATTATAGCTCAGGGATGTATGTAAGACTTGGGTTTGCTGTGGCTGTTCATTGCGAGCCTGATATTTTGTTGATTGATGAGGTATTAGCTGTAGGGGATATGGATTTTATAACAAAGTGTTTACAAAAGATGAGAGCAATCAAAGATAGCGGGAAATCAATTGTTTTTATCTCACATGAAGTATTGAGTGTAGCTGCTCTCTGTGATAGAACAGTTTTCTTACTTAAGGGAAAAACAGAATTCATTGGTGATACTGAATCTGCTATACGAATGTATCAAAAACATGTTTTTACAGAAGACAAAATTACTAAAATAGATTCTGTTCATGAAAGAGGGACAATGGAAATGGAAATTGTTAATGTCAGTTTTTTGGATGGAAAAGGTGAAAAAAAAGTTGTTTTTGAGATGAGAGAAATGATGAGAATTCAATTGGAATTTATAGCCCACCATGAGGTTGATTCACCAGTTTTTACTTCCGAAATATTTAAATCTGATGGTACAAGATGCTTCGCAACAAGTATGAACATGGATAATATAAAAATAGGGAGAGTGAGAAAAAGAGGTGTTGTAGAAATTGAGTATGAAGCTCTCAACTTGCAACGTGGAAAATACAATGTTCTTGTAGGTGTATACGATAATAAAGCAATTGTACCCTATGATATTCATAAAAAGGAAGCATATTACTTTTTTGTAGATTCTCCCACTAGATATGTTGGAACTTTCTTTATCCCTCATCGATGGAGAGCAATTAGTCAAGAATGAAAATCCTATTAATAGATCCACTTGGATTGCAAAAGGGTATTTTGGGGTATTTTTCATAGATGAAAGTTGCGTTGATACAACCTGCTAAGGATAGCTGTCAAATGATTCCGTTTACCATGGGGTATCTTGTTTCCTATCTGGAAAAACATAATATTGAAGTAAAATTGATTGATGAAGCTTCTCGCGATAATGTAGAAAAGACTTTAACCTATTATCGCCCGGATGTAATTGGAATAACTTGCACAACTCCGATAGCTTCGCGGGCTTACAGTCTAATAAAATGGATTAAAAAAAATACTACTGCTTATTTGGTAATGGGTGGTGTGCATGCCAGTGCTTTACCTGATGAGATTTTTGCCCTGGGGATTGATTCTATTGTTGTGAGGGAAGGAGAGGAGGCCCTTCTCCAGATAATAAATGATCCAGCCAAATACTATAAGCAAATAGTTGATATCCCATTAAAAATAAAGAATTTGGATGAACTTCCATCACCTGCTTTCCATCAGATGAACATAGAAAAATATTATGTTCATGCTAGAAGAATTTTTCCCACATCCTTATGGCGTTTTGCTCCTCGTAACGCCAGAGTTGGAAGTATATTATCATGTAGAGGTTGCCCGTATAAATGCATTTTTTGTGTAAATAGCCGAAGAAGCTATCCCTTGAGATTTAATAGCGTTAATAGAATGTTATCAGAAATTGAATATTTTGTGTCAAAACATAAAGTGCAATACTTTTTCTTTCCTGAAGATGACCTTTTTTGTAACAAAACAAGGTTTTTATTGTTTGCTGAGGAACTTAGGCAACACTTTCCAAAAATAAAGTATTACGCCCAAGCCAGGGCAATTTCCCTGGATGATGAAATACTTTTAGCTGCAAAAAGGTCTGGGTGTGTTCAAATTGGCATTGGTTTTGAAAGCGGTTCAGAGCGAATATTGAACTATTTGAAGTGTGGATTTGTTACTGTTGAGGATAATAAAAGAGCCGTGGAATTGTGTAGGAAACACAAAATAAAGGTTTTTGGAAACTTTATTGTAGGCGCTCCTAACGAAGAGTGGAGTGATCTGGAATTAACCAGAAAATTTATCTTCGAAAATAAGATTGACGATGCAGCAGTATTTATGTTAATGCCTTTCCCGGGAACGGAATTATGGTATCAGTGTTTAGAAGAAGGATTTATTTCGGAAAGCAGAAATAATTGGGAGGAGTGGCATCTCTCTTCACATAATTTCAGTATCTGTAGAGCTGTTGATAAAGCAAAGCATGTACAGTTCGCAAATACTATAAATGAACATTTTCAATACAGAAATTGTGATATAAACATTAAATATGAACTGTTCAGAAGGGATTGCATCAATTTCTTAAAGAGATGGATGTTTGGAACTAACAGATTGTTAAAGAGAAGATGATATATCTTATTAATCCCCCAAATCCACCTGGCGTAGTTTCTAATAAAGATATGATGGGCGGTTTTGGGCAGTGTTATCCGCCCGAATGCAATGTTAAGGTTCCGCCAGTAGACATTCCCTATATCGCATCCGTGCTTATTGAGAGCAAGATCGAGACAAAGGTAATCGAGTGTCTCGGGAGTAGATTTTCGGTGGATGACCTTATTGCGGAGCTAAAGAAAAATAAGGTTGAGCTGATCGCACTCAGGACTTCGACCCCTACATTTGCATGGGATGCAGAGGTCTCAGCGAGAATAAAAGCTGAAATTGACGTGGCGATCGTCTTCTTCGGTCCGCATGTAAGCGTTGTGCCCGAAGATGTCATGGCGTCTACATCCGTGGATGCCATTGTAGTAGGTGAACCAGAGTATACTATAAGGGACATCGTGCTTCATGGTTTTAAGGATACGCCTGGTATCTGGATTAAGGAAAAAGGAAGGATAATCAAAAACAAGGCAAGGGGGCTTATAGATGATCTGGATAAATTGCCGTTCCCGGCATGGAATTTGTTGCCGTATATGGAATACACAGTCGGTGGCCTGATGCCTGACAGGCAGCCTACACTTTTTCTGCAGACAAGCAGGGGCTGCCCATTCTCCTGCAGTTATTGTCCTTATCCTGTTGCGCAGGGTACGATATACAGGAAAAGATCGGCGTGCAATGTGCTGAACGAGATTGAGTATATGGTCAAGGAGTTTAACGTAAAAAACATCATTATCCGTGATGCAGAATTTACTCTCGATAGGCAAAGGGTGGTTGAGATA
This sequence comes from uncultured Nitrospirota bacterium, assembly GCA_964648095.1. Classification (GTDB taxonomy): domain Bacteria; phylum Nitrospirota; class Nitrospiria; order JACRHA01; family JACRHA01; genus JACRHA01. The sequence continues at coordinate 3,318 of CAZYNY010000113.1, read as the reverse complement.
TGCAAAGGGCTGATCGCTTCAAATTATGGTGTTTCCTGGAGATGCGAGACAAGGGTGGATACACTGGATTCAGAACTAATTGAATTGATGCATAGGGCCGGGTGTATCGGCATCAATATGGGAATAGAAAGCAAGAGCGATAAAGTATGCAAAAACGTGGGCAGAAAGCCGCTTGACGAAGAACATACCAGAAATATAATACGCAGATGCAGGGAGCTGGGCGTGCACACATTCTGTTTCTTTATAATAGGTCTCCCCGGAGAAGATATCAGAAGCGCTCTGGAGACCATCAAGTATGCGGTAGAGCTGAACGCTGACATATCACAGTTTACGATTGTTACGCCATATCTCGGAACAGATCTTTACAGATGGGCACGGGAAAAAAACTACATAACTATAAATGATATAAGCAAGGTCACTGGCTATGAAGCCATGATGCGTAATGAGTCCCTCTCGTCGGAACAGATATTGAAGTTAAGGAACGATGCGCAGAGACTGCTCGACCTTATACAGGGAAAGCAGATCACAGGCGCAGGAGAGACCATAGAGGAAAGAAGAACTCTATTCGGATACCTTAGCTGCCTGTATTTGCTTCTTTTTTACTTCACGGGCAAAAGGAAGGTCGTTGTCGGAATAGAATCTCCGGTTACATTGATAAGGAGGCTTGGTTTTGATGTCTTGGCTGTTGTAGATGACAAATGTGAGGGGAAGGTCTTAAGTGGAATGCTCATAATGAATCCCGTGCTTATCAGTTATATAAGGCCGGATATAACAATACACTCCTGCACCGGGCCCAGGATAGTAAATTATATTAAGAGACGTTTCCTTGGGGTCAACCTTTGATGAAAACAGTTCTTGTCACCGGCGCGAGTGGTTACATCGGCAAGGCATTCCTGAAGGTCTACGGGCAGGACTACACGTTCAAGATCTTCGGCAGGACCGCCGTCGAGGGTTATGATTTTGTCCAGGGGGACATAAAGTGCCTGGAGGATCTGGAGAAGGCCGTAAAGGGCGTGGACGCGATCATACACCTGGCGGCTGCTACCACCGACGGCACGGGCATAAGCGATCTGGAGTATTTTCAGATCAATACCATTGGGACTTTCAATGTACTGGAAGCCGCCGCCAGGAACGGGGTAAAGAAGGCCGTCTACGGCAGCTCGGTATGCGCAGTGGGCTTTAGGCCGACATCGAAGCTCATAGAGGAGACGGATCGCTGCGAGCCGAGCGATGGGATGTACGGCTACAGCAAGTACCTTTCCGAGAGGCTTTGCGAGTATTATGCGAAGAGTCGCGGTATGAGCATCATATGTTTGCGGACGGCTATGGTTGTGCCACAGCACGAGCTCATGGTGCCGGCCAATCCATTTGCGTCCCACTGGCTCGGTGCGGTTCACATAGAAGACGTGCTCCAGGCTTATAAGCTTGCGATAGATAACGACAACATACGTTTCGGGGTCTTCCACATAGCGGCAGACAACCCCAAATCCAAGTTCGATATAACAAACGCAAAGGGTGTGCTAGGTTACAGACCCAGACAGGACTTTAGCGAGTACACCAGGCGAGGCACCTTCAAGACAATGGCGCTAGTCATGGCTTCGCTCGTGAGTCGGACAAAAGGCGTCTTCGCGTCGATGTTAAGCAGGAGCAAGTAACATGAAGATACTTCTCATAAACCCGCCGGGGTGGCAGAAGGGCTCGACAAACCTCGGTCTCTGTTATCTTGCGAGCAGCCTTATCGCCCGTAATCACAATGTGCTTATACTTGACGTGAACGCGACGAACGAACCGCCGGAGGTGGTTGCGGAAAAATCAAAGATCTATGCGCCGGACATAATAGGTTTTTCACTAAAGACTTCCACGACTAATGCGGCTTTAGTGCTTTCAAAGGCCATAAAGGAGCGCTACGGCAACGCGGTTCATGTGGCCGGCGGGACACACATTACGTTGGCATTCAAAGATACGCTCCTTGAGAACCCGGAGATAGAGTACTGCTTCCTTGGCGAATCTGAAAAAAGTTTCATTAACTTCGTAGAAAGGCTTCGGGACGGGCGTCCTGTGGAAGAGGTGGCTGGTATTGCATACAGAAAAGGTGGCCAGGTCGTGGCAACAGACCGTGAGTACATAGAAGACCTGGACGAGTTACCGTACCCGAGCATGGATGCAATAGAGGAATTTAGCTACAATGAATTCCGGTACCCGATGATAACGAGCAGGGGGTGCCCATATCCCTGCACCTACTGCTGTGTAGGTATGGTGAGCAGCAAGAAGTGGCGTGCAAGGTCTCCGGAGAACATTATTGCCGAACTCAAGCATGTAAAACAGAAGTACGGGATAGCCATGTTCGAGATATTGGACGACAATTTTACCCTGAAGGTGGATCGGGCCAAAAAGTTTTGCCGTCTTCTCATTGAGAGCGGCCTTAACATGAGCTGGTACTGCCACAACGGGATTAGGGCCGACAAGCTGGACCTCGAACTCGCAAAGCTCATGAAGGCGGCCGGGTGTACTAGCGTAGCCCTTGGTGTTGAGTCCGGCGATCCGGCGGTATTCGACAGTATCAAAAAGGGAGAGCCGCTCGAGGCCATTGTGAACGCAGTCAAGTGTATAAAGTCAGCAGGGATGAGAGCCGTAGGGTACTTCATAATAGGGCTTCCGGGCGATTCCCTCGAGGGGATCAAGAGGACGATAAAGTTCCAGAAGAGCCTGAACCTCGACTATTATATGTACGGCGTACTGAACCCCTACCCGTACACTGAGGTCTATAACATCATAAAGCGTGACGGCAGGATGCTTTTGGATATAAAGGATTCCTCGCACTTCTCATCTACTCTTACAATCCCATTCGAGATGCCAGGTTTCCCGGTGGATGATATGAAGAAGGCATATTATTTTGCCAAGTTCCAGAAGCTCTACGAAGTATTAGAAAATTATGAAATGAAATATAGAAGGAAGCCTGAGAGGATACTCTACGTTGACTTCTCCCCTGCATCCAAGTTTACAGAGCATCTTCCAAAAATCCTGGAAGGCTACGAATTGGATGTCTTCTGCTATCAATTTAGGAGCAACGACTACTTCATGTACAGGGAGGCAAGGAAGATAACAAACCTGCGTGTCTTCATGGATGTGCCTTACACGACCGGCAGGATAAAGAAGATACTTAAGGAGTTCAATCTCTTCAAAAAGAGGAAATACAATATCGTTTTCTTTAATGTAAAAACTCCCCGGTTGCTGCTGCCGCCGCTACTCCTGATGGTGAGACCTGAGGCGTTCTACCTGGAGGCGGAGCGGGTCCTGCGGCCGGGGGGCGTCGTCGCC
>CAZYNY010000112.1:0-9321 GCA_964648095.1 uncultured Nitrospirota bacterium | reverse complement strand
CCTCAGAAGGTCTTGCCTCATCAAAGATTACAACAACAGAGCTCTTCGGTGCACCTAATCAGGCGTCCTATAAAAGCAGGACATTAGATATTTCACGTGACCTGCAGACAGCAATACACAAAGGAGGAGATACATCAAAGGCATTCTATTATTTTACCCTCTCAGGGGTCATCGCCTCTTCTTTAGAAGGTCTTATCTTTGATCAGCTCTTTGGAGGAAACCTTGGCGATTCAGTATCGGCAGTAAGGGTCTTAGAGCTTTCAAATAACCAGGGGATTCCGATCTATCGTATCGATTCGACCAATATTGCATCCATCTTCCCGATCTTACAGGTTTCAGAGGAGGTCAAAACCAATATCCAGAATGCAGTAAATGCCGGAAAGGTAGCCTTTGTTCCAGGAGCAGAAATTACGCATATCTCCTGGACAGGTACAGGATATATAATTTCTGACCCGGTTACCGGGGTAGGGGCGTTTCTGATATCTGGTGGGTTGGCAGGAGGACATAGCTCAACAGGAACGGAGACGGTCTATCCGATACCGCAGATCGCTGCCTCTGGCATTGCCCTCCTTTTGATTGGCGCAGTCCTGGCCACGGCTGCTGCATCAGCCCCTGCTATGGTAGTAGTTGGCGGGGTAGTTGTTGGAGTCGATATTGCTACTGCCCTTGGGTCTGCCGCAGCAGTTATTGAAATTGCTGTAAAACTCGCCATAGTTATTGCTATCGCGAAGGCGATTTCAGATGCGATGACAAAGAGCAGGCCGGCTGAGGATTGGGTTATATTAAGGCATTATACAAATGATATTTTAGTTCCTATGATCATTGTGCAAGGTTTGATAGCAGGTGATCCACGTGGAATTTTTCTTACAGATTTGACATTACATCCTGCAGATACAAGGCCTGACGGTACACCTAACTCAATATATATTGCCAATGCTTTAGAGTTAAGGGATAAGATGGGAAATATCGATCCATCAAAGGCCACAGGGTATATCGACTTAAGGATCGACAGGGCACAGTTTAATGGAGAGCCTCACAAATTAAAGCCTTGCATACTTCAAGAGGTCCAACCGTGTAATGAGTGGTTATTCCCGTTTGGATTTCTTGAGATTAACACATTTAGGGTACAATATTTTGGGTCGTTTCCATAAGATTAAAGCAAAACGAGTATGCAGACACTAAAAAATATGAAAAGATTTGATGAAGTCAACAGCCCAGTTTCCTTGTATCATAACCATGACCTTCTCTTTGCCCTGAACCAGGAAAATAAGATTTTTAATATTACTGAGAGAGAATCCCCATCCTTTCTGGCCACGTTTTCTTTGCCATCTGATGGGTATATGAAAACCTTACTTACAATATTTAAGAAATGGGCCTTTTTCAATGCTGGATATCAAGGCCTCTTCCTATTAGACATCATCGATCCTTTCAGTCCTAAATGCATAAAGCTATCATCGGATATTTCCTTTAAATTTCAACATTTCAAAGATTACTATTTTGTTGTGGCTCTTGGTCGAAATGGTGGTAGAATCTACGATCTTAAACATCAACCTGAATTGAGGACAGCAAGCGAGATTCCAGGGGACCTTTTTGACTTTTTCGTACATAGAAACTGTCTTTTTGGGGCATGCCTAAACCAGGGATTTAAGGTGTTTGACCTTATCAGCCTGGAAGAACCAAACCTAATCTCTCACCCATTCGGGAATTTCCTCTGTATGAGTCTTGAGCTTTTCCATGATGATGTAGCCCTCATTAAAAACGAACAAGGGCAAATCCTTATATTGGATATTAGCGATGCCATGCAGCCTAGGCGAATGGCAGTTATTGAAGGCAGATTATTGCCGTATAAGAATTTTTTTGTCCATTATCCATTCTTAATTGTCCAGATGGTAGAATCAGGACATCTGTTCAAAGTTTTCGACTGTTCAAGGCCTTCAGATCCTCGTTTGATATTCACATACCCTTGCCCGCATGTTGCCTATGTTGTTCAGCAAGGTCCTTTTATTGCTGCATGGGGAAATCAGCATTATCCAAAAGAAAAAAGAGAAAGGGCAGGGATGCATAAAGTTGATATATTTATTGATATCATGAGAATTTCAAATAATGGCGAATTAAAAAAAGTGATCTCCTTTGAAGAAGAAAAGGAGGTTTACTCAGTTACTATCGCAGACAATTTTATTTATATTGCAAAGGGAGATGGCATTTTTGTTACGGCTATTCCTAAAAGGTAAGTAAATCTCAAACTATGGCAGAAATTAAGGACATTATGGAAAAAGATAATATCCCAATATACAGGCCAATATCCGAATGGAATTGCTTAAGTAAAGAGGATTTAAGAGAAGAGATCAAAAAGAAGATTTTGGGTTTTGGTATGGGCGGAAGCACTGCTCATTATCAATTTGTCACTGAATACCAGAAAAAGATAAAAAATACTGAACTTGAGCAAAGAGTAAATAAGATATTGCTAGAACTCGTAGACGATGTAAAAAGTGACGCTGGTGGACGGGCGGTCTATATTTGTGCCACTTTACAACTAGAAGACGCCAAAGAGAGGATATTATTAGCTATTCAAAAATCTAATGATATTTTCATAGTAATAGAAAAAACCACCTTGGGAACAGATTGGAGTATTTGTTTCCAATACTTAAAAGACCTAGACTGGGCTGTTGGAATATTGAATATTATTGAAGCTAAGGACTTTTTAACCAAACAGCTCGATCCACTAAAGGGACCTATGCCTGAACCGGTTACTAAGGAATATTATCTTTATCATTTAGCAAAATCAGCATTAGAGGCATTAAGGAAAATAGACCCTGAATCGGCAAAGAAATATACATGAAAGTCATCAATTCTTACATCAATTTATTCGGAATGAAAGATTTTATAAAAAATAAGATTGCAATTATACTTGCTTTCATATCGTTTGTTTTGATAGGTACTCCTGCCCATGCCCAGCAACCCTCCATTGACAACAGCCTGTTCTATCTCTACTCCACCCAGAATCAAGATGGAAGTTGGGGAGGGGCTACAACATCCCTAAACAGTGTCTTTCAGACTACAGCAACTACCGCACGCACATTACAAATCTTAGGAATAACAGATATCAGCCTTACCAATGCCATAAATTATCTCTCTCCCCAGACATCCAATAACGTAGATGATATGGCAAAACAATTAGAGGTCCTCTTTGCATCAGTCACTGATGTAACCAGTCTTATCACCTCCATCAAATCAGTACAGCAGACAGATGGAGGATGGGGGATAGATCTTGAGAAAAGTTTTCCCTCTGATATAGTGGATACACTCTCTGCCCTTCAGTCCCTGGAAGTAGCAGGACAAGCAGATACAACAACCGCATCTACTGCAATAAACTTCCTTTTAGCAGGCCAGAATACCGATGGCGGTTGGGGGATTATCAAAGGCAATCCAAGTGAAATACTTTATACCTCCCTGGCCTTCTTAGTGCTAAATGATTTCAAGCGCTCCTTTAATCTTACATCTTCCCTAAGCTCTGCAAGCAGCTATCTTCTATCAAGGCAAAACACTAACGGAAGCTTTGGTAGCAGCATCTTTGAGACCGCACTTTCCTGTAGCGCATTGGTCGCATTATCAACAGATGCCACAGTCTTAGGAGTGGCTATAAATTATCTTACATCAACGCAATTGGCAGATGGGTCCTGGGTGGGACAGAGGTCAATATTTTGTCCCACAAGGTCAACTTCTTGTCCTTTTGATATGTTAACAACAAACCTGAGAAAAACGGCTTGACAAACCATTTTCGGGATGGTATAAAGGCGGCATGTTCAATTGAGGTATATACACTATCAGTTTTTATACTGAGAATCCATGCATCCATATTTTAAGAACAGATTACAGCCGATAGCAGTAATCATCCTCATCTTCTTCGCCTGGTTTTCTATCGAGCCATGGAACTATGCAGTCTGGGCACAGAGTCTTCCTGATTCTCAAGACAGCCTGCCCTTAACCAAGTCAACCTCCCAAAGATTCGAAGAATCCCTCCGATCTATCAAGCAGGTAGTAGCAGACCTGGATCAGCAGGTAGCCTCTGGTAAGGATATCACCAAGACACTAGAGAGACTAAATGGCTATAGAAAGAATATGGGAGAGGCTGATCCCAAGATCAGAGACGAATTTGCCAAGGAAGAAGCCCATCTGAAAAAGGCTGGTCTTCCTGCATTAATATTGGATCGCCATAAAAAGGCAGCGGCCGAATATAATACAAACTATAAGACCTTAGATGAGAACTTAGATTCGATCATCCGATTAGAGTCCGAGAGGAAGAAGGCAAAGAGTAAAAAAGACAAGGACCTTGCCCAAAGAAAGCTTAAAGGTCTTAAGGTAAAGATCAAGGCCACAGCAGAACAGCTAAAAGAAAAAGTCAAAGAGCCTAGACATACCCCATTCAAACCCTCAGCGCCTACTAACCGCTCCCGCAAACTAAAACCGGTCAAGACCTCCTGGCTTGAGCAGATAGGCAACTTTCTTTTGCCTTATGCTTACGCTGCTGAACCTCCTGGCCCTTCAGACCTGGCCGGAACAGAAGAGGCGCCACTTTCTCAGGAGATAATAGACCTTGCGAATCAACTTGGCGGCTCTTCTGTCAGGCTTTATGAATTTGTTCGTAATAATTTCAGATATGAGCCATATGCAGGCTCTCTAAAAGGGGCAACTCAGACCTTAAAAGAGGGAGGGGGAAATGAATGGGACCAGGCATCTCTTCTGATTGCCCTTTTCAGGGCCTCTGGAATCCCTGCCCGTTATGTGGTAGGTACGGTCGAGATCCCGACAGATAAGGCCATGTCCTGGCTTGGGGTGGAGGATGCAAATATGGCGGGATCACTCCTTGCTACCCTGGGTAGACCTACTACCACAATAGTATCAGGTGGAAAGATCACCGCTATTCAAACTCAGCATGTATGGGTGCAGGCATATGTGCCATTTATCAGTTCAAGAGGGGCAGTACCCGGGCCTGGAGATACATGGGTAGATATGGACCCAAGTTTTAAAGGCCAGACAAAAACCCAGACACTCACCCTTACCGGCATACCTCTATTTGATCAGGCAGACTATCTCTCCGCCTTTAGACTCGAGTCTCCCCTTGACTTCTACCGTAACCAGCTTCAAGTCTTCTTAAACACAAATGCCTCAGGCTTTCTTCCAGAAGCCCTGGCGAGAAACCTTGATATAGTTCCAGAGCCCTTTGGCATAATAATCGGTCAGCCTCCATACACAATAAGGACTACCATAGCAACCTATAGCGAAATACCAGATACATATAGGCAGAAGTTTACCATCACTATATCCGATCCGATCACAGGAGAGATCGATCTTTCATATACCTCCTTCCTCCCTTCTATCATCGGAAAAAGGCTTACCCTCTCCTACGCCCCAGCCACAGCAGCCGATGAGACTACAATTAGTGCTTATGGCGATCTCTTCTCAACGCCGGCCTATCTAGTCAGTCTCAAACCTCAGCTAAAATTAGATGGGATCCTTGTGGCAGAGGGGAGCCCTGTTGGGGCAGGCGAAGAGGAGAGGTTAGTGTTTCTTTTTAATAATACTATTAATTCAGATCAGGTAGAAAATATTATAATATCAGGTGGATATTACAGTATTGGGTTAGATGTTCAAAATGTTCCTCAGATACAGGCATTATCGCGGATAGATAAGCTTCGTACCATCAGTGATCAGATTACAGCTGGCCAGCCTGTTAGCCTTGATGACCACCTTGGTGAGCTACTTTACGTAACAGCCATGACTTACCACCAAAAACTGGATGCTGCCACAAGGCAGATCAGGGCATTACATCAAGTAGTTACTGTCCGAGATATATCAGTGATCATGGCCTTCGTAGATATCAGCGTTGCATACCTCTTTGGTGCTCCAAAGAGTATCTCTCCGGCCGGGTTAATTGTAGATCTTGATAGAAATGTGCATACCGTGATTCCTGTGGACGGCGACCTAAGCCGTATCAAGCCTTTTATGCAACTTATCGGAAACCAATCTTCCTATCTTGAACATAAGGTCTTGGAGGAGATATATGAAACCCAGGCTGTCTCTGCTGTAAAGGTAATACAGTTAGCCCATGACCAGGGTATACCTGTTCATGCAATCACTAACCAAAATATCAGCACTATCCTGCCATTACTCCGGCTCTCAGAAGAGGTGAAGACTGACATTATAAATGCGGTAAATAGTGGCCAAGAGGTTATAGTCCCCGAAAGGGACCTGACAGTGCAGGATTGGATCGGTGTCGGTTATATCATCCAGGACCCAATAGGCGGTGATGGGACCTATAGGATAAGTGGTGGATTTGGGGGTGGAAGTACCGCATCGCGTTTGGAAGTGGCACCTTTCCTGTTAACTATCTATTCATTCCAAATCGCAATGTACCGCCAGATTGAACTTGCTGAACTTGCACTGGAGCCGGAACTCTTAACTTTGCCGGGACCAGACAATATAATCTATACTGGAGATGATAAGGTCTATGCCATTATCCCTCTAACCAAGGCCTTAAAGAATGATCTGTGCACAGAGAAAGAGAGCGAAAACGACTGTACCAAGAAGTATAAAGACCCGAACCCGGAAGGGATGAGTGGTTTGATTGAAATAAATACAGCTAATGAAGGTGATAAAATATCTACCCATCTTACCCTGGGGCAATTCAAGAGCAATGGTTTTGCACCATATCTTCGTATTAGCCTCACTTTGATCGTAGCAATTGAAAAGCTTATTGCGGCATTTAATGCTGATCCGGCTACTGGTTCTGCAAGGATAGAGAGTGGTTATCGTACTTGGATCAGCCACAAAGCAATATATGACAAAAAGGGAAAGACACCGACGGAAAAGAGCTATCATCTCGACGGTGTTGCCGCCGATCTGGTTATCAGTAATAGTAAGGGGGATGTTCCTAAGGGTGATGTCTGCAATGCATTAAAAATACTTCTTGATAAAAATGGTGGAATCGGTGTGGAGGATAGTCTTAGTTCAATGCATTTTGATATGCGAAATTCATCATGGCAGGATAATCCGTGTCCAAAATAGGTATTAGAATATGATGATAAAAAGACTCATGGTTATTTTATTGGTTTTTGTTTTGGTCGGGACATTTTTTAGAATCGCAGTTGCCCAAGAATTTACTTTTAAGGAAATTTGGAAAAGTCCTCAACTTACAGAGGCAGAGGGCGGGATAATGAAACTTGTTGCTGCCGATATTAACGGAAACAAGATAAAGGAAATCGTCGTGTCTGACATCGGATTTGTATATTTGCCAAAAAATCCTATGGTAATGGTAATAGAATATAATGGAAGTACATTTGAAGAAAAATGGCAAAAAAAATGGCATGACATTTTTGATGATCAAAATCAATTCAATGCACTCCAGGAAATAGTAAGTCCAAAGGTATGGACTGTTTTTCAAAGGACAGTCCTCGAAATACACCCACCTTTCATTATGCTGGAATGGCTAGATGGGAGATATGTTCTTCACGAGCAGTATATGTTTCTGGAATCCCTTGATGACCCTAAGATCAAAAGCTGGGTTTGGAACTGGCCTGAAAAGGACCATGCCATAGCACAGGCAGATCTAAATGGAGATGGAAAGGATGAAATCATTACATTTGAGCGCTTTAAGGCGAATTTCCCAGAAGGGGTTATGCGGGTTAGACGCATGGAGCCTGGCTTTCCGGTTATATGGAAGACGGATATAAAAGAGTCTTTCAATCCTACAGTTTTTATAGGTAAATTTAGCCCATCCGTGATAAATGAATTATATGCACCACACATGTTACTCTCCTTCATAAAAGATGACCAATATAAAATTGACTGGATACCACTTAAAAGCTCACCAAAAATTGAAGATCTCTATTTTTGGTTGAATCATGGTGCGGCAGGTTCCACTTCCATAAAGAACAAGACTGACCTTTTGGTGAAGAGCGGGTTCTATGGCGAAAAAAAACCATTAGTTCGATTTACCCCAAACAAGGCAGGCTCAGAATTTGTTGGAAAGCAAATCCCCTTTAAATCCCATAACAATTACCTGGGAGTAGGGCGTTTAGCCCTGGGTGATCTAGATAATGATGGACTTGATGAGGTGGTTTTCAGCGAGGGAACAGGACGATTAGGACCTGAAGATCCGGAGGGAGGACGAGATATCCTGGACCTGAAGGAATATTTACATGTCCTGAATTGGGATGGAAAAAAATACAACTCTGTTTGGATCAGTAAGCCTTTTTTGGACAACGAATCTATCAGTGAAATTCTTGTGGATGACGTAACGGGAGACGGGATACCAGAAATCGTTGTAGCTACAGGAAAAGGGACTTTGCATATTTACCAGAAGAAATAAAAATAAGATGCGGATTGGACAAAGAAAAATAGGCTCGTTATCTTCTGCTTATTTCAATAAGGCAATAGGACAATGCCTCATATTCCTATTGGTTGTAACTATGCACCACTACAGTATCGCCTGGGCCCAGAATAGCGACCAGGCTGTTGCTATCTCAAATGGCACAAACTGGCTTATTGCCAATAAGCAAGGCGCTCTATTTTGGGGATTAAGAGACCCTGCCAATGCCATAGAGGTGACCGAAGAAGATTTAGTGCCTACTTATCTGAGGGATACGTTAGAAGCTGTGACAGCCCTGCAAGCTGTAAGCCCATTGTCGCCTGATATACCTGATGCTATTACTTGGATTGAGCTCCAAAATGTTTCATATAGCGAATATGTTGCAAGAAAAATCAAGGTCTTTGTTAATCAAGGCATTGATACAACCAAAGAAGTTGTTACCCTTTTATCAAGACAAAATAGCGATGGTGGCTTTGGAGGCGCAGATGGTTATCCAAGCAATGTCTTAGACACTGCAATGGCCTTGCAGGGGTTGGCTGCATCAGGTAGCGCCGACGCCACAACCATCAGCCAGGCAGTGAGTTACCTCCTCTCTGCTCAGAACACCGATGGAGGATGGGGTTTTGTAAAAGGGGATACAAACCGGATCTACTACACTGCCTTAGTCATGCAGGCCCTTGAGACCCAGTCTAAGACAACATCTATTTCCAATTCACTATCAAAAGCTGCGACATATCTTATCTCCAAGCAGCAGGCAGGCGGATCTTGGGGGAATGTCGCTGATACGTCTTTGGCATTCCAGGCCCTTACCCGATCCACCTTAGATCTTGCAATCAGAAGCGCTGCCATCTCATATCTTACCTCAACCCAGCTCCCTGACGGCTCCTGGAATGAAGATCCATATTCCACTGCCCTTGCAATCCGTGCCTTATCAGATTCCGGGATCATATCAT
>CAZYNY010000111.1:0-9458 GCA_964648095.1 uncultured Nitrospirota bacterium | reverse complement strand
TGCCTCGACAATCCATCATCAAAGTCTGGGTAGCAGAACGCCTCGAAAAGGCATCCTGAAAATATCTGGCATAACATTTCACTTGTGCGGACAGGCTGTTGCCTGCCGCACACTTCAGGCGTTGATTCCATATTTTAAATCCCCTAAAAGATCCCTGCCTCTTTCTGCAGCCATCGGATATAGGGAATAATTTCTCTTAACTCCTCCTCCCTTATCCCCTCTATCCTGGGCATATCTCCAAAGTTCCAATGGTGTGCCCTTACACCCGTTAGTGGTGCCGACATAAAAACGGCGTCAGGGTGGTGATCTGGTTCATAAATCTTTGTCAAAAATGTAGGCCCGAAACCGGTCCCTTTTGCCTTTAAACCGTGACAATTTGCGCAAAAGGTATTAAAAAATCTTTCCCCTTTTTCGAACTCGGGCGGCACTTTGGAGGAGCAACCTATAATGATTAGAGCGAACAGCATAGAAAGAATGTACCTCTTCATATCCTATGGTACCGATCTTCTGTAGAATCTAATAGAGGTTTTCAATAAGGTGGTTCCCTATAATATATAGAGGAATTATAACAGATTTTTCTATGTGTGAAGGAAATGAGTATTTAGCCTGATCTACATAAACCAATGTGTGATCAACCACCAGCACCCAATTCCTGCAATGTACCCTGCTGCCACTGCCGGCGTCCATTTAAGGTGGGAAATAAATGTATAATCATCCTTGCATACCCCCATTACGCCTACACCGGCGGCAGAGCCTATAGATAGAAGGCTTCCGCCCGTGCCTGTTGTAAGGGTAATAAGCAGCCATTGATCGAGGCCCATCGGCGGGTTCATCTGTAATACAGCGTACATCAATGGGATATTATCAATAACCGCAGACAATACCCCAATACCTATATTTGCAAAGGTATTACCGAGACCGCCATAAATCGAGTGGCTAAAGATATCCAGATAGCCGATATACCGCAGGGCGCCGATGGCCGAAATTATCCCGAAGAAGAAAAAGAGGGTATCGAACTCCACCTGCTCCACCTTTCTGAAGATATTGAATTGCTCTTTAGATGTCTTATTCCTGGTCTTATCCTGCTTTTTAAGATAAAAGCCCATGAACATCAGGAGGCCGAACCCCATCATCATACCCATTACGGGAGGAAGGTGTAGGAATTGATGAAAGGAGACGGCTATGGCAATGGTGGCGGCCCCAAGAAAGATAATGCGCTTGGCCCCTATCTTCATCTCGACCCTCTCCTTGCTTCCAGGCGGGTTGCCGGAGGGGATGAAGGGGAACATAATCGCAGCAGTTACCCCCCAATTGATGATGGATGGAAAAATAATATAAACAAAATCTCCTGTTGCCACCTTTCCTGCCATCCATACCATGAGGCTTGTGATATCTCCAAAGGGTGTCCATGCGCCGCCTGCATTGGCCGCAACAACTATATTAATAAGTGAGGGGACAAGGAATCGCTTGTTATCGCTCCCCACTGCAGCAACAACAGTAGCCATTACCAGGGCGCTTGTAAGGTTATCGGCTACTGATGAAAGAAAGAAGGTAATAACACCTGTAACCAGGAAGAGCGTGCGGTAACCAAACGCCTTTCTGGTCATCCATGCCCGGAGGGAGCTAAAGACAAGCCTCTCCTGGAGGGCATTGATATATGTCATTGCTACCAAAATAAATAATAACAGCTCTCCTATCTCTCCTATCAGTTGTTTTACATGTTCTTCTGCGTGCCCTCCACCTGATAACGCCTCATACAGTGCGATAAACATCCACATCGTACAGCCGGCAATGACGACAGGCTTTGATTTTCTTAAATGGAGTTTGCTCTCAAGTATGATGAGTGTGTAGGCAAGAACAAAAATGGCAAGACTTACATAACCGACCCACGAAGTTGACATAGCGTCCATGATTCCCCTGATCCCTTCTTGTTAAGAAAAAATAAATCTTGTATTTATACTAAAGATACTGGGGATTGTCAAAATAATTAAACAAATCTAAAAAAAACTTGACAACAGTTCCCTCTTAATGTACAAAGGACAAAACAAACTTTTGCCGGCCTGCAACTGACGGAATTAAGGTGGGATGACCACCGGGAAGCAGGAATCTGGCACATGCCGACCGTCTGGGCGTACTAGTAAAGGCAATTTATTTATTGCCTTTACCTAATGCGTTCAGATGGTTTTTTATTTTAATGTTAATGCTATAGAAAAAGGAGGGAATAATATGCCATTAGATCCAACAAAAAATGCAGATTGGCAGATTGCAGAGGCAGCAGAGAAGCATATGAAGACTGTCTACGAGCTTGGAGATAAGCTGGGACTTGAGAAGGAGGAACTCCTTCCGCATGGCCACCACATAGCCAAGGTTGACTTTCAGAGCATCCTGGGACGTCTTAAGGGGAGGCCTGATGGAAGGTATATTGATGTCACGGCCATCACCCCCACACCCTTAGGAGAAGGGAAATCAACAACTACCATGGGGCTTACACAGGGCATCGGAAAGAGGGGGAAGAACGTCATTGGAACTATCAGGCAGCCATCCGGCGGTCCAACAATGAACGTGAAGGGGAGCGCTGCTGGAGGAGGACTCTCCCAGTGCATACCCCTGACGCCATTTTCCCTTGGCTTAACCGGCGATATAAATGCGGTGATGAATTCCCACAACCTTGCCATGGTTGCCCTGACATCGCGCATGCAGCATGAGTTCAATTACACAGACGAGCAGCTTGCAAAAAGAAGCCTAAAGAGGTTAAACATAGACCCGACCAACATCCAGATGAAATGGATCATGGACTTCTGCGCCCAGGCATTAAGAAACATTATTATCGGAATTGGAGGGAAGGACGACGGCTTTATGATGAATTCAGGGTTTGCCATAGCCGTATCCTCCGAGGTGATGGCGATTCTGGCAGTCTCAAGCGATCTGAAAGACATGAGGGAAAGGATAGGAAGAATAGTCGTGGCCTATGACAAGAATGGTAAAGATATTACCACATCGGACCTTGACGTTGCAGGCGCCATGACCGCATGGATGGTGGAGGCGATAAAACCGAACCTCTTGCAAACAATAGAGGGGCAGCCTGTGTTCGTCCATGCCGGGCCCTTCGCAAACATTGCAATCGGGCAGTCTTCCATCATTGCAGACCGTATAGCGCTTAAACTGGGGGACTATGTAGTAACAGAGTCCGGTTTTGCCGCAGACATCGGGTTTGAGAAGTTCTGGAACCTAAAGTGCCGGATGTCCGGGCTTAAACCGCATGCCGCTGTAATTGTCGCCACCATCAGGGCGCTTAAATGCCACGGAGGGGCTCCTATTCCGGCCCCCGGTAAACCGATACCGGCTGAGTATGCCAAGGAAAACGTGGAATGGGTCGAGAAGGGATGTGAAAACCTCCTCCACCACATAAAAACAATTAAAAAGGCCGGGATCAATCCTGTGGTCTGCTTAAACCATTTTTACAACGATACGGATAATGAGATTAAGGTTGCAAGGAGACTTGTTGAGGCCGCGGGCGCAAGGTTTGCCGTTTCCAAACACTGGCTAAAGGGCGGAGATGGTGCGCTTGAGCTTGCCGATGCAGTCATTGATGCCTGCAAGGAGACTAACCACTTCAAGTTCCTCTATGAACTCTCAACGCCGCTACGAACCAGAATTGAATTAATAGCAGAACAGGTATATGGTGCCGATGGGGTAGAGTATTCCCCCGATGCCCTTGGCAAGATCAAGAAGATGGAAGAAGATCCGGCGATAGCAAAGCTTGGGACATGCATGGTGAAGACACATCTGAGCCTCACCGACAATCCAAATTTAAAAGGCGTCCCCAAGGGTTGGAAACTCTTTATCAGGGACATCATGACATTCAAGGGTGCAGGGTTTGTAGTGCCTGTGGCCGGCGCCATCAAACTAATGCCCGGAACCGCATCAGACCCGGCCTACAGGCGTGTTGATGTGGATGTGGAGACGGGGAAGGTAAAAGGGGTGTTTTAGGAGGTATCACCGCCCCCTTTTGCATAAAGGGGGCGGAAGGCATCAGCGCCTACTTGCATGCAGGATAGTAAGACCCATAACTTCATCACCTTGATAACGAATAATGATGTCATCGTCAGTAATTTCAGTGTCGGCGGCATGGCTCGGCTTTTTAAAATTGATATAGAGCGTATCTGTCTGGGTCATAGGAAGACCAGAGATATCCCTGGGGTGCCTTCTTGACCGCTGGTATGAGTTTCAGGCAGTCCTGGATGTCCGCTATGGCCATAGCTGCCTCCTGCTCATTCTTCCCTCTCAAGCTTTTCAATGTGTTCAAGAACGACCTCCCACACCTCCACCAGTCCTAACCTGGCTGCCCATTCGCGGATGTAAGAGCGGTCGAGCTGGCCCCCTTGAACACGCATCACCCCGATAATATCCCTTAACTGCCGTTCCGACTGCCCCATTTTAAAATATTCCATCTTGCTTAAAATGACATCTTCAGACGAGGCAAAATATGCATCTTCTCCATCTGGGGTTTGCAACCTTTTCCGTCGAGAGATCTGGGAGCGACCAAACGCATCTTGGTGGGCAATAAAGACATCCACTTTGTAGCCGGATGAGGGGTGGATAATGTTAAACTGACCTAGCTGGGCTATGGCTTCTTTGACGGATTCTTCATCAATATAGAATTCATCCAGCCGAAACTTTGTCATGAGTCCCTGAACGTCCTGGGACCTCAGGTCAGCGACGATATCAATATCATTGGTCAGGCGAGGCTCACCGTAAGCCGAAGAAGCCAACGACCCGCCGATCATGTAGGAAATACCCAGGTCTTCAAACGCCCGGATCGAATATCGGAGAAGTTCATTTTGTTCCACGGAGGATTCTCCCGGCCACGTGCCTTTTGACCTGATTTTCGGTCCAGTCAGGATGGTCCTGGGCTGCCTGGGCCAGCATCATTTTTCGGGCCAGGGACGCCAGATAAAATGCCGTCTCCAGCCGCTTTGCTGGCGTCATCGCCCTCAAAACCCGAATCATGTCTTCACTCGCAAAGTCGTGGGCACCTATTTGTCCGAACCCTTTTGATCCCTTGATGCTACCTTTAATCTTCGCTTCCATCAAAGTACCTCTTATTCCACCTATTTCTTATCCGCCCCATCCGACACTTGATATAGTAGTTGATGATGAAGTCAAACCTGGACTACGGACCTAAATATTTCCGCGGTGTCAGTATTGCTAAAGTGAATGGCATAGTTTTAATTTCAAGCAGGTCTTTATCACCTGTTATAAGAAAATGTGCTTTTGCTTCAAGACAGCACTCAAGCAGCATGTTATCTTCCATATCCCGGCAGAGTGTTACTCGTTTGCTCGGTAATACAATCTTTGCTTTTGCTACAAAGGCGGCAATACCTGTGATTAATGCCTCTAATTGAAGATGGGTGATCTTTCCTGCTGCCTCAAGCTCTAAGGGAACACTTCGATATTCGTTTAACAGGTCTGGAGACACGTATATTTCAGCCTCTGAAAACGCCTTTTTGACCACCTTTTCAGGAAGGCCGCCAAAAGCAAACGCAGAGATAAGCACACCGGTGTCAATAACTATTTTATTTCTTTTTTTCGTAAGCCTTTTTCCTTACTGTTTTAACTGCATTGTCAACATCCTTCATCGTCAGTTTCGTGGTTTTGAATGCCTCTTTTGCTATCTTGAAAGCGGCATCAAGTCTTTCTTCCGGGGAAAGAACCGAAAGAATATAATCTTCAGGTTTAATTTGTTTTGCTGTAGCAGTGCCCATACATAACACCTCCTCTGTTATTTTAACTTGATTCTACATTAAAATCTTTGGTTCTTCTAATAGATTTCTGTTTCACCATCCCGCCCCATGCGATACTTGATGTCGTAGTTGATGATGAAGTCAAACCCCTCAAAAAGAAGTGCCCCTACTGTTCTCAACGCCATGTAAAATGGCATGGGTCAGTTAAAAATTGTTATCTTTTAAAACTCCTAAGGTCAAAATACATTAGGCGAGTGTCATCTTTTTCATCTTTTACAGTTAAAAAATCGAAACTATTTTTCCGGTAGAATCCTAAAATCTCAGGTTCGTTATATGCGTCAACTGTTATGAATCTACAACCAGTTTTATTATTATTTGTAAAGAAGCCCTTTATGAAATCTAACATCTCAGATCCCACCCTTTTCCGTTTGTATCTTGTATTCACTCCAAGTCGCCCTACTTTTACCGCTGGAAAATCGTTATATCTTTTTTCATTTGGAATGGGCCTGGAAAGGCGATTAAAAGTGGTTTTATCTGCATCAGACTGACTAATTCTATCATTTAGGACAGTAAAAAAGCCCGCTACCTCAGTAGTATCTTCAAAAACATATGTTACAGCTAGAAGTTGATCGGTATAGTTGATAGATTCATTCTGGAAAAAATCGTTCAGATCGGGATCTTCACAATCAAAGGACTTAAGGTCTTGGATAACATTTATTCGTTTAAATGTAAATAGCTCTATCAATGGTCAGCATTATACCTTTTCTTTAGCCTTTTTCATAACCTTTCTATAAATGGACATAGCCCTGTTATAATCGGCATCAGATATCTTATGCTTACCTTCTTCTACTTCCTTGGCTTTCTTAAAGAATTTTTCTGCATCTTTACCACTTAAGGCAGGGGTAGGTTTAATGGGTAGCGCCATTTTTTCCTCCTTTCCTTGTTTGATGGAATTTCGTTTATGATGGCAGACCTAAATTTTTTTGTCAATATTTCTTTGTTTAGGAAGGGGTTGATGATGAAGTCCAGTCCCTTGACTATGTTTTATTGAACTGACGATATTCAGATATTAATTCTCGGAGATTTTTACAAAAACTCTATCTGATTCTTCATCTCATCTGCAGATAAGATATCAGCATAAAGGCATTCTTAAACCTTCTACAACACGGACATCAATATTTTCATATGTGTAGATCTTTAATCTTGCCAATCTTCTTCTCCAGAATGGGTGATTGCGCCTTTCTAAGGCTCTCTACTTTCCTGATTGCATCTTTCCATATCTTGTCCATCTCATGTTTATGCTCATAATAGTATGATAAAGCATCATGAACCTGCGGGAGGTTAAGATGCGGCAGCGCAACAATAATATCTTCAGGCAACATTCCCATGACCTCATATCTAACAGCTATATCCAAAACACGAATACCTGTGCCCGATATAACCGGCTCACCACTTCTTATCTTTTTGTTAAGTGTAATGTATGGATGCTTAATTTGTGTAACTGCTATTCCCATAATATATCCTCTTTTGTTTAAATTTATATTAAATCATAACATATCTTTTTGTTAATCTTCCTCCTGATCATACCACCCCTATCCGGTATATGATATCGTAGTTGATGATGAAGTCCAATTCCCTGCCAGAAGCAAATCCTTAGTTTTAGTGAATATTATACTATCTGCACCTAGCCAGGCGAGAACCGGCTTGGGCCCGGAGCATGTTAACAGCGGGTAGTTGCTGAAATATAAATTAAGGATCACTTTTATTAAGAGATTTGTCCTCTGATCCTGTTTTTCAAGTTCTTTTTTGTCATGTCTATATGCTTTGCCTTCTCCACACATCTAGTATGCTGGCAATATCAATAGGAGTATGGCTTTTGCTCCATTCGGTTGTAAAGGAAACATCGTTACTGTCTGGCTTCGGATTGGGATGATCGAGTTTAATTCGTGTTTGCATCATTACTGCGTCCCCCATCAGGATTGCCTCGCCACGCCTAAGAGTCGAAAAGATGTCTACAATGCCTCTCATTGAGTCGGGCAATAAGTTTTTCACGTAGCCTTGATCATCCGGATTTGAGATACGAAGACAGAGAAAAGAATTGCATTGTGACAAGATAGTACTTGACACCTCGCGTGGTCGTTGACTAATAACAGTTAGACTTATTCCATACTTGCGGCCTTCCTTGGCTATACGTTCAGCAGAAAATCTTGATGATTTATGGTTTATGTCAGCATCATTTAAATAGGCATGTGCTTCATCGCAAAAGACTGAGAGAGGGTAAGGTTTCTCGTTCTTCCGCTTGTACCAATACGCGAAGTCAAACAAGCATCTAAGAATCAATGAAATAACCGAAGCCCTGACGTCAAAAGGAACTGGACTGAGATCAAGCACCACAAGTTTCTTGGCCTCGGTCTCCTCACCAAGGATTTTACGAAAGAGAGTCTCCATTGATGCGGAAGTCTTATACGTTTTTGGATTGAAAATAAGATCAAACCGTTTATCATTGAGACGGGACTGGATTCTCATGAGGAGTCTTGTAAATTGACCATACAAGGGCCCCTGTTTTTGCCCTGTTTTGCCAGCAACCATCTCTGTGTCAAGTTGCTGGAACTCTGCAATGATCTGCTGGAAATCAAAGTAGACAGGCGTATCTATGGTGATCTTGGGAATTCCCAAACTGATGTTCTCCGGATTATTCTCTTTTGAGATCTGCAAAAGCTCCTTAAACTTTGCAATTTGATTTGGGGCTGCGGATTCATGTCTATCTACACAGATGTCCATTATTTCTTCAGAATTCATCAGCCAATAAGGGAGCTCGATTTCTGAAGCGCTTACGTAAGTGGCATAATCGCCAAAGGCTTTCTCATACTCGCCATGCAAGTCTAGAAGAACCACTGAGGATTGCGGAAATATTGCAATTTTTTGGAGGACGGAAGCTACTGTCCAAGATTTACCAGAACCCGTTTGACCAAGAATTGCTGCATGCCGACTCAGGAATGTATCCAAATTGATCTTGGCTTCTTGGCTTCGTAGGACGGATAGTTTTCCAATAGAGAAATTTCCTTGGGAGTAGCTTGCATAAACCTTCTCCACAGTTTCGGAAGGTACTGCAAAGACATCGGCCCCAACAGTTGGCAAAACGTCTGATCCCCTCTCGAAAGTTCCGTCCGGGGATATGGTACCAATGGCAATAACTTCCAAGAGACGCTTGGCTGAACCAAGTATCAAGTCACCTTCGTTGAGCAACGTCTTGATTTCGGTTGATGGGAGAAAAGACTCGGTCATTTTTATTGCAGTAACCATACATAGGAGGCTACCTGTTGGGATAGATATATCTACAAATGACCCTGGCTGACCAATTAGCAGAGGTGTTGGCCCAGACTCACTGGGAATATTTACACTCATTGTTAATGGGACACCAGAATCCTCTCCCGATTCATTTAACTTGTGATCGTCTAGCAAAGCTCCAATTGTATCCCCAATAACCGCGATTGTTTTTCCGATTAGGTATTTCATATCGTTTCCTTATATTCCGGCACGTTTACAAAGTAGATCGACAAACTTGTCGAACTGCCATAGATCGGTGCCAATATTTTGAACTTTACCATCCTTTTTCATAGAAGTTTCATTGCCGAAGGAAAACGATGGAAGATTTTTAAGCGGTTCTAGGTTGGGTGTATCAGATTTTGTGAATGCTGTAAGCCTTATTTTTGC
>CAZYNY010000110.1:0-9500 GCA_964648095.1 uncultured Nitrospirota bacterium | reverse complement strand
GATCTCAATGCCATATTCCGGGCAGCCCATTCCATCAAGGGGGCGAGCAGCACCTTTGGTTTTCAAGACCTTTCTCAGATTGCCCATTCCCTTGAAACGGTGCTGGATAAGATCCGAAATGGCGGACTCAAACTTAAAGATGAGATGCTGGACCTTTTCCTAAAGGCAGGGGACCTCCTGAAAATACAACTGGCGGGACACAGGGATGGGATAAAGGTTGACCCGGAAGCCGCATCCGGGCTGTGTGGAAGATTAGAAAAAATTGCGGATGAGGAGTCTGTTGACCAGCGAGCAGATGCGAGCGTAGGGAGGGGGAGGCTCCATCCGGCTGTGCCGGTGGAGGGGGATGGCCGCTCCCCTGCGATTGACCAACGAGCGGATGCGAGCGTTGAGGGGGAGGCTCCAAATGCTTTGCCTTTGGAGGGGGCGACGCAAGCCCCTGTAATAGACCCAGGATATGGATTCTTTGAGGAGATTTATTCAGATAGTGATACAGAAAAAAGATCTAAGGAAAATAGTGGCAGGAGGGCGACAGATAGCCCGGATGCTGATATAGAGCTGGCTGGGCGGCGTGCATCTGATAGATCTGTATATAAATCACAGGCGGATGTCTCCTCTATACGCGTCAGCGTAAAGAAGGTCGATCAACTGATCAATCAGGTAGGCGAGTTGGTGATCACCCAGGCCATGTTGGCGCAAACCGCAGCGCAAGTTGATCCGGCGGCTTATGAAAAACTCCAAAACGGGTTAGTCCACCTTGAGCGGAATACCCGTGATCTGCAAGAAAGCGTTATGGGTATCCGCATGCTGCCTATAAGCGTTGCCTTCGGCCGATTTCCCCGTCTCGTAAGGGACATGGCCATAAAACTCAACAAACAGGTCGAGCTAAAGACCATAGGTGACGATACGGAGCTTGACAAGGGCCTGATCGAAAAGCTAGTTGACCCTCTGACTCACCTTGTTCGAAATAGCCTCGATCATGGGATTGAATCTCCTGATGAGCGGATTGCCGCAGATAAAGATCCAAAAGGGATTATCACATTGCATGCCTCTCATCAAGGGGGGAACGTAATCGTCCAGGTAAGCGACGATGGCGCCGGCCTTAACCGCGAAAAGATCCTGGCCAAGGCGCTGGAGCGTGGTATGCCGGTAAATGATTCGATGTCCAATCAAGAGGTATGGCAACTGATCTTTGCGCCCGGATTTTCCACTGCCGATGTTGTTACCGATGTATCCGGCCGCGGTGTCGGCATGGATGTGGTAAAGAAAAATGTCCAGGCAATGGGCGGGCGTGTAGAGATCCAGTCTGAACCGGGATCCGGCAGCAAATTTATAATCTTTCTTCCTTTAACCCTGGCGATCATTGAAGGGATGATAGTTCGTGTAGGGTGCGAAACCTATATCTTGCCGCTTATATCTATCAAAGAGTCTATCCAGCCGGGGAGATCTGAGGTCAAAACTATCGTAGGAAAAGGAGAGGTGGTAGAGGTACGGGGTGAATATGTTGAGATTACCAGGCTCTACAATCTATTTGGAACCAGATCCGAGATTATGGATCCAACACAGGCTGTGCTTGTCATTGCAGAATCGGCA
Source organism: uncultured Nitrospirota bacterium (assembly GCA_964648095.1). Classification (GTDB taxonomy): domain Bacteria; phylum Nitrospirota; class Nitrospiria; order JACRHA01; family JACRHA01; genus JACRHA01. The sequence goes on along the minus strand of CAZYNY010000110.1, from coordinate 7,907 downwards.
GGTGAGCAGGTGGCCATACTTGTGGATGAGCTGCTTGGAAAGCAGCAGGTAGTGATAAAGAGTCTGGAGCAGAACTTTCAAAGGGTGGATGGTATTGCCGGGGCAACCATCCTTGGAGACGGCCAGGTTGCCTTTATTCTGGATGTTGGAGGCCTCCTTTCATTGGCCAGGGAGAAAAAAGGAATAGGTGTATCTATGTAGGGGCGAACCTGTGTGTTCGCCCGGCTGTGTAGGGGCGTATTGCAATACGCCCCTACAGTTAAAAAAAGGAGGTGTCAATGACTACTGAAACAGAGGTAATAGCAACAGTATTGGATCAACAGATGGGGTTTTCTCAAGATGGATGTCAATATCTTACATTCACACTTGGGGAGGAGCACTATGGGGCTGAGATCCTCAGGGTGCAGGAGATCAAGGGGTATACTGCAGTCACACGCATCCCAAATACTCCTGATTATATCAAGGGCGTATTAAACCTGCGGGGTACGATTGTGCCGATTGTAGACTTACGCTCCAAATTCGGGATGGAGAAGATTGATTACACCAGGTTTACAGTTATAGTTGTAGTTGTTGTGAAGGATCGGGTTGTGGGGATTATCGTAGATACCGTATCGGATGTATTGAACATCCCCAGAAAGGAGATCCAGCCTCCACCGAAATTTGGGACTCAAGTGGATGTAAGTTTTATAAGCGGGATTGGTAAGTGCGGCGAGAAGCTGGTTGCCCTGCTTAATATCGATCGTGTTCTATCAGAGATCGAGGATGTGGCTAAATCCATTCCACAAGGGATGGAAAATGATTAATTGGGAAATATTATTCTTTTAATAATTAAAGGAAAAGGAGGGGGGATTATGTTCAGTTTAAAAACGATGCGACTTGGCCCTAAAGTGATGGGGATCACAGTAGTTACCATAGGAATTATTTTGGGGATCGGTTCATACTGGCTGGCCAGCCAGATGCGTGAGGATCTGCTTAGGAGGGTAGTAGAGCGCGCCGAGGTTATCCAAAAGCAGATCGAGGTTATGCGCGAATATATTACAGTAAATTATGTTGTAAAGGCTAAGGCATCCGGGATGAAGGCAGCTATGGATCATAGCGCGCCGGATACGATCCCTTTGCCTGCCACAGCAACGAGAGAGATCGCCGAGGAGCTCTCCAAAAAAGGGGTGTATACTGCCCGAATGATCAGCCGAACGCCATTGAATCCGGCCAATGGCCCGAAAGATCACTTTGAAGAAGATGCGATCAAGACACTTCAAGGAGGGTCGGAGGATTTTGCAAGGGTTGAACCTGTTAACGGGACACTGATGTACCGGCGGGCCACTCCGGACAGGGCCAGCTCCGAGGCCTGTATCTCCTGCCATGCCGGCACACAGGTAGGTCAGATGATCGGCGCCCTCTCCATACAGATCCCGATAGACAAAGCTATGGCAAAGATAGACCGCGATGTCAACATGCTATATATGGGGATCTTCGGGGTTGCAGCCCTGATGATCGCCATCCTTTTCATCCTCATCCGCAATCAGGTGCTGGGCCCGATTGCCAGGCTTCGGGCTGCCACCGAAGGGGCCCGTGGAGGTGACCTCACTCTCCGTGTCGAGATCCAGAACCAGGATGAGATAGGGCAGACCGGCCAGGCATTTAACGGGATGCTGGAGAAGATGGAGGAGGTAGTCAGCGAGGTACGGCAAGGGTCCGAGGGCATATCAACGGCTTCTGTCCAGATCAACACCGGGAACCAGGATCTTTCTCAACGCACATCCGAGCAGGCGAGCGCCCTGGAGGAGACCTCCTCTGCAATGGAGGAGATGACCTCCACTGTAAAGCAGAATGCGGATAATGCAAAGCAGGCAAACCAGCTGGCCCTTACTGCACGTGGAATTGCAGAAAAAGGAGGCAAGGTCACAGCCCAGGCAGTAGATGCAATAGGTGAGGTTACAAAGAGCAGCAAGAAGATAGCCGATATAATTACAGTAATAGATGAGATAGCCTTCCAGACCAACCTCTTAGCCTTGAATGCCGCAGTTGAGGCTGCAAGGGCAGGTGAACATGGCAGGGGATTTGCTGTAGTTGCAGGTGAGGTAAGAAATCTGGCGCAGCGCTCTGCTACTGCGGCAAAGGAGATCAAGGCATTGATCAACGAATCGGTGCAGAAGGTTACAGAGGGGAGCGAGATGGTAAACCAGTCCGGAAAGACACTTGAAGAGATCGTTGAGTCGGTGAAGAGGGTGGCCGATATTGTTGCAGAGATCAATGCTGCCTCTCAGGAGCAGGCAAGCGGCATCGATCAGACAAACAAGGCGATTATGCAGATGGATGAGACAACACAGCAGAATGCGGCATTAGTGGAGGAGATTGCCACTTCTTCCGAGAACCTGCAGCAACAGGCAACGGAACTCCTCCAGTTAGTCGAGTTCTTCAAGGTCTTGGAAAATGGAAGGCAAAACTATCAGACTGGGGCACAGAAGGTAAACGGAGCGGTTGCACGTAAGCCATTAGTCTCTACAAAGTATACTGCTATTTCAGGCCATAAGTCTATGGCCCATGCCCAACCAACAAAGAGGCCTGCCGGGCAAAAGGAGATGGCGGGTGTCAGTCATGGCAACGGACACGAGAGGGAGCATCAGATGGTTTTGGTAGGCGTGGAAAAAGCTGAGAAAAGCGGAGGTGATAGCCATCAGGAAAAAAATGACTCCTTTGAGGAGTTTTGAAGGAGATGAGGATACAGGAGTCAGGAGATAGGAGCCAGGAGAGAATCTTTCTGTATTCTGATTTCTGACTTCTGTATTCTGACTCCTAAATTTCAAGACATGGACTACGCCATCACAGATGAGGAATTTCAGCGCTTTAGCAGACTGGTTTATCAAGAGGCCGGCATTGCGCTTTCTGCAAATAAAAAGGCCCTGCTTGTATCAAGACTATCAAAGCGCCTCCGGGAATTGGGGTTTGCGACTTTTAAGGCATATTACGCGTGTGTGGTTGGAGAAACTGAAAGAAAAGAATTTACTCACATGCTGGACCTTATCTCAACAAATAAGACCGATTTCTTTCGTGAGCCCAAACATTTCGAGTTTATGCATAATCATCTCTTTCCGGAACACCAGGAAACGAAGAAGGTCCGGATCTGGTCCGCAGGTTGTTCTTCCGGTGAAGAACCTTATAGCATTGCAATAACATTATATGATGGCATGAGTTTTCCTGCCCAATGGGATTGCAAAATACTGGCTTCCGACCTTTCAACACGCGTCTTGACCAAGGCTGCATCCGGCATTTATGAGATCGAACGCGTTAAAAACCTGACACCAGATGTTATCAGGCGTCATTTTGCAAATGGAATTGGAGTAAATATCGGGAAGGTAAAGGTCAAGCCGCATCTAAGCAGTATGATTGTATTCCAGCGGATCAATCTGATGGATGAAAGATATCCAATTAAAACCCCTCTGGATGTCATCTTCTGCCGTAATGTAATGATCTACTTTGACAGGCCGACGCAGGAACGACTGATACGCAGATTTTACAATCATCTCAAGCCGGGAGGCCATCTATTTATCGGACACTCGGAGAGCCTCCAGTGGGTAGGGCATCAGTTCGTCTATGTGGAACCGACTGTTTACCGGAAGGATACTTAATTTATGACTGGAATTGTAATCGAGAAATTTAGACATATAAAGCGGATGCTCGATGAGAGGTTTCCCCATGAGATTGCCGTTATTATGCCCGGTGAGTACTTCATAAGTGAAAGCCCCGTGGTCATTTATACTGTCCTTGGGTCCTGTATATCGGTCTGCATCCGTGATCCGATACTGAATATCGGAGGGATGAATCACTTTATGCTGCCTGCACCGAATGGTGACGGTCATTCCGATTCCTGGGGGAGGTCAGCACGCTACGGCAGTTATGCAATGGAACTCCTTATTAACGATATTATGAAAATGGGAGGACATAGAAACCGGTTTGAGGTGAAGGTCTTCGGCGGCGCTAAGATCTATGAAGGCGCAAACGATGTCGGGGCAAAAAATGCGGCCTGGGTTACGGACTATCTTGCCCTGGAAGGATTCAAACCCATCAAGGTTGATGTAGGAGATGTCCATCCCAGGAAGATCTATTACTTCACTGTATCCGGCAGGGTATTGCTTAAGAGGATAGAAAGGATAAAGAACCGGACGATCTTTGAGCGCGAGGAACAATACCAGAAAGCCCTGCACCGGCAAAAGATGGAAGGGGATGTTACGTTGTTCTAAAGTAAAGGTTGAGGTTAAGGTTAAGGGAGAAAGGCAGGTTGAGGTCGAGGTTAAGGTTTAGAAAGTCCTTAACCTCAGCCTTAGCCTCAACCTTCTTCAGGAGGATTTGAAGGATGAACAAAATCCGCGTCTTGATCGTAGACGACTCTGCTTTGATGCGCCGGCTCTTGACCGCCATCCTTTCAAGCGATCTGGATATCGAGGTAGTAGGCACTGCACCGGATCCTTACATCGCCAGGGATAAGATCAAGGCATTAAATCCTGATGTCCTAACGTTGGATGTCGAGATGCCTAAGATGGATGGCCTGACCTTTCTCGAAAAGCTCATGGCCGCCGGGCCGATGCCTGTAGTTATGGTTAGTTCCCTTACCGAGGCAGGCTGCCAAACAACCCTCCGTGCTCTTGAACTCGGGGCAGTAGATTTTTTCACTAAACCTAAATTTAACATGCAGGGAGGAATGGAAGAGCAGGCACAGGAACTGATCTTCAAGGTAAAGGCAGCAGCCCAGGCAAAACTTATCCGACGTAAGTCCCAGACTTCTGCCCGGACACCCGTTATTCCGACCTTTAAGACTTCTTCGATGATAAAGACAACGGACACGATCATTGCCATCGGGGCATCAACCGGCGGGACAGAGGCCATTAGGGAACTCCTGGAGGTATTACCGGCCAACTTTCCGCCTATCCTTATAACCCAGCATATGCCGGAGAAATTTACTGAGGCCTTTGCCAATAGATTAAATGAAATCTGCCGGATCAGGGTAAAGGAGGCAGGAGATGGTGATAGTGTTCTCATTGGGCAAGCCCTCCTCGCCCCCGGTAATTATCATATGACATTAGCCCGGAGCGGGGCACGGTATCATGTTGGAATCAACCAGGAGCCATCAGTAAATAGATGCCGGCCTTCAGTCGATGTCCTTTTTCGCTCGGTGGCTAGATACGCCGGCAAGAATGCTATAGGCATCATATTAACAGGTATGGGTAAGGATGGCGCCGAAGGTATGCTCGAGATGAGGCGGGCCGGTGCATACAACCTTGCCCAGGATGAGGCGAGCTGTGTGGTCTTCGGCATGCCGAAGGAGGCGATAAAGCTGGGCGGGGTAGACAAAACCTTGTCTCTATCAGAGATCCCTGCTGCCATATTGACATATATTGATTACCGATGCAGAGATACATATCAAATGATCCAGGAATAAAACCGGATTATTTGAAGAGGAGGATACATGGGAATAAATATCAATGTTCAAACAAATGACGACAAGGTTACGATTAGCTTGGCCGGACGATTCGATTTTAATTCACACAGGGAATTTCGGAGCGCTTACGAAGAGGCCATTATAAGAAAAAGTGTGAATGAACTGGAGGTAAATCTGGCCGGAGTAGATTATATAGACAGCGCTGCATTAGGCATGCTGCTGCTTTTAAATGAGAAGGCCGCCGCGGTTAATAAGAAGGTATCCCTGGTGAATTGTCGCAGGACAGTCCTGCAAATATTGGAGGTGGCCAATTTTAATAAATTATTTCCAATAAGATGAAAGGTTTGAAGATCCTCAACATATGAAAATACTGATTGCGGATGATACGGAATCGAGTCTAAGACCTCTGGCTGAACACTGCAATAAATTGGGTCTCTCCGTTCTTACGGCCAAAAACGGGGCTGAGGCCATCGATCTCTTTTCCTCTGAATCTCCGGACCTGGTATTAATGAACAGCATAATGCCGGTGGTAGATGGATATGAAGCTGCATCGAGGATTAAGGCCTATTGTGGAGAACGCTGGGTCCCTATAATCCTGGTAGCACCGTTAAATAGAGAGGAGGAGGTAAGAAGATGGATTGAAAGCAATGCGGATGATTACATAAATCCCCCTATTAACATCCCGATCTTTGATCATAAAATTAAGTTTATGCAGCGTATTTTCGAGATGCAGATTGTCCTGGGTGAAAGCATAAGAAATGTAGAACAACACTATCACAGGTCAGAGGAGGAGATGGACCTGGCCAAGCGTGTCATGGATAAGATCATCCATTCTGGCGATATTGATAAGGATTTGGCACAGCGCTGGATCATACCTGCAAATGATTTTAGCGGTGATCTGATTGTCGTGACCCGTGCTTACTCCAACAATATATATGCTATTCTGGCTGATGCAGCAGGGCACGGGCTTTCCGCAGCCTTAACGGTTCTGCCTATCATGCAGATCTTTTATGCGATGAGCGATAAGGGATGCCCAATTGAAGGGATTGCCGAGGAGCTGAATTGGAGGATTCACGCCCAGATGCCTACGGGCTGTCATATTGCTGCCGTGCTTGTCTCTGTTGATCTGCGGGGTAGGAGCATTAAGGTTTGGAATGGAGGCAGCCCGCCGGCAGTCTTCATGGGTCAAGGGGGCGAAATATTACATCATTGGAAGTCAAGACATCTTCCTTTGGGAATATTAAACAAGGAGGATTTTAATAATGAGACAGAGGTGTTTCAGTGGGAGGAGCCAGGTCAATTGATTATATACTCTGATGGGCTCCTGGAGGCTGAGGACCCGGAGGGGAGGGCATTCGGCAGCGAGAATATGTTTCAGGCTTTAAGTCAGGTCCAGATGAAAGATCGATTCTCTACGCTGGTTAAGTCGGTCAGCAGGCACCTGGCCGGCAGGCCGGGTCAGGATGATATATCATTGCTCATGATCAACTGTCTTTCGGGCATGGTTTCCGAAAGGCCGAGGCCGGAACTTGTTGTGGAAAAGGCTAAAGGAAATACTAAAGGGATAGAAGGATTCATCGACTGGAGGTTCTCATTCCATTTAGGCCCTGAAAAAATAAGATCCTTAAATATATTACAACTCTCCTTAGATTGGTTACATCTGATGAATATAAGTAGGTCTGTCAGCGGCCTGATCTCAGTAGTCATATCTGAACTATACAATAATGCACTGGAGCATGGACTTCTGGGGCTGGATTCCCATATTAAACTACAGCCAGGGGGTTTTGATGAATATTTAAGTCAACGGGAGGAGCGTCTGGCATTTCTGGATCATGGGTATATCAATATAGAGATAGAGCAGGTTGAGATAAATGGTAATAAAATGTTGCGAATTCATGTCAAAGATAGCGGGGACGGCTTTAATTACAATGAAAAGCGCGAACACTGTCATTGCCTGGAGGGCCGAAAATTTGACCCGGAGAGCGTGAATGGAATACATCCATGCCATATAGGGAGCCATTTGGTTAAAAGCCTATGTTCTAAAGTAGAATATCTTGGAAACGGTAATGAGGTAATTGCCTATTATCCATTATAGCGCCTCAAGTAGGTCCTTATGCCAAGTTGTGATCAAAGTAGGGGCGGAAGGATGATTGATTTTGATGTTAATTCCCCTCTTGAGGGGTGGACGGCGAAGCCGGACGGGGTGGATTGTTTTATTCCTGAATTAGGGTTAGTTTTTGAGATTGATGGAGAGGGCCATAGTTTTAAGGGAGAATATGATATTATCAGAGATAGTTATTTAAAATCGTTTGGGTTAATGGTAGTGCATATTGAAGATATCTTGATTAAGCAGCAGTTAAATAATGTTGATGCTATGGTGCGGGAGGCGATAAGAATACGGGCTGCGGAATTAAAAGCTCCACCCCGTCAGCCTTCGGCTGCCACCCCTCAAGAGGGGAATTAAAAAGAC
>CAZYNY010000109.1:5460-9547 GCA_964648095.1 uncultured Nitrospirota bacterium | reverse complement strand
AAACCTGTATCAGTAGATAGGACCAGGGTTTTTGGATGTTCTTTTTTCCATGACTCCCAGTTTGTATGGACCAAAGGAAGCAGGGCCAGGTGGGCGCCTGTGAGTTTTCCTGCTACAGCCTCCTGCATGATCTGCGACCAGAGACTCTCTGCCTGATGATCATACATGAGCACATCACTCTTATAGAGGAGTCCTGAAACACCAAAGGTATGGAGTTTTCCATCAACCAGAGGATCAAAGGCCATACCGGTTCCGCAGAGGGGGCAGTAAGTAATCAAAACCGGTTTGCCGCCAACACTATCATTTACGATCTCATGCCAGTTCAGGATTTTAATAGGATAGGCCTTTGCCTCGCCATTATATGAAAATCCAAGGATACGGTCCTCAGCCTTGAGAAACAGTGCCTTTTTTGAATCCACAAACTTAGGCTTCATGATTGCAGGGATACTATCCTTTGGAGGCCCGCCGGAGAGGATCTCCTCCAGAGGGATGCTATGTCTTGAAAGATCAAACCCTGTCAGCACAGGAAATAATAAGGTTAGTAGAATCCCAATTATTAATCGACTCATATCCCCTCCTCCCCTCACCCACCCCTCTCCCCTATGGGGAGAGGATAAAGGTGAGGGGAAAAGTATTTTTCGGGAGATGGATCATTTATTTGCACTTTGGTGCAGAGGTCGGCATAAAATTGTATGCCACACCTGGTTTAAAATGCATCCCCATCATGTCAAATTCATCAACAGCTACATGCCGGAGCCAGAAACCCTCCTGGCCCTTATCGCCGCCATGGCCATGCTCATGTCCTTTAACAACAGTTGCTGCATGAAAATGGACATACCCTGTCTTCCCCTTATCCGGCTGATCCTCTGCGCAGAACCTCCCCTTGATCCCTTCTCCAACAAAGATCAGCTTATTCCCCTTTTCATTGACCGGCTTTGCAAAGTGGAGGAAGATGATCATGCCGGAATCGGCCTTCATCCAGAGGTGATCAGGCATTGAAGGGTTAAAAGGCTCAAAGGTAAATGTGGCAGCCAATTGTGGCCCAACCGCTTCCAGGGTCTCCTTCGGGACCTCTTTCTGGCCTTCTGCCCGGGTTATCACCTGGCCTGCCAGGAAAGCTCCAATTAGTACCAAAATACCTATCAAAAATAATCTTTTCATTGTGATCCTCCTTGTTTGATGCGTTGACTACTTCTCTCTCCCTACCCAAGGCCTGATTCGACCTTGAGCCCATCTAAAAATTTATTTCTGTCCTCTTTTCCCTTCTTTTACCCGCCTCACTGCCCCCTCCGCCATCTGAATTGCAGAAGGGGCAGAAATAGAGTTCAGAGAGGGGAATAATTCAAGGGTAATCATATTAAAAGAATAAACTATTCTTGCAGAGGAAGGATGTAAGCTGGACTACAATAGCGCCCAGTAGAGTAATTTCTGAAAAAATGGTATATTCAAAAAATAAAAACTCGGAATAGTACGCCATAAATTTGAGAAATGTAGAATAACACCGTGATGACTGGTCTGTTTTTGGGAAATCTTGAATATGGCTAACTTTCAGGAATCGGGGATTAACATAAATGAGAGTACTAAGTGCATTATTATTTTGATTGGGATCCCAATAAAGCAAAATCAAATCGAAAAAAACATGAGATTGGCTTTGAGCAGGCATCCACTATTTTTCTTGATCCAAGAATGATAAGCATCTTCGACACTGAACATGGCGAACATGAAGACCGATGGGCTACTATTGGAATTGACGGGAATGGTATTTTACTGGTTGCAGTACATACTTTCCAGCAGTTGGATGCCGACTCTTGCAGAATTAGAATTATTTCTGCCCGCAAGGCAACCAGAAAGGAATCAAAACAGTATCAGGAGGAAAATAAATGAAAAAAGAATACGATTTTTCCAAAGGGGAGAGAGGTAAGTTTTATCGTCCAGATGCAGAGATGTATCTGCCTATTTACATCGAGCCTGACATGATGGAAGTGCTGAGAAAATTCTCAAAGAAAAAAGGCGTAGAGGTTGCGACAATAGTAAATGAATGGATTAAAAAAGACATATCTATAGTCGAAACAATAACAAAATAACGCATAACACTTATAAGGCCCCCCTGTCCTTCGCTATAAAGAGAAATGTCTCTTTAACAATCATGCACAACTATGGGGGTCTTGCCATCACACTATTTATCTCCATTTCTCTACCCTCTTAAAGCCCTGCTAACTGTAGCCTAGTGCACATCGAGGTGCTCAGTTATGTCTTTTAAGATATAGCCATATCGAATAGGATGGACTACAAAGCAGGACAAAAGTATTCTGCTAGAGGACGGATCTCACCTGTTTTTTGAGTAGTTCGGGCCTGAGAATAATGATCTTCCGGCCCTCAAAGGTGATCAGTCCCTCTTTTTTAAATTCTCCTAATGTTGCGCTAACCGTCTCCCTGATAGATCCGATCAGGTTAGCCATCTCCTGATGGGTAACCTTAATGCTTAATAAAATCCCATCCCGCGTTGGATTTCCGTATTCCTCCGACAACTGAATAAGGAGATGGGCCAGTCTGGATGGTACATCCCGGAAAACGAGATCCTCAACACGGCTTTCAATCCGCCTCAGGCGCAGGCCGATCAACTTAGTAAGACGGAAGGATAGTTCCGGCCTTTTCCGGATTAGGGAGAGGAATTGTTCTTTCTGGATCACACATAGCTGGCTGTCCTCCATCGTCTCCGCAATGGTATCCCGCGCCGAGCCCTCAAGGATCTCAAGTTCGCCGAATATCTCTCCGGGCCCTAACAGGGCTATGGTGAGTTCCCTACCTTCTTCCGAGATCCGGGAGATCTTGACCCGTCCTGTTTTCAAAAGATATACCTGCTGGCTTGATTCCCCCGGGAGAAAGATTGTCTCCTTCTTCTTTGCCAGCTCCATCCTCGTCACACGGGCCAGATCCTCCATATCATCAGCCGGTATCTCTTTGAAAAGGTTTATCCTCTGCAGATACCAGATCTTGCTGTTTAGCATGAAAGGATTATAGAAAACCTGACTGAATAAATCAACGTTATAATTAATCCGGCCGCAAAGGCCAGTATAAGCAAGGGATTGAGGACAATAAGGAGCTAGGATGAGGATACTGAAGGTGCTTGAAAGATCTGCCCCTACATGCTATACATCTCCATAGATTAATAACGGTTATACCAGAGAAAGAATGTCTGAAAAAGAAGGAATAATACGCCTGACGGTCTTCTTCCTGATCTTTATAGTGATGGCAGCCTGGGAGGTGATTTCCCCTAAGCGCAAACTCATTACGAATAAACCCAGGCGCTGGTTTGAAAACATTGCAATTACCCTCATGAATACCCTTCTGATAAGGATCTTATTTCCAACCGGTGCAGTCGGGCTTGCCTTCGCCATCACAGGAAAGGGCTGGGGGATGCTGAATCTCATGGACTTACCGGGATGGATCGGATTAATAGTTGCGGTAGTGGCACTCGATTTTATCATATATATTCAGCATGTGATTTTCCATGCGTTCCCCATCTTATGGCGCTTCCACATGGTACACCATGCAGACCTTGATATTGATGTTACAACAGGGAACAGATTCCATCCCATTGAAATCCTCCTCTCTATGGTCATAAAGATAGCCTCTGTTGTGTTAATTGGCGCCTCTCCCTGGTCTGTATTGGTCTTCGAGGTATTGCTCAATGCCACATCTATGTTCAACCATAGTAATGTAAATATGCCTACAGGGACAGATCGGATCCTCAGATTGGTGGTTGTGACCCCCGACATGCATCGTACCCACCATTCTGTGATCAGACAGGAGACCAACAGTAACTTCGGTTTTAATATACCCTGGTGGGACCGCATATTCGGGACATACAGGCCTGATCCGGCAGAGGGACACAAAGGGATGACTATAGGGTTAAACCAGTTTCAAAACCCCGATCAACACACCCTCATCTGGATGCTGACACTTCCCCTGACAGGTAAGGGAAATTATCCCTCTAAAGGGAAGAAGGGTTAGATCCTGCAGGGAAAAAGGATTCGCCGCATTTTTTGCATCCAACAACATAAAAACATTGACGGGAGGCAAGCTC
>CAZYNY010000109.1:0-5450 GCA_964648095.1 uncultured Nitrospirota bacterium | reverse complement strand
ACAACGAAACTGGAGCTCAACCTCCTTTGCATCGCAACGGGGACAAACAGAAGACCCCAATACCCCCTTCCCCTCCTCCAGAACTCGTTGTTCGTTGGTAATTGTGTATGGGGTACCACAGGTAAGGCATTTGGCAGTTGCAAGGCATTCCTCATATCCTACATAGCACCTTAATGTTACATCAAGCGTAGGATGATTACACATAGGACATGAAACTCTGTTTAATTTTTTCTGGATCTCTGTAAGTTCCATTTTATGTCTCCTTATAGCTAAAGGTTTATGTATCTAAAACCTTACAGGCTATTTAGCAGGAAAATATTTCTTTCCCTATAGTTTAATTTTAACTTCCCCATGCCTTAAAAACAACTTTGGCAGATTAAAAGACATGAAGATGTAGGCTCAACTACGAAAGAAGGGGAAGTAGGAGATTCGGATAGGTTCTTGGGGTCAGGTAAGAAAAAAAATGCCCTAGGATAATTTAACTACCCCAGGGCAAGATATGTGTTCAGGTATTGCATAGGTAAGGGCTTTTATGCCCTCTCCACCACCATAACCCGCAGAGCAGGATTTATCCTTATATCCGGATGCGCGCGGAGAAAGTCGGCCACAACAGGGAGGCGGGTAAGCTTATCTGATCCCCCCCTTGCAATTATCCTAAGCCCCTTCGAAGGAAAGATGGATGATAAGCTTTGTGGGCCTACGACAATCCCAAGCCCGCGCAGTTCAAGGGCATTGGCCAGATCTTTGACTATTTTCTCGCAGGCACCTGGATCATTATATTTGTCAAAAGGGGTCCAGTAATATAGAAAGTCATATTTCTTCTGATATGCAGATCCTTTGTAGGTCTCCTCGGGCAAAAACTTCACATATCGCACGGCCTCAAGTCGTCCCTGTCTTGCTGCACGATCCCAAAGGATCTGGGCATTTTTCTGCGCCCAGCGCGGACGTGTGTAGAGGATCGAATAATGGATCTTCTCATCATCCGGGAAGCTATGTTGAACAGGGATTATGTCATTATCCCCTTCCAGGGCAAGCCTTATTGCATTCCAGTGTGGATGATCATAGAGGATCGTGCTCTCAGGGCTGCCCTGCTCTGAAGGATCAATAAACCCTGGACAGACCACCTCAAAATTGTGAATGAGTATATTGCGGGTCCTTACCATCCTGAGTGGAAGGTCAAAGATCTGATTCAGGCAGGCATAAATCTCCTCCAGCACAAAAAGCTGGGTAGGTTCCTCCCCTAATTCTTCCCCTAATCCATCCTTTGGAAAGATCGGCTCAGGTCCGGTGATCCACGCAATAAAAGGGTCAATCTTCGGCGAATCTCCCTCGAAGAAGGCCCTCCATCCGAATGGGAAGCGTGGCAACTTCTTTTGCGGCGTCTCCTTGGTAATACCCCAGGACGGATCGATCGGGATATCGGTTACATGATCTTCATCCCAGAGTCTTATTACACCTCCAATAGCCTCAACCCTCCTCCCGCAATAGGGGTGGGGGGTGGCAGTAAATTTTTTCATCCCGCTAAAGGGCATACCGATCGGATCATCTATCAGAGTAACCTTTGAAACCGCCCCTTCCTGTACGGTAATGCAGATCCGATGTTTCAGATCAAAACAGCGCCAGGGCGGATCATGCCTTACCCACCAGTTAATCTGGTAGGCACGGTCTATATCCATGAAGACCTCGTATGGATTTTCCCCATTAGGTGTCTCCGGCCGGAAGAAGGCACAGAAAAGCCCATAGGCCTGAGCCACAGGATAGGTGGGAAGACCTCGATAGTGTAAAGGAATTGGTCCCTCGGCCAACCTCTGGTCATCACATAAGCCCCATATAAGATCGAAGGCTGCACCCCCGACACAGTGGAGTGCAGATTTGTAAAGTTCAACAACATTTAAAAGGTCAATCCTTGCCCAGGGTATCGGGTCCATATTACTTACAAATATCGCCCCATCAAAGGTCTTATTAGGCAATAGATATACCTCATCCAGACTCCGCCTGATTGCAAAACCCTTATCATCCCGCGTGAAGCTCTCATCAGGGTAGAAGTAGCGTACATCATCAAGCGGAACGTCCCATGCCTTCGCTATCATTTGACGCAAAATATCTACATCCTCTATAGGAGGCTGATTTGGAGGAAACTCATGCCTACTTTCATGGACAACCCCTGGCTTGATGCCTCCCCACCCCATAAAGTCGAGTTGAACCCTGGCATAGATCATCCTCATAGAGCCCTTCTCATTCGGGCCCCACTCGCATTCATGAAGCAGGACACCACTGGGATCAGCACCCAAGATACGGAGGCCATGGGCTCCATAGAAGACCATATGGCCCGATGGCATTATCACTATACGTGGGCCTTTAGTAACCGGAGTATCAGGGAGATGCCAGATCCTGGTCTTCCCATATTCCCGCTCCTCCTCTGTAACAATAAGATCTTTTGCAAGCTCAGTCAGGTATCGAACAGATTCCCGATTACCTTCAAAGATGATATTTCCTTGTGTGTTTAAGATATCTAAGAATCGGTCCACCTCGGATGATACTGTTTTATTAAACATAGGCATGGAAGATTCCTCTTCTTTGGGCTAACACAGAGTTCGCCCCTATATTTTTATAACAGAAAAGCCTTGGGGGTATGATCCCCCAAGGCAAGATCATGAATTACCTAATTCATTCACACCTTTATTTCATCTTCAGATAGTGCCAGGCTGTAACTGATTTCAGCCCATCCCTCTCACCATTTGAACCATCCCATATTGCAAAGGCAACAGGTACATAATCACCCATCTTGTCAAGCTGGACATCATTGGCATCTGAGTCTGAGATAGACCTTACAAATACCACTGACCATTCGCTGTTTCTCCACTCACCATTTCCCATTACATCCTGATGGGCCTGGGTGGTGAGTGTCCCGAATCCCTCTGCGTTTAGGTCCTCAACAGCAGAGATCCTCTTTGTCGGATCAGAGAAGATATTCCCTGCCCATGCGCCTGTCTTGTATACCCCCTCATTCTTTCCAGACCCGGCATCGATAAATGTGGTCCTCTTGTCAATGGCCGTACCCTTTGACGCAGGCTCATACATATAATACCCTGCTGAGCCCATGGCCATATTCGGGTATTGATCCTCCATGTCTGCCATGCCTGCTAAATCTTTCTGCCACTCTGACTTCCAGTGCCAGATATTAACTGTCTGGTCGGCATTGCCCATTGCAAAATGGGGCTTGCCGTCTGGTAGGGTCTCAGGCTTCTTTACAGGAAATTCAACTGCTGCTGCGTCCTTGAACTGCTCTGACTGGATGAACTTCTCATCCCTTGTACCGTCTGCCCATCTAAGCCTGATACCGATCTCTTTTCCATTTGTTACTGCCTGGACATAGACAACCTTGACTGACGGGTTATAGTTCCTGGGCTTTGCCACCACCTGGCCTGACATCGGTATGATGATCTCATCTACTACCTCCCTCCATGCAGGGGATGCGGCGCCAGGTATATCCCCCTGGATTGTCTTTACAGGTACAATAAGGGGTGAGGCAAGCGGGTCTGATACTGACGGGGCCGCCACCTCTAATGACCTTGTAGGATCAGGCATGGCCTGAAGCTCAGTAGCGGATACTGAGCTTGCTCCTAAGAATAGCACTGCTAAAAACAGCATCGGGATAATGTATCTAATCTTCAATGTTCCCTCCTTTTTCCGTAACATCTTATTTTTATTTTCCCTTCATCTCTTTTTTTAATGCCTTTACTGCGTCAGCTCCGCCTACATAGCATGAGCCCTTCTCGTCAACTATAGAATCCTCATATGGATATGGTATGGGGTGGAAGTCAGGGGCCTCAGCGATCTTGGGTCTTACCCCAAGGAGCCTTACCTCATTGGCCATAAAGATAGAGAGGATTTCTGCAAGATGAAGATATAGCCCTTTTGCCGCCTTCTGGGATAGGAACTGACAGAACAGGGGCACCCATCTTCCAAGGTGATTTAGGATGAATTTCTTCTGTCCGTCTGCTGCAACCTTTATTGCCTCAGCAGGGTGTCCATGCTGGATGCCGTAGGCTTGTTTATATGTGAGATACTGCATAAATTCAAGCTCGATAGATATATGGTCCGGCCTCTCATCCGATTTATCTGACAGATCAACACCATATCGCTTGTAGATGCCTCCCAGCTCCATTAAGACCTCTATCTGCATGGTGTATCCGTCTGTCCCGTAGAAGATCTCATAGGGCGGACACTCCTTGGAGAAGCCATGGGTAAATATGAGCATATGCTCCCTCTGGAGCCTCTCCTTGTCTGTGGCTGACAGCGCCTCGGATATAGAGGCTATTAACCCCTGGACCTTTTCCCAGTCAGGATCATCAGGTAAGATCATGGAAAGGGGTTCTAACATATCCTCAGGGTTAAAGTAGTTGGTATCCCAGGGGTATCTAAAGGCCCGGGCCAGTACCTCATATACCTTTGATCTTGCGGCAAGGTGGGCTACCCTGTCATCTTTTGCTTCCTGGCTTTCCTCTTTTTCTTTTACCTCTGACATCACACCTCCAAACACTAAAAGGAAGATAAGGGGGACAGGGTTTAGGGTGTAGGGTTTAGTTTTAAAAACCAGACCCTCACCCCTACACCCTATCTTCCTATACCCTACACCCTATCTTAGAAGCTGTTCCAGTGGATCTTTACATTGTCATGCTTTGGATCTGTCTGGTTCCTGATCACAAGAGGCTCATCTACTGGTACACGCACTGCCTCTTTACCAGACTTTGAGAATCCGATCACTGTATCGTTGAACATCTCGAACTTCTTCCCATGTATCCATGTCTCATAGATCTTTGGACCCTGCTCGATCTCGAACTTGAATATGATCTTCTGTGTGGTCCTCCAGAGCTGGTGTACTGCAAGGAGTTCACGATCAGGGACTAAATACTGATCTATGGCATGGTCTACGCCAGGACCGAACATCTGCCTTAGGTATGGCCTTGGTGCGTGTCTTGGCGGTACATAGTATGAGTTTGGCTCAGTACCAAGCTGAGGATAGAGGGGAAGCGCAAGCTTCCTCACCTTTATCATATAGTACTGAGGGTTCTTTGGATCATGCTTCCAGAGTCCTGTTGCTCGGTCTATCTCAACTAAGCCCTGGAGTCTGATCTTACCTACGCAGGCCGCCATGCAGCGTGTCTCCATAGGCTCGCCCTCTGTGAGAGGATCAAGTCCCTCGATCCTTGGATAGCAGGCAATACATTTTTCCGAGATCCTGGTTGTGCCCCTGAACATAGGCCTCTTGTATGGGCACTGCTCAACGCACTTCTTATAGCCACGGCACCTTGACTGATCGATCAATACGATGCCGTCCTGCTCCCTCTTGTAGATCGCCTTCCTTGGGCATGCGGCAATACACCCAGGATAGGTGCAGTGGTTACAGAGCCTCTGGATATAGAAAAACCAGACCTTATGCTCAGAAA
>CAZYNY010000108.1:0-9693 GCA_964648095.1 uncultured Nitrospirota bacterium | reverse complement strand
TTTCATGAGGCAACGAATAGTGATTTCAGATAGATTTTTATGTGAGGCAACGGGGAAAGAAAGTTATAAAACAGTTGAAAACAGGGAAAAGATGCAATATAATAGTTCTCATCCAGTTATTATATTGCTGAAATATACCATTGCATATTAGTTATGTTAGAGTCCTTTAAACGATTTTTGTCATCAAAAGGTAAGGTAAACGAGAAATATCTTCCGTTTTATTTGAAGTGGCTCACTGATAAAAATACCTCCCCTCTCACAGAGGCAAGATGAACGCCGCCAGGACTCACTCAGACGTGCTGTCCGTTACCGGATCTTCTCTCTCATTTCCTTCAAAACCCTGTCAAACATAGCAATCCTTTCAACCCATTTCTGTTTTTCCCCGACCCCATTTCACATAACGCTCTTGGCTTTGTGAAGTGGTCGCCAATGGCGCAACGGTTGCCAAACCGACCCTCACCTCAATCCTCTCACCATGAGGGGCGAGGAGAATAGAGGGTGCAAACGCTGTGACATAGGCCATTTGCATGGCCGCTACCTTATAAAATATAATGATGCGGCCATCATAAAGCCTGTTGTTAAGCGTCGTATGCTAAATCATTTTAAAAGACGTTTTAATTCAGGGGATACATAATAAATATGTATGTTCAGCATCCCACCCCCTAAAGTTTCACTTGTTTTAATTAATCCTTTATCATTAAAAACATTAAGAATATGATCTACGACCATTTGAGGCAGTTTTAAGGATTCCGATATTGATGAATTATTATTTTCGTTATGATTTACTATTTGAAATGCGACAGATTCCGTCACCGTGTCATAATTTTGAAGATATGCTCGTGAATATTCGTCAAAGCCGTATGTGGCAACTCTATAACATACAATGCCAGAAAAAGTCCTAGTCACGTTGATATAACCCTTACTATTTAGTACTTCAAGCGAATTTGTTAGTTCTTCATCTGGAAGGTCAAAAGACTTTAATTTATTCCAAATCATTGCAGTGTCTATGTCTGGATATCCCTGTTCAATTGCTTTTTCACAGGACAATTTCAACAATAGAGTATCTGTTTTTGTGAGGTTAGGAAGGGAATCAATAATTGTTTGAGCATAGGATGGCTGGACACCTAAAGCTGGTTTGTCGCTATGACCGTATACTGCTAACACTATCCTGTCCAACTCTGTATCATAATTACTTATATCATTTATCTTTTCCCATACAGTGGATTGTAAACATTCCGGTACAGCACAATCATCGATAATTACTGGAATAAGTTTACTACCATGGTTAATCTTTTTAACCATGCTTGCGTTTAATTCTTCTCGAACCCAAGGTTTGCCAACACTATACTTTGAAAGGACAACTATTACAGATTGCGCATTTTTTATCCCTTCCTCAAATATCTTATCTACAAGACTATCTCCAGGATACATCTCCCATCTGTCAACCCACGCATCTACACCTTTTGAACGCAATTTCTCAGCAAAGCTCAAAACAAATCGATCTTTATCTTCGCTTGCATGACTAACAAAAACTTTTGGATTCATATAGTTTCCTCTCCGTATATGGCGCTTAACGTTCAAGGGCATTAGCCGGGGACGTAGTTAAGTTATTTAAATAACCTGTCAGAGAGTTCTCGAAGTCACCGTTTCCCCTTAAAAATGTCTCCCCTCTCACGGAGGCAAGATGAACACCGCCAGTGAATTTGAAAGGGCCGTCCCTTTTACTTTTTACGATCGCGTCCTGTCTGTCGGCTGGTTAGGTACCCGCGCGCCCACTATTGTCGATTGGCGGAAAGCCCCTGAAGTTCAGAGGCCTGTGTTCTCCTACTGCGTCAAAGAAGTCCTCGAAAATCTTCAGGAGCACACGATTGATCTCGCTGTCCTCGAACGACCGAAGAATCTGGCGAGATTTGACTTCTGGTGCATAGACTGGACCCCAGAGCGAGGGCAAATTGTCACTTGGCATCACCATTCTAAACCCCTCCACTCCAACGGCACCTGCTTCGACCACCAATGGACTCCCAAGATTGAGCCTTTCTCTGGCAACATGGAGATAATGTCTTAACCCAGTATCCAATTTTTGCTCAAATGCCACGCTAGAGAAACATCGTTTACTCGCATAGATGAAGGTCGCATCGATCCCCCAGATCTCTCGATTGTGGAAGATCTGAGATGATGTTAGGATATGCCCCGCGTCGGCTACATGGGTAAACGAGTAAGTTATCCCTCCATAACGGTTCCTACCCCAACAAGCGCCATCTCCGACATGTTGAGCTAGAGGTTTCAGGTTGATACCGTAGACGATATCTGTGATGTCGGTCCCTCGGAGCTGCGGCATGACGCGCGTAGGGATAATGCGTAAATATAATAACGGGCCAGACTGGTAGACCAACTGAAAGCCCCTGCTTTGACCTTCGCGCTCGTCAAGTACTTCGCCATCCTCAAAATACTGCGCGACGTTGGAGCGGAACGGGATCTCTTCATGTGTAACAGAGGGGCGATTTTCAGCCTGCCGGAGACAGTCCCTGAGGGCGGTCTTTAAAGTCTGAGTCAGCTCAAGCTGGACACGCTTCCGCTCCTCCTTGTTTGCTTTTGTCCCCAAATTGAACATGATTGGCCCGGCTTTATGGCGAAGGTCGAAGGGAAGGCTTTCACGGTCACCAAAGCTGCTGTTTAAAACCATCAGCAGTCCTTCGTCCCCTACTTTAGCGAGAGCGTAACCTAGCTCAATGGCAACGTTTGGATTTAGGAGCGTTCTTTCATTGACACCCTTACCGACTGGCGTTACATCGGCGATGAAGACCTCGCTCTCCTCGATCTTTTTCAGAATTGTGGATACGAGATCTGGCGAGCCGGGAACCCCCTTTCGGTCGTGCTCGAGTTCAAGCCGTTCCGATTCTTCGATCGTAAGTTCCTCGTTCATTTCCTTTAGCACAATCTCAAGCGTCTCCCGGACGAAATGGCGGCCGATGTTACCGGGCGTGTCACTCTGCCAGGACCAAAAGACTTTCACTTGTTTTCCTCATAGTCCAGTATGTTACGGAGCCCAACATGTATTATACGGCCTAAATAATCTGATAAATACTGCAATTTCTACAGTATAAGCCGTCCACATATTCTATTGTGGATTATTCATATACCACGCCCCTTATTTTGTCAAGGTATTTGCCAGTATGCAAAAGGATCTCGATTACTTTATTCTCTTTTTCCAATAGCCTGGTTTGCGGCGTAAATGAGACACGGCGATAATGATAATTGAATCGGGTTCGATACGGTATAGGATTCCGAAAGGAAATCTCCGTACAAGCCTTCTTCTTAATTCACCCTCTATGATCGGCCACGTCGTTGGCGATTCTGCAATGGCTCTTACGGCATGCTCTACTTCTGAAATATAATCAGCCCCTAAACCTGTTGCCTTCGATTCATAGAACTTTGCCGCCCCAAACATCTCCAAGTCTGCTTCCGGCAAAAATACAACTTGTGTCATTTAAGCTTTGAACGGGCATCCTGGAACACTTTATTCGCTGGTATTGCCTGAACTTTGCACTGTTTATATTCCTGATATCTGCGCTCAGCCTCTTCGATCCATAATAGTTCCACTTCCCGGTCCTCTTCTTCATCCAGGCTAAGGATAAGATGTTCAGCTAATTCGGCTCTTTCGTGCAATGGTAGCCGAAGGGCTTCTCCTTCTATCTCTTTTATTTTTGACGCCATAATAAATACCTCCGTTACTTACAATTATAGATATTCTATTGGAATTAACAACGTTAATCAACAAATTGTATTTTCTCTTCTGGCCGACTCTCAGTAAGGCCTACATTAAGCTCCTTTTGATTATAGTAACGTACTCTCTAATAAATTTTATAGTCCTGTAATCCAGCAACATAATAGTTACTATCTAAGCGTGCTATTCCCGGGGGCATATTACCAATAATTTTTGAATTCAGGGTTTGAAGAAATTTGGGATTAATCCTTAACGCGTGTACAATTATCCTTGTCTCCGTCGTTATATCCCGCTATCTCTCCCAAGGCCTTCTAAACGGCAATATCCATCTGTATCCTATCGTAGTCAACAACAAGTTCCACCTTTTCCTTATCCCTCCGTTTGGCGGTTTTTCTTTCTATCAGACCGACGCCTTCGAGCATCTTAACATCCTCGGTGACGTTCTTCCTGTCTCGGCCCAGCATCTTTGCAAGCCCATAGATGGATTTCGGCATTTTTTCGTGTATAGCCCTTAAAAGCCGTATCCTTTCCGGTGATAGAAACTTCTGCATATCCTCTACACTATCAAAGCATATGGTTTCAGCGGCCATAGAGGCGGATTTTTTCCTGCCCGTGTTCTTCCATGCACGCTTGAACTCAACCGCCATCTCGTCAAGGCTTTTTACCTGCAACAGTATATGCTTAATCTTCATGTTTCCTCCTCCAATCAGAGACGTCCTTCAAAAAATCATCCATTAGTTTGTCAACATTGTCGAACTCATAGCCTGCCACCTTTTGTCCGTAATGCCTGTGGTCGCCTTTTCTTTCGGCGTTATCATAACCGATAACCCGTTTGCCTTTTTCAATATACGCAAGGGAATATTTAAGCCCCTGAGGCTTATTGCTGTCCGGTTCCACCTGCCATATTTTCATTTCTATGATACTGCCGTCCGGATACCTCTTTTTCTGGTGGAATATCTTCGTTCCCTTCATGTATGTGGCATTATATGCCGCATAAGGGACATTGTCAATGTGCCACTGGTTCACACTTATTAGGATTTTCCCTATTTTTGAGAAAATACTTACCCAGTCAAATCGTTGACTAGCAAATCAAGGGTGGGATATTATTTTAATTGGAGGCTGACTATGAAAAAGGCAAAAATGTCTTTTATCTTAATCTTGATCGCGCTTGGATTTAATGGTTGTATAGCTGGGACCATAATCCTGAAAAACGACAAGGGAGAGACAGTCCGGTGTGAGGCTAAGAACGGTCCTGCAGATAATTGCGTGAAGGAATACGAGGCCAAAGGTTATAAAAAGGTGGAACCTGAAACATATTCATTTCCGCCCATGGAGCCATACGACTATTAGGTGTCCTGTGATAGAGGGCTGATTATTTCGTAATAGCCCTGCTCAATCCTAAAGATATACCTTAAATCCAGGCCCAGGGCATGGCAGAGGATGATCCTGTTTACACCGCCATGGGCTAGGATCACGATCTCCTCCCCACTGTGGACCGGGATGATCTGCTCCATTATCTATACTAAGTTTTACGGACTTGAAATCTTTCCTTAAGATGTGTTATAAAAATAGTCGCTATGCATATCTTTAGAAATTCATTAATAACTTTCCTACTCTTCTTAGTAACCACCTCCATCGGCTGCGCCTCCTTCCAGTTTAAAAGGGAGGTAAACCAGTTAAAGGCGGGGATGACAAAGGATGAGGTCCAGGCCAAATTGGGATCGCCAACCGGAACGGAACGAAAACAAATAGCAAACAACGATTTAAGGGAGATCTGGATCTATCATGTCCCCAGACTAAACCCCTTGACCCCGCTCTACCCGGACCTATATATACTCACATTCAGCAATGGAAAGCTCTTAGGCTCGAATCTGCCTAGTCCCTATGATCCTAACCTGGTAAGTCTTCTACCCCCTTCTTCCTAAAATGTTCCACGTGGAACATATGGGAGGGTAAATGGGAAGGATTATAGCCATAGCAAATCAGAAGGGGGGGGTAGGAAAGACGACCACTGCCGTAAATCTTTCTGCCTCTCTTGCCGTTGCAGGTAAGACCGCTCTTTTAATCGATCTCGACCCTCAGGGAAACGCAACAAGCGGACTTGGGATCAGCAGGGAAGAGAAGAGACCTAGCATCTATGACCTTTTGATCAGGAAAAAGGGCGTAGATGAGATCATCTTAAATACAGCCACAGAAGGGCTTCAAATGATACCCTCAGGGATCGATCTCGTAGGCGCAGAGGTTGAGCTAATTGATATGAATGGCCGGGAGACAGTCTTGAAGGGGTCTATCTCGGATATCAGATCTAGATACGATTTTATACTGATCGACTGCCCGCCTTCACTCGGGTTTTTGACAATAAATGCCCTAACTGCTTCTGATTCCGTGATGATCCCGGTCCAGTGCGAATATTATGCAATGGAGGGCCTAGGTCTCCTTTTAAAGACCATAGAGCGCGTAAGAAGCTCCCTAAATCATCTATTGGAGGTTGAGGGGATACTCCTGACCATGTTTGACAACAGAAACAACCTCTGCCGCCAGGTGGCAGAGGAGATAAGGGCTCATTTTAATGATATTGTGTATAGGTCTCTTGTCCCGAGGAATATTGTTCTTGCAGAGGCGCCAAGCCACGGGATGCCTGTCCTTCTTTACGATATATCATCAAAGGGGGCTGAGGCCTATCTACAACTTGCAGGGGAGATGCTAAAAAGATGCAGAGAAAGGCATTAGGCAAGGGTTTAGGTGCGCTTATTCCGGATGCACCCATTAAAAAGGAGGGGGCGGCTAATACTGTCCTGGAGATCGATATAGAGAGGATAGCCCCAAACAGGTATCAGCCAAGGGCCTTCTTTGATGAGGAGGAGATCTCACGGCTTGCCTCTTCCATCCGGTCAAAGGGGATTATCCAGCCTGTGATGGTGAGGAGGTCGTCTGATGGATGGTTTGAACTCATTGCGGGAGAGAGGAGGCTCAAGGCAGCAAGGATAGCAGGGTATGAAAAGGTCCCGGCAATCGTCAGGGAGGCTAACGATGAAGAGATGGTGGAGCTTGCCCTGATTGAAAACCTGCAAAGAGAGGACCTAAATCCTATTGAAGAGGCAAAGGCATACCAAGGGCTTGTACATGATTTCAACCTAACCCAGGAGGAGGTCTCAAATAAGGTAGGGAAGGAGAGATCCACTGTTGCAAATTCAATCAGGCTCCTGAGCCTCCCTTTCGAAATCCAGGAAGGACTAAAGGCCAGGGTGATCTCTGCCGGACATGCAAAGGTCATCCTATCGATCCAGCAGGAGGCCGAACAGATAAGGCTCCTCCGGCGGATCATTAAGGACAGCCTTTCCGTGCGGGAGACGGAATCGATAGTCAGATCAGGAAAAGGGAGACCGGGGAAAAAGAGACCGGCAGGAAGAGAGGGGATCGATGACCTTGAAGATAGACTCAAGCGTCATCTCGGCACCAACATCAGGGTTGCCGGGAATGCAAAAAAGGGTAGGATTGTAATAGCATTCTACTCAAAAGAGGATCTCCAGAGGATCATAGACATGATCTTAAGATAGGAGGATATGATGTTTTCTAAGTCATCTAAGGAGGATAGGGAGATAAAACCTGAAGAAATCATCGCCTTTCTTGGAAAGGGGACAAGTTTCAAAGGGATCGTTACATATAATGGTACCATAAGGGTTGATGGTAACGTAGAAGGGGAGATCATAACGCAAGGTACCCTTGTGGTCGGTGAAGATGCATCTATAGATGCTGAAATTAATGTAGGTACAATTATATGCAGCGGAAAGATTAATGGAAATATCATAGCTAAAAATAAGATACATCTAATGCATCCTGCTATCATGAATGGTTCGATCAAGACACCAACCCTGATCATAGATGATGGTGTCAGGTTCAATGGCAACTGCGAGATGAAATCATCAGGGGGCGAAGACCTGCTTAAAGCCCGGAAAGAGGCAGTTATAACAGGAGGAGACACGGCGGAGGGAAGGGCCTGACATCTTATGAAGAAGAGGGTCTTAATCGGGATGAGCGGCGGGATAGACAGCTCAGTGGCTGCCTATCTGCTGCTTCAATCCGGGCATGAGGTCGAGGGCATAACCCTAAGACTCTGGGGAGATTCAGGCGAAGAGGAAAAGGACTGGAAGAGCCGCTCCTGCTGCAAGATAGGTATTGCAAGATATGTTGCAGAGAGGCTCAGGATAAAACATTCTGTCATAGATATCTCAGATCAATTCAGAGGGGATATAATAGGGCAGTTCCTTGCAGAATATACATCTGGGAGGACACCAAACCCCTGCGTCCGATGCAATGAGAGGATAAAGTTTGGCCTCCTCCTTGATCTTGCCAGAGAAAAGGGCTTTGACCACCTCGCTACCGGTCACTATGCCAGGATCGAAAATAAAGATGATGGTCAATATCTTTTAAAAAAGGGGGTTGATGAGACCAAGGACCAGGGCTACTTTTTGTACAGATTAAGGCAGGACCAGTTAAAGGACATCCTCTTTCCCCTGGGAGGGATAACAAAAAAGGAGGTCATTAAGATTGCAGATGAGCAAATGGGTCTCCCAACAGAAGAGATAAGGGAGAGCCAGGAGATCTGTTTCGTGACCCAGAAAGATTACAGGGATTTTGTGATGGGCGAGATACCGCAGGCAGCAATACCGGGTGATATAGTCTCAGTAGGCGGAGATTATCTTGGCAGACATAGGGGTATCGCCTTCTATACCGTTGGCCAGAGAAGGGGGCTTGGTATACCCGCCCAAAAGAGGCTTTATGTCGTCAGAATAGAGAAGGAGAACAACAGCGTAGTATTAGGTGATGAAAAAGACCTTTATGTAAGCCAATTTGCTATAAGAGATATTAATCTGACAGGGGCAGACACTATAGATGAGATAGGGGAGAGGAAGGGTCTTAAAATAAAGATCAGATACAGGTCAGACGAGGTATCTGCCGGCATCTTTCCGGCAGATGATAACCGGGCCCTGGTTATCCTGAGTGAAGGCCAGAGGGGTGTGGCTCCCGGTCAATCGGCTGTAATCTATGATGGCGAATATATTGCTGGTGGAGGGGTAATAGAATAGAACGATATTCCCCAATGTAGGGGCGAATCTGCGTGTTCGCCCAATTTATTAGGGAAGACACAGGTCTGTCCCTCTCGAATGTTTCGTTGGAATGCAGGATCAGCTATTAGACGCTTTAGCATGCAACTTCAACCCGAGTGCATCCATGACCTTAAGAATGGTGTCGAAGTCCGGACTACGCTCACCGGAGAGCGCCTTGTAGAGGCTTTCGCGGGACAGGCCGGCATCACGCGCGACCTGCGCCATGCCCTTAGCGCGGGCGATATCGCCCAGCGCCTTGGCAATGAACGCAGCATCGCCATTGGCCTCCTCAAAACATGCCTCCAGATAAGCTGCCATTTCCTCCGGGGTACGGAGATGCTCGGCAACATCGTAGCGAGTCGTTTTGGTCTTGCTCATGATTCCCTCCTACAGGTTGCGTGCGAGGCGCAACGCCGTCTTGATATCGGTGGTCTGAGTGCGCTTGTCGCCACCAGCCAACAAAATTATTAATGTGAGCCCGCGCATCGTGAAATAGACCCGGTAACCGGGGCCATAGTCGATTCGCAATTCCGAGACACCTTCACCAACCGGTTTTACATCTCCTGGATTCCCGGCGGCCAAGCGCTCGACACGAGCCAGAACGCGCGCGCGTGCATGGATGTCGCGCAGGCCATCAAGCCATTCGGCGTACGTGTCGGTTTTGCGGATCTCATACATAAATATATTGTAGCCATATGGCTACATATTGTCAATGCTTTTCATCGGGGAAGAGGAGAGCGAAGAAGGGTAAATCTTTTACTTTTAAAAAATCGGTATGGAAAAGCAGTTCAGGATAAAATGCAAAATAATCCTAAAAACGGCAGTTACCCCTTGCTTGGAAGCGTTAATTGTAGGATATTA
>CAZYNY010000107.1:0-9972 GCA_964648095.1 uncultured Nitrospirota bacterium | reverse complement strand
CCTTGTAACATGTTGTAAAATAAAACTTTTTAAAATTTAACTGTTGAAAATGAGCTAGAAGAAAAAAAGTCGAAGGCAATAGAAAAATTGGAGAAGACTATAGTCTTAGTCAAAGTGGGCTGTTATCAAATGGGGGACACCTTTGGGGATGGTTCTGAGCCGGAAAAGCCTGTACATGAGGTATGCGTAGATGATTTTTATATAGGGAAATATGAGGTAACGCAGATAGAGTGGGAGGCAGTAATGGGGGATAATCCATCTGGTTTCAAAGGCTGTGACAACTGCCCTGTAGAGAATGTAGGATGGGATGATGTTCAGAAGTTTATAAACAAACTAAATCAAAAGACAGGAAAGAAATATCGTTTACCAACAGAGGCGGAGTGGGAATATGCGGCAAGGAGTGGAGGGAAGAAGGAACGATATTCCGGAGGCAATGATCCGGACAGTGTTGCGTGGTATAATTCAAATTCAGGGAAGAAGACCCATCCTGTAGGCCAGAAAAAGTCGAATGGACTTGGATTATATGACATGAGCGGGAATGTCGAGGAATTTGTTTCAGACTGGTACGGGGAGAACTACTATAAACAGAGCCCCAAGGATAACCCAAAAGGAGCGTTAAGTGGAGAAGGCCATGTGATCCACGGCGGTTCCTGTCTCAATGAGCCGAGGGACATCCGCGTGACGCTCCGGTCCAGTGGCGAGCCGTGGCTACGGAACGCGGCCCTCGGATTCCGTCTGGCGTTGTCCCCTTCCGCCCAGTAATTATTTTCTAAGTTCTGATTTTCTATTTTCTGAGGTTTTAAAGTGGGTGGTGAAGGGGGCTGATCCCTACTAAAAAACTAATAGCGATCGTTTATAAGTAATTTACCAGACGGGAAGACCGCCTTTTTGCAGAAGGTAGATAATAAAAAGGGTGAGATTATTGTCGGCCTTACCCGTCTTGGAAAAATAATGGGTATTAGCGGTGACGGCGTAATCCTCACATTGACCTTCATTGCCAAAAAGACCGGATCAGCCACACTCACCTTCCAAAAGACCGACTTCCGGGATAGTAATTTGAAGCCCGTGCCTGTCAGGACAAGGGCTGCTAAGATCTTGATCATAAAGAGATAGGCCATAGATCGTCATTTCCCCGGAAGGAATCCTTGGTCTGGCTGCTTGACACCATGAATGATGTGTATTATCCTAACTATAGTTATCCACATAAAATGATGGGTGCTTTCATGAAAACGATACAGATGACGTTAGATGATAACTTAGTTGAAGCGGTTGACAAGATCGCAAAAGAACTCAAAACGACCAGGTCTGCATTTACTCGAACAGCACTCAGGGAGGCCATCGACAACCTTAATGTCATCCAATTAGAAAAAAAGCACAAGAGAGGATACAAGATACATCCAGTGAGCAAAGACGAGTTCAGTATATGGGAGGGAGAACAGGATTGGGGAGATAAATGAAGCATGGAGATATCAGGTGGTATAAATTCGAATCCCCGGATAAGAAACGCCCTGTCCTTATCCTAACACGAGACTCTGTTCTTGAATATCTTGGCGAAGTTACTATTGCTCCAATCACTTCAACTGTTAGAGACATTCCAAGCGAGGTTTTTCTTTCCAAACACAATGGCATGAAGAGAGACTGTGCCATTAACTTAGATCATATCCAAACAGTATCAAAAGGGAAAATTGGCTCGCTCATTACAACCCTTCCGAAAGAAAAGTTTGAACAAATACGCAGCGCCATAGTCTTTGCCCTTGATTTATAACTTATTAGCCACTAAGCAACTTTGTATTTTGCAATTAGTTCGCGTATCGCCGGAACTAACTCTGATGGTACTTCCATCACTGTCTGATCAGGAGTTTCAAACGCAGATTCATCCTCTGCCAGAGCCTCTTCTTCCGATTGCGATTCGTAGTGTTCTAGTATGCGTCTTACACGTTCCTCATTCCAACCCGGCGGGAATTTACTCGGCTTCATTTCTGCTTCCTCCTTCGACGGCGCTTGTACGCCATTAAGGGTTTTCCACTCAGTTCGTAGGCTGTGATAACAAAAATGCTGTCTGGTTCCGGATCAGAAACATAGATAACCCTGAGATATCTGCCACCTATAGTTCGACCGATAGCCACTCTTGATCCTTCTCGCCCAGGACGATCTTCGCCAGGGTGTGATAGCACTTCTTCAGCTTCCCGCTCCGAAACATCATGTCCATAAATATGTGGTTGTTCTGTATTCGGATCGATATAATATCGGACCTTCACCTAATCATCTTTCAGACGCGCCACTTACACTTAATGTCTTATTTTACCTATTGCAATAGATGAATGAAATATAGTGGATTGAGTTGGA
Organism: uncultured Nitrospirota bacterium; assembly: GCA_964648095.1. GTDB lineage: Bacteria > Nitrospirota > Nitrospiria > JACRHA01 > JACRHA01 > JACRHA01. The sequence goes on along the minus strand of CAZYNY010000107.1, from coordinate 7,626 downwards.
CTTGTCAATTAACATCTATATTAACAACAGGTATACCCATTACTTCTTAAATGGATAGGAGTTGTCAGCCATTCCTTCTCGCGAAAGTATATAACAATTTGGATATATAATTGCATGCTATGGTCTCAACCAAGTAACTCTAATGGGATGTCCTTATCATTCCCTCCATAATTATGAGCCTTCATTTTCATTTTGATCCAACCAAGGGCTTTCCCTTTCTTATTGAATCTGAGCCACCATTCTATGACAGGCTCTGAGATCTGGACAAACCATTGATCCGAGCCTGAATCCGTAAATATACATCCATGGTGTGTGATCAGATCATCATGATATCGAACTAAGCACACTCCTTCTCCAAGGTAAAGTAGATACTCAAAGGTATCTCCCTTCTTAAAAAAGAATTCTTCGGTTTTTGGGTACCTGGAATCCGACTTAGTTATCTTATTGTTTCTGCCAATTCTTTCACCATGAAATGAGCCATCGGCTATTACCTTGATGATTCCAGGCTTAACAGTTCTTTGGATGCTCTTATCCAGCATGATTTCGGTATTGATTGATCCTTTCACCTCATCAGATTCCCAACGGAGAAGTTCTTTGATCATAAAAGAAAACGTCACTATCGACCCCTTTTTAATCGGTACTCTCCTGACTGCAGGAGACTTGGTCGACGGCATTTCGCGGAGCACCAGCACATCTGTCTTTACGCGGAAATGTGGAGCACGCTCAAAAGGCACGGACTCTAGTTCAAATGTAGCAGCGGAAAGATCAACAACAGTTACCAGCAAACCACAAAACATCAAAATTGACTTTATAATTATCATAATAAGGTCTTCAAACATTGAGCTAAATAATCTCTACAACCTTCTCCCTCGATTTTTCACCCCTGATTACCCTTACGTTACCCTTCTTAATCTTAAAATGTCCTGCCAAGAGCTCAATCAATGCCTTGTTCGCTTTTCCATCAAGTGCCGGGGCCGTTACATAAACCTTAAAAAGACCTCCTTCGTCTAAAACCCTCTCTTTCCTCGCATTCGGTATCACCTTAACATCTATCTTCATACCAATTCGCATTCAACAGGATACCAAGGCGGCGAGGAGGAGGCGACGCAGGCGTACGGTTTGTACGTTGAGGAGCCGACGACGAAGCCAACGCAGGTAGCCGAATGAAGGCAAATTGGTATCAACTATTACCCCTGTGATCCCCTGAAGAGCTCAGACAGCCTCTTCTCGCTTGCAACACTGGTTAAGATCAGGACCTCATCCCCTTCTGTAAGAACGCTCTGCCCCTTTGGGAAAACAACCTGATCATTCCTGATAATACTCACCACAACAGCATCAGATGGAAGCTCAAGCCCTCTGATCTCTTTACCGATAAGAATAGACCCGGCATCTATCTTGGCCTCAACTAAGGCTATCTCACCGGATCTAAGCTTAAGGAGCGTAACAAGATCCCCTATAGTGGCCTCCTCTTCAATCAATTTCGCAATGATATGGGTTGCGCTTATCGCAACATCAACACCCCACTCCTTTGTAAATATCTTGTAGTTTTTCGGATGATTTACCCTTGCAATGACCCGTGGTACATTAAATTCCAGCTTGGCAAGCCTTGCTATAACAAGATTATCCTCATCCTCGGAGGTCACTGCAATTACAAGATTCGCCTTCCTTGTGCCGGCCTCTGAAAGGAGGGTAGGATTCGATCCGTCTCCCAATATAATCTCTGTGCTGATCTCTTTTTTTATCTTCTCGTAGGTCTCCCGCCTCTTCTCAACAACAGTCACCTTATGGCCTGCTGAAAGGAGGTTTGAAGCAAGATAAGAACCGGTCCTCCCACCCCCTGCTATTATGACAAACATGTCAACGCCTCCCTCATATTATAAATACCTTTCATGGATGAACCATCTCCATAAACTTTGTGAGAGATGAAGAAACGACCGAGATTATGGCTATATCATATTCCTGAAACTGACTCCCCATTGTTGGGATGAATCCCCTCCCCTCCCTCACAATCCCTACCACCATAGATTGGGCAGGCATAGTCAGATTTGCAACGTTCCTTCCGATAAGCCTTGAAGGGATTTCTATCTGGAGGATCACCACCTCGCCGTTTCCCAGGCTCGTCAGGGTAGAGACCCCTGGCGTGCATAATATACCCTTGAGGGTATTTGCCCCCCAGATGGTATCGGATATCGTAGGGATACCCTCCTTCCTGTATATCTCAGCCCCCCTCGGGTCATAGATACGGGCAACAACCTTTGGAACATGGAAGACCTCCTTCGCAACAACCACTGAAACAAGATTGCTATTCTCGGAAGGGGTAACCGCTACGAATCCGTCGGCCCTCTCTATCCCTGCTGCCTTAAGGACGTCAAGGTCAAAGCAGATCCCCTGGATTGTCAGCCCCTTAAAACCCTTGCTGAGGCGCTTAAAATTCTCAGTCTCTTTATCGACAATAGAGATCTCATGCCCCTCCATTGAGAGTATATTGGCCAGCTCTGATCCTACCCTCCCGCATCCGGCAATGACAATATGCACAGCTATCACCTCCTCATACGTCTCATTATTAGCTTTCTTATCTCTTCGGCAAAGAAGAGGACCGGCGTAAAGATAAAAAGGAAGCCCCATTCCTTAAGACCGATCGGCGCCAGTCCGAATACCTTCTGGAATGGGGTTACATATATAAAAAGGTTTATAAGGAGAAGCTCCCCTAATATACCTATAATGACCATACGGTTAGAAAATAGACCCACTTTAAATACAGAGACCCTCTCTGTCCTGCAGGCAAAGACATTTGCGATCTGTACGGCAACAATACCGGCAAGGGTCATGGTGGTCGCCTTTTGATAAATAATACCGGATCCTGCCATCTCCATGCCGGGCCTCCAGCCATTCATCCAATAGATATAAAAGAAACCTGACATGCAGGCAATGGTCTCAATTATACCGAGAAAACCGTATGCCCGCAACATAAGCGGAAGGTCAAGGAGCCTCTTTTTTCTGGGACGGGGAGGCTCGGTCATTATCCCCGGCTCCGGCCTCTCCATGCCGAGGGCAATGGCAGGGAGCATGTCCGTACCCAAATCTACCGCCAGGATTTGCATGACAGTCAGCGGGAGAGGAATCTTACCGCCTGACAGGACAAATATGATAAAGGGTATGATCTCAGGGACATTGCTTGCAAATATATATGTAACAAAACGCCTTATATTGGCATATATCGCCCTGCCCTCCTCTATCGCACTGACGATGGTGGCAAAATTATCATTAAGGAGGATCATCTCTGATGCCTCCTTTGCCACATCTGTACCGCCAATCCCCATGGCCACCCCTATATCGGCAAGCCTCAAGGCAGGCGCATCATTCACGCCATCACCTGTAACGGCCACAATCTCGCCCTTCTTCTTTAAGACAGAAACCACCCGCATCTTGTGTTCAGGGGCAACCCTGGCAAAGATGACATCTCCACTATAAATAGCGTCTGTCAGATCACTATCTCCCATCTGGTCAAGATCAGCCCCTGTGATTATCCTGCACTCCTTATCCTTAACGATCCTTATCTTTCTGGCGATCGATTCGGCAGTCAGTCCATAGTCCCCGGTAATCATGATGATCCTGATCCCTGCGGTATGGCATAATCCTACCGCCTCCTCCACCTCGGGATGGGGCGGGTCCGTCATTGCCGCCAGGCCCAGGAAGACAAGCTCTCTCTCTACGGTCTCAACTGTCAGGTCTGATAGTTCATCCGGAAGCTCTCTGAAGGCTATGGCAAGGACACGCATCGCCTCCCGGGCAAAAGCATCGTTCTGCCTTAAGACCTCATCCTTTAACTCTTGCGGAAAGGGCTTGTTGCTGCCATCGATGTAGATATGGGCGCATAGCTGTATGACCTCCTTTGGGGCCCCCTTTACATAGGCGATCCGTCTGCCCCCCTTCTTATGGATAGAGGCCATCCTCTTCCTGACTGATTCAAAAGGAAGAAGGTATACCCTGGGCTCTGCCCTCCTAAGCCCTTCAAGATCCAGACCTGCCTTAGAAGCAACAACCAGGAGGGCCGCCTCAGTAGGGTCACCCAGGATTGACCATGATCTCTTCTCCGCAGATGGAGAAAGCAGTCTTGCATTGTTGCAATAAACCGATCCCTTAAGAAACAGGTCTAGTCCCGCAATTTCAGCAACAGAAAGCCGCCGGCTGTCTGCAAGGAAATCACCCTTTGGTTCATAACCTGCGCCGGAGATATCGATCCTCCTGTTATTGACAAATAACCCCCTTACTGTCATCTCATTCTTTGTCAGGGTACCGGTCTTATCAGTGCAAATTATTGTTGTTGAACCTAACGTCTCTACGCTTGAGAGTTTTTTAACCAGGGCATTATGCTTTGCCATCCGCTGGACCCCAAGGGCAAGGGCAAGCGTAACCGTAGGAAGCAGCCCTTCAGGCACATTAGCAATGATGATACCTATGGCAAAAAGGAAGCGCTCAAAGAATGACATACCTACCCCGCCGCCAAGGAAAAAGAAGAAGATCCCCATCCCTACGGCCAGGATGGCCACAATCTTTATCACCCAGGCCATCTCCTTTTGAAGGGGAGACTGCTCTTCAACTACTGTCTGGGTAAGGGATGCAATCTTGCCGAATTCTGTTTGCATGCCCGTAGCTATTACCACTGCATTACCTGTTCCTGAGGCCACGCTTGTCCCGGAAAAAATAAGGTTCGGGATCTCCAGGCGTTGGAGCGTCTCCTCAAGCACAGGATCTGCAATCTTTCGAACGGGCACAGATTCACCTGTAAGGATAGAGTTGTTCGTTCTTAGTTCAAATTCCTCAATGAGCCTTCCATCTGCCGATACAATATCCCCCTCTTCTAAAACCAGGAGATCGCCCGGAACGAGATCCCTTGCAGGTATCTGCATAATCTCTCCTTCCCTGATTACCTTCGCATTCGGTGCGATCAGGCGCTTTAAGGCCTCTGTGGCTCTATCTGCCTTAAACTCCTGCCAGAAGCTGAAAATGGCATTGATCACTATTACTGCAAAGATTGCCCAACCAAGTTCAGGCATATCGGCAACAAAGGAAAGAATGCCGCCTACCCAGAGGAGGAGGGCAAAAAGATGGATGAACTGATCAAGAAATCTGATGACCAAAGACCTTTTCTTGATCTCCGAGATCTCGTTGGGGCCGTAACTTTCTAGCCTCCTTTTTGCCTCTTCTCTGCTCAGACCATCAGAAGACGACTTAGTTGCCCTATATACCTCTCCGGCAGAGAGTTTATATATATTTACCGGTTCAGACTCCATCTTCAGAAATCCCCTCTCTTTCACCTCAAAAAAAAAGAAAGGCCCTCTTCACGCAGAAAAGAAGCCTTTCTTTTTCATCTTCCATAACCCCCTCTTCACGCCTGCGAAGTTAGCTGACGGGTTTGGGTCAGGAGATTAACCCATGCAGGGCATTTATCCGCCTCTGCATTCACCCCAATTTATGGTTCCTCCGCCCCTAAATATTTAGGGTTAGGCTTTTTTAGCTTTAAAACAAAAAGAATATACATCTGTTGTCAATAGATGTCAAATTGTCCTCTCAATTACGGACTGTTTATAACACTGGTAGGATAAAGTCTTATATTTCAGTATATTCAGGATGATTTTATACTCTCGAAGAGAGTTTTCAGTCTACCCAACAGTCGATGGGGAGTTGGGATGCATCCATGAACATCTTTTAGAAGTAGCAATAAAGCAAATTACACAAACATTATATCCCGCATCGGATAGTGCCTTTTATTTAGCGTAAAGAGTCTTGCCTTATTATGAAATGAGACTGCTGCAATAAGGGCATCGGCAATCTCAAGGCCATGGGATTTTGAAAATAACCTCAAGTATTCACCTGCCTTTATATCTATACCATCATTTATAGGAAGAGAGATTACTGAATTAAAGAAATCTCCTATCAACTCTTCCTCACCCCTCCTTATACCGGCATACACCTCGGCTATGGAAATAGGGGATACATAAAAAAGGACCTTTTCATCTTTAAGCCCTTTAATCTTTGAGAAGATTTTCTCATTTCCCTTGAGACTTTCGATAATAATGTCCGTATCCAGCAGTATTTTATTCATCACTTATGCCTGATCTTTTACGCTTCGTATCTCTTCTTAACTCCCGGATAAAATTGTCGGTGTCTAATCCCCTCCGGTCTTTCCATATCCCCTTGCACCTTTGCAGGGTCTCCAGGATATCAGGTCTTTTTTCTTTCAGGTAAACAGTTTTCAATGCCTCTCGTACCAATTGGGAGATTGTCCTTTTCTCTTTCCTGCTAATCTCAATTAACTTATCGGATAACTCTTCATCCAGATAAAGCTGTGTCCTCTTCATGGTCATGCCTCCTTATATCGCTTACATAATGTATATATACATCATTATAAGAGAGGTGTCAAGATGGCCCTGCTAGGATCAATTTTACCATTTCAGGGATGAGATACAGGAAATAAGAGAAAGGGCTTCCTTGTCATGACTTACCCCTTTTTAAATTTTATCAAAAAGGTTATACTATTTCAACACAGGCATGAATATAAAAATAATTTTAAGAGGTGAAAGCGGCATTGCCCTGATAATTACGCTCCTCATACTTGTCCTTCTGGTAACGATCATAATGGAGTTTGATTTTTCTACCAGGAGGGAGATGAGGAGCGCGGGAAACTTCCGTGACGAGATGAAGGCCTACTATCTGGCAAAATCAGGCGTAAATGCTGCCCGTGCCGCACTTAAAGATGACAAACAGGGTTCAAATAAATATGACGCCCTTACTGAGATCTGGGCATCCCCAATTCCTCCAATCCCTCTGGGTGACGGCTTTGTCAGTGCCGAGATCGTAGATGAGGCCAGGAAGATCAATCTGAACTCCCTTGTAAAGGGAACGACTGATAGTGCAGATGAGTTCACAAGAAACCAGGTAAGGAGGCTATTTGAGCTACTTGAGATTGAGCCTGACCTTGTCGATCCGATCATAGACTGGATAGATAAAAACAATGTAGAAGAACCTCGTGGCGCCGAAACAAGCTATTACAATGGTCTTGATAGACCCTATAGCTGCAAGAATAGTCCTATGGAGTCCATATCCGAGCTCCGCCTGATCAAGGGCATAAATGCGGATATCTACAACAAGATAAGCAGATATCTAACAGTATATCCTTATCCTGCGAAGGATAAGTCTGATATAATTAACATTATAAATATAAATACAGCAGACCCTATAGTCATTAAATCCCTCGACACAGCGATTGATGCGGGAGAGGTTGAGAGGATCACCCAGAACAGGCCATATAGCGACGTGACCAGCTTAAAGACTACACTAAGGGGGATCCTTAGCTCTGATGCCTACAATAAAATAGTGGGTCACGTTAATATCTCTGGGGAGATTTTCCGGATAAGCTCAGAAGGGAATGTAAATGGAATCAAAAAAAAGATATACTCCATTGTGGAGCGGAAGAGCGCAAAGGATGACGCCATCATCTACGTCTGTCCAAAAGTGGAAGGGGTGAATATGGAGCCCTTTGCCCCATCCGGTACGAGTCCTGAACATGAAATCCTTCCCTTGTGCCCCGCTATCTTCCGCGTGACGGTTGCGGTGAAAGTTGTG
>CAZYNY010000106.1:0-10186 GCA_964648095.1 uncultured Nitrospirota bacterium | reverse complement strand
GGGGGCATCGGAGGAGCAACTGCACCGCACGGGCCCCCACAGATGATCGTCGCCTTCCCCTCAACGCTCGCTTTGCTCGCTGGGTAGATCCCAACACGCGGTGCTAAGCTTATAAATAGATTGAATCTTATTTCTCCAGCCGTAATTTAAGATACTCACCTATCAGGATAGAGGCAGGGTATAAGACCTCCTCTTCGGTTTGGTTATGCAATATCAGATTTTCAGCTAGATGCGCATATGCCGGCATGTTCTCCTTTATGGCTACCTCAAACAGGTATTGAAGGGCGGCTAAAATCAATCTATGGTCCCTCAGCATCTGAGGAAACTCTGCCTTAAGCCTTTCTGTCATCGGGATGACATTGGCCATATCTTGTGAAATATTTCCTTCTGCCAGAAGGGGCAATAATTCCAGAGGCGGCAATGCATACCCTTCCTCCTTCTCAAAATGCGGGTATAGGACCTCAGCCACAGCCTTTGCCGCATCTCCTGTCCTTCCCCCTGCCCTGGAGGCCGCGACGAGCTTTGAATGAAGCTCCTCATGCTCTGTTTTTAAGGAACGAGGGATATTGAATTCCATGATCGGACCTCCCTGTCTTTAAGTGGCTATGACAAAGCACGATACTGCTTCCTTATAAAGTCTACCGGCCTTTCGGGTCTCAAAAGACAAGCATTGGTTCGCATATCGGAATAGTCTTAAAACCAATAATATCTTATACCTTATTGGTAACAAGATATCCGGCTTTATTCCAGGCGGTCATCCCCCCTGCCAGGACATATACCTTGCTGAACCCGGCCTGCATCAGGATTTGGGCGGCTGTATGGGCACGGCCCCCTGAGCGGCATATTGTTATAATATCTTTATCAATATCAACCTCAAGATCGGATATCCGGCTGCTTAGGCTGTCTATCGGTATATGTCTTATCTCCGGCAAATGACCAAGTTCTCCTTCCAACTCATCCAACTCCCGCACATCGAGAAGGATCTGTTCATAGCCTGCATCGAGTCTTCGCTTGACCTCCTCGGGAGAGAGGTTCGAAACCTTCTGATCATTGACGCCGCATGTCATGGTACCCTTCACCTCGCAGGCAGGGACATCAACAGGGACCCAGACCGCCTTTGGGTCACGGGCACAGGCATAGTTTGCCTTCAGCACCTCTTTCATCCAGTCCGCAGGTCCGAACTTCAGGTCTTCAACATATCTTATATAATCTTCTCTTGTCGCAGGTTTAAGATGTGGGTTTTTAAGCTTCTGCACTGCGAGGCTCGAGGCCTGCCGGTTTCTGTATTCATGGGCAGGGTAGACGATAAGATGATCCGGCAGGCCAAGGATCCGCTGAAGGCTGTCCCAGTGTTCCCCCGGATCTCCGCCAGGGAGGTCATCCCTTCCGGCCCCTCCATCCTCAAGGAATAGCACGTCGCCGGTAAGTATACGGTCCTGAAATATCAGGCTCAACGAATCCTTGGTATGGCCCGGCGTATACATCACCTTAATAGGAATACCTTTAACAAGGTACATAAAGCCTTCTTTAAGATGGGATGTCACGCAACATGCGGGGGCGCCTTTATACATAAGATAGTCACAACCTGTATGGTCTTTAAGGGCTGCAGCCCCTGAAATATGGTCTGCGTGGGTATGGGTGTCGATCACATAGGCCAATTGCAGCTTCTCTGTTTCCAGCAGTTTTAGGTAGTCATTCAGATGCTCCAAAACAGGGTCTATGATAATGACCTCTTTTGATCCTTCACTACCCAGGAGGTATGTCCGGCATGCATGGGGGTTTAATTGACGAAAGATCATCTCCATCTCTTTACCTCAATTGTTGTTTTCTGGTTAGGTCAATTGCAGTACTATAACATAGTATAAAACAAGAAAGGTTGGCCGTCCAGTTTTGCGCTAAAACACCATCACAGAAGTATTCTTAAAGGCAAGAAATACGGGTGAGTCAATCGATATATCCATCTTTTCGTAAGCAGACCTGGGGATAATGGAAACGAATTCCGCCTCTTTGCTGACATGGATAAATACCCTCGCAATATCCCCCTCGATCTGAACCTTCTTTATAACCCCTTCAAAGGAGTTCTCGTCATTCGAATTAAAGGGCATTAAGGAGATTTTGATCTCCTGCGGCGGGATACTTACATGAACCCTGCCTCTGTGCCCTGTAGTTACTTCAACAGGTATATTCGGAGAAATCTTTATCAACTGCGAGCCCTCCAGATCTACAACATCCCCCCAAAAAAGATTTTCCAAAGAGCCTTTAATAACCCTTCCATCTACAAGGGATATTACATCTCCGGCCAATCGGTCGGCCTGAACGAGGTCATGGGTAGTAAAGATTATGGTGGTCTGATACTTTCTGTTAATTGTCTTGATGAGTTCCTCCAGGAGGGCTACGTTTTTTTTGTCTATATTTGTAAAGGGTTCATCCAGGAATAAAACCTCCGGCTTAAAAACAAGTATCCTGGCAATAGCCACCCTCTGGGATTCTCCCCTGGAAAGCTCAGGGGCATAACGCTTTTCAAATCCTTCAAGTCCCACCATCTGCAATATCTCTTTCGCCATCGATTTCCATATCCTCCTGTCAACAGAGCGATACCTAAGCCCGGCGGTAATATTCCTATAAACAGTTGTATGAAAGAGATAAGGGTCTTGCATGACCATTCCCATCTTTCTCCTTATTTCTAATGAATTTGAGGTTCGGACATTCTCCTCCTTGAAGAATAACTCTCCTTCATCCGGTTCATCCAAAAGGTCAAGGATCGCTAAGAGCGTGGTCTTTCCCGCCCCATTGGGGCCGACTATGCTGTAGATCGTGCCGGCCTGAAGCTCCAGATGCGGGATCTCAAGAGAGAATCCGCTGTTGTAACGTTTAATCATATTCTCCAGCCTTAAGAGCAGTTCTCCCATTCTCCTATCCTGCCTTTCCCTGGAAATAGTTAAGCAGGATGTTTATGAGGAGGGCAACGATAAGCATTATCATTCCCAGTGCAATGCCCAGGGCAAATTCACCCTTACCTGATTCAAGGGCAATGGCAGTGGTTATATTCCTGGTGTATCCCCTTATATTGCCGCCAAGCATCATTGATACCCCTACCTCTGAGAAGACCCGGCTGAAACCGGTAATAATGGCGGCAAACATGGCGAATCTCACCTCAACTAAGACCAGCAAGGCAGTTTGAATCTGGTTTGCACCGAGTGACATAGCTGTCCTTTCAACCCTCTTATCTACTCCCTGGGTGGCAGATAGGGAGAGGACGGCAATGATCGGAAAGGCCAATAGTGCCTGTCCCAAGATCATTGCGTACGGGGTATAAAGGAAACCCATGCCCCCAAGAAGGCCCCTGCGGGAGAGGAAAGAATAGACCAGAAGCCCGATCAAAACCGATGGGATGGACAGTAATGTATTAAGTACCAGAACAACCCATCTTTTGCCGTGAAAATACCTTACTGCAATAATAAAACCTGCAGGGACACCAATCAAGGTCGCTAAAATCGTTGCAATTGTAGATACCTTTAAAGATAAAATGGTTATCATCAGTATCTCCCTGTCAAGGGAGGTAATCATCCCGATAGCGTTGATAAATCCTTCAAAGATATAATCCATTAAATAAACTCCCCGCCTTGAAACAGACTACTTAAAGACACTTGGAATAAACAAGGGCTTCCCATCTTTCTTGTATTCACCAATGATCCTCTGTCCTTCTACAGAGGTTATCCAGTTGATCAATGTAACGGCAAGGTCATATTTGACATGGGGGTGTCTCTTTGGATTAACAGCTATTATACCGTATAAGTTTAATAGCCTTTCATCATCTTCGCACAGGATAACCAGATCTGCCTTCTTCTCAAAAGCAAGAAAGGTCCCCCGGTCAGCGAGGGAGTACCCCTGTTTTTCAGTTGCAACCTGAATGGTAGCGCCCATTCCCTGGCCCGTTTCCATGTACCAGGAACCGGAAGGTTTTATGCCGGCCAGTTCCCATATCTTCTTCTCCTTCTTGTGGGTGCCTGACTCATCCCCCCTTGAAATGAAAGGGGACTTTTTTTCTGCAATCATCCTAAGTGCCCTTACCGCATCGTTGCCGATGATGCCGGCAGGATCATCCCTTGGCCCAATAATGATAAAATTGTTATACATCACCTCATGCCGTTTAACCCCAAAACCTTTAGCTACAAACTCTTCCTCTGCCTCCTTGGCGTGGACAAATACCAGATCCACATCTCCGTTTTCACCAAGCCTTAAGGCCTGCCCTGTACCAACGGCTATAACATCTACTTTGACATCATTCATCTTTTCAAAAGGGGGGAGGAGGATCTTGAGGAGGCCGGAATCCTCAACACTTGTTGTCGTGCTCATACGGAGGCGAGTCTCTGCATGAAGAGGGGAAGGGCTTAAAAAAAGATACAACGCAAGAAATAGAATTGTAATCAGCGAAAGGCGTGCCTTCACCCTGTCTCCTTTCCTTATCTCAAGATGTGTATATTATCCTTCCTGAATCCCTTGTATCATAGCCTCCAAGGCCGGCAGCCTTGCCTCTGAACTGGTTGGTCTTTAAGGTGCCCAGAATAGGTTTCCTCTTTTACAGTAGAGTCGGGTCTGCTGTCAAGAAAATTATTACTTATAATAACCTATAATAACAACTATAGGTGCTCGGATATCTAATCTCCGACTAATAGGACCTAGAAGTGGCATACTCTTTGCTATAATGGAGGGGCAATCTAAATTATTTGATTGAAGGGGTTACCGCTATGATTCCACTTGAGATATTGGTTTTAGTATCAATCCTGCTTCTCTTCTTGTTATCTTCCATATTAACTTACTTCATTGAATCTATTCTGCTATCGATCGGACTGACACTCATTTTATCAGGCCTATTATTTGGAATACCTGCGGGATCTTATTACCATATCCTGCTCTTTCAAAGAAGAAGACTGATCAAGCAGGATCTGACAAAATGGTGGATATCCCCTCAAAGGTATCACAAATTCCTTCCTGGCGAAGAGAGAAGGGTACTAGACAGATGGTTTTGGATCGGCGCTATATTCTTTAATATCGCAATCCTGGGGTGCGGCCTGGTATTTCTTGGCCTACTAAAGGCATGGCTGGTAAATTAAAGGCGAATTATCTGTCCCAGCTTCGCTTGTCTATCTTGATCACATTATAACCACAATATATACATGGTGCAGTTCCTTTTTTGCTGGCAGGAATATAAAACGTTTTATGACATTTAGGGCAATATACCCTTACGGATATCTCTTCCTCTTTTTTGATCTTGTCGTTCATATTATTCCCCCCCATTGAAGAAGGCTAAGGTTAAGGCTAAGTGAAGATATACTTACTGACTCTTATACCTGTTGGTTACAGGCATCCTCCGGTCCCTGCCGAGTGCGCGGGGTGTGATCTTTATCCCTATTGGCGCCTGTCGTCTCTTATACTCGCTTCTATCCACCATGCTTATCACCCGCTCTACAAGCTCCCTGCTCCATCCCATGGAGACTATCTCGTCAAGTCCCCTGTCCTCCTCCACATATGCCTGAAGAATCGGATCAAGTACATCATAAGGGGGAAGGGTGTCCTGATCTGTCTGCCCCGGTTTTAATTCCGCTGTGGGGGGTCTCTTGAAGACCCTTTCCGGTATTACCCTTGGTCCAGTACTATTTCTGTATTCAGCAAGTCTATATACAAGTGTCTTCGGGACATCCTTTATCACCGCAAAACCTCCTGCCATATCACCATATAGCGTGGCATAGCCTACGCTCATCTCACTCTTATTCCCGGTGGTAAGTACCAGCCAGCCAAACTTATTCGAGAGGGCCATGAGTATATTCCCCCTGACCCTGGCCTGGAGGTTCTCCTCTGTTACATCATGTTCAAGCCCTTTAAATTGGTCCGAGAGGGTCTTGATATAAGATTCAAATACATCCCACATAGGATTTGTAATAAGCCTGATCCCGAGGTTCTTTGCAACAGCAGACGCATCTTCCCCGCTCTCAACCGATGTATATTGCGACGGCATGAAAACACCTATAACATTATCGCTCCCCAGAGAATCAGCAGCTATTACGGCAGTTAGTGCGGAATCGATTCCGCCGCTCATCCCGATTACAACATTCGAAAATCTATTCTTTCCCACATAATCCCTAACACCGAGTGTTAAGGCAGAATATATCTCGGCTAAGTCCTCCAGGGGTGATATAGTCCTTTCCGGAATTGCCGGCCTACTCCTCTCCTTATGTTCCGAAAGGAATACAGGACTTACCATACCGGTATCTATATTTCTGTTTACACCGGACTTCCTCCTTCTCGGGTCATGAAGTCTGGCCCTGAAAACCGCATCAATATTGAGGTCGGCAAATATCAGCTCTTCCTCAAATTGTCTTCCCCTTGCTATCAGGTTCCCATGCTGGTCAAAAACCATGCTATGGCCGTCAAATACCAGTTCATCCTGTCCTCCAACCATATTTACATAGGCTACAATTACAAAATTATCAGCAGCCCTTGTTGAGAGCATCCTCTCCCTGAACCTCCACTTACCTGCATGGTATGGAGAGGCATTGATGTTAACAATAACCTCGGCCCCGGCCAGCGTCTGAAAAATTGAAGGTCCTTCAGGATACCAGATATCTTCGCAGATATTGATGCCTATACGGGTTCCATTCAGCGTAAAAACAGGATAATCTCTCCCTGCCCTGAAATACCTCTCTTCATCGAAGACGCCATAATTTGGCAGAAAGGATTTGTGGTAGACACCTGCCAGCTTCCTGTTGCAGATAAAGGCCGCTGCATTATAGATATCATCCGACTTGTCAACAAAACCTACGACAGCAGCGATCCCCTCTGACCTGGCCGTAATCTCATTCAACAGCTCAATATTATCTTTAATGAATTGGGGTTTGAGGAGCAGGTCCTCCGGAGGATATCCTGTTAAGGCAAGCTCCGGAAAGGCTATAAGATCCGCATCATACGCCCGTGCCTCTTCTATCATCCGGGTCATTTTTTTCAGATTGCCGGAGAGATCCCCGACTGTTGAATTTATCTGGGCAAGGGCAATCCTAAACCTGCGCATCTCTTCTGCCTTTTATATGAGCAGGATCCATCCCCTTGATCTCCGAGCCTAATATTATTATCTCTGCAACCTCCCTCATCGACCTCCTGATATCCATGCTCTGCTTCTGTATCATCCTGAAGGCCTCATCCTCTGTAATGCCCCTCTCCTTCATTAGGATCCCCTTTGCCCTCTCAACGATCTTCCTTGCGGCCAGTGCGTCCTCCATTTCGATAGATCTCTCCAGGAGCCTTGTATTTTCTATGCTTACCGCTGCTTGATTTGCAACGGCCTGCAGGATCTTGACCTCATCCTCTGTAAAGATATGCCTATGCGAGGTATAACTGTTTATTACACCTATCACCCTCTCCTTTATCATCATCGGCACTGAAAGAAGGGAGCAGAGCCCCTCCTTCTTCGCCAGCTCCGGATACATGTAACCCTTCTCTCTTGTTACATCAAGGACAGCTATCGGCCTCCTCTCCGACACGGCGCTGCCGCTAATAGACTGCCCGATCTTAAGATTCGGCTTATTCCGGTACTCCTCGCTTAAGCTCTGGGTGGCAACGATCTCGAGTTCACCCCTTTTTTCATCCAGGAGCATCAGGGAGCAGATCTTGGAGTTCATCATCTCTGCAGTCATTGTCACAAGGAGATGGAGGATCTCATTAACGTATCTGTTTGAGCTTATTGTCCTGCTGACAGCCATGAGGGTCTCAATCTGAACCGCCTTCCTTTTCATCTCCTTATAGAGCCCGGCATTCTCAATAGCACCCCCTGCCTGCTGACCTATGGTGCATAGCAGGGCCAAAAGACCTGCCTTGAAGTTATGGGGCCGTTTATGCTGGACATTGATAACGCCAATTACTTCATTTTTGCTTATGACAGGGACAGAGAGAAAGGCATGATATCGGTCTTCCGGTAGATTATGGAAGAATTTAAAGCGCGGGTCGTCACTTGCATTCCTTGAAACGGCTACAGGCTTCCGTCCTCTGGCGACCCAACCGGTTATCCCTTCGCCTATATCAAGACGGATCCTGCCTATTAGTTTTGGATGGGGATTTTTTGAGGCCTTTAATACCAGTTCTCTGTTTTTTTCATCATAGAGATAAAGGAGACAGGCATCAGCCTTTGTAACGCGGACAACTATATCAATGATCTGCTTGAGAACCATATCGAGGTCAAGGTTGCAACTAATGGTTTTGCTTATCTGCCGCAGAAGTTCAAGCTCCTTCGTCTTTTCGCGAAGGGTCTTTTTTAATTCCCTAATTGTGGATCCTGTATCCTGATTGCTGTGGACCTGCAAGGCCACGTCCTCTCCTCCTTGCCATTTTACAAAGATATATAAAATATATCACATTTTGGCAACACAAAACAGGAGGAGAAGGGACGCGCCTTCTGATCGAAGATCGGTCTTGTTGTTAAGCCTCCGCAATCATTCTATAACCCCAGAAACAGACAAATCACACCCTACAACCTTAGAAGAGTTGACCGTTACAGTAACCAATGCAGTTTCGTTGGCAGTAGTACTAATAGGATCTTTTCCAATCGTAAAGGTAATCTCTTTGGGGCCGAAAGGCACTCCATCAGGGATTGTAATATCGGTTTGACCACTAAGGACCCCAGCAGTAGTTGTAACAGTGATAGTCGTTCCTGGGTGCAGCATATTCGTATTTTCATCCCCTACCATAAATGTAAAGGTCTGGGAATCGCCGACACCACCAAGTATGGTGAAGGGGATCGGCTCTGGGGATGTTATTGCACAATAGACCGCCTCTCCTGTGAAGGCAAGGGTAATGGCTGTCCATATCATCTTGCTAGACTGGCAGCCAGTTCCTGTGCAGCCTGATCCATCCCAGGCCCCATTAGGTCCATCATAGGCCCCATTTCCATTCGAATCTATATACTCCTCAAAGGGGGTGGTATCCCTAGCGCCATCATCATCCTTATCTATAAATGGCTCTCCTAGGTCATCAAAAGATTCACCCGTGTCATAAACTCCATTTGCGTTGGCATCGTCAAATGTCTCCTCGCCCTGAACAGTTGCCAGCACTTTTAGCCAGCCATCCCTTGGATGGAATGAACCGTCTGTTGGAATAGTCAAGGAGTATGCTGTATTTAGGGAGGTTATCAGTGAGGTCTCATCTGCCCTAATAGCAACTTCTTCAGGATCTGGCGCCTGGGTCCTGAAGGAAACACTGGTTATCCCTGTATCATCGGTTACATTACTCCTGTCTATCGCCCCCGCCTCTGCATAGAAAGAGACAGATGTCCCTGTCAGTATATTGAAATTACCAAACCTGTCGGCTATAAAGGCGGACAGGATAGCCTCCTCATTTGAGAGTACAAGCCCGGGAAGATTAAACTGCGTCGTAGCAATATTGAAATGTGTTGCTGAAGGAACACCTCCTCCTATGGAAAGAGGGCCAGAGGATGAACTTATCTCTCCAGCATCGCAGATGGAGTTTGAATTTCCATCCACGCAGGCTATGATCTGGACAGGACCCGCAACTGTCCCGCTTAAAAGCGTGGTGTTAGCATTTCCATCTGATGTCGAGACAGAGTAGAATGTCAGCGCCTCCTGATTAAGATTAGATGGCGTGCTCGTGGATGTCCCCTGGGGTCCGACAAGTTTGAAGATTACCTTAGTACCATCAGGCGCAAGTACCCCATTCACATCCTTAACAAGAAATACTACAGAGGAAGATTCTGTCTGACCACCACCCTTGACCCCGATAACCTGAGGTGTGGCCGAACCAAACTCGATACTCCCCACATCAGGAGCCAGTATAGTTACCGGAATTGAATTGGATACAGTCCCGGCTGTTGCCGTTACGGTGGCAATGCCTGCACTCAATCCGGCTGTAAATGTGGCTGTTGCTACCCCTCCAACTGTAGTAGCCTGAGGGGTGACTGTACCTATTGTATCAGGCGTCACAGAAAAGGTAACAACTGTTCCGTCCGGGATATCGGGCGTAGTTGCCGTATCACAGTCTGCAATAGTAACTGTGATCGATGAGGTGCCTAGCGTAGACATGCTTGAAGGGGTTGCCGTCATTCCTGATATATTATCAGGCGTACTATTACAGTCAATTGTGAGCGTTACGGCATTGCTTGTTTTACCATTTGCCGTTGCTGTTA
>CAZYNY010000105.1:0-10240 GCA_964648095.1 uncultured Nitrospirota bacterium | reverse complement strand
CCTTCATATTCTGGCTCTCAGGCCTGTCAAAGAAGGCAGGACACGATGAAAAGGCCGTACCGGCAACAGGCAAACCAGCCACTGCACAACACTAAGGAGGAGAGAGATGACGTTTCTAAAAGTAATGCTGTTTGTTTTGACTATGTTATCCGTATTTGTATATATAGCCTTTAATATCCCATCCCAGAGGTCTATGCCTCCGGAGGAGATCAAATTTGACCCCGCGCTGATCAAGACGAAGAATGACCTTGTTCAGATCGGCCAGAATCTATTTTTCTCAAAAGGACAGTGCGCATTATGCCATACCCTTGGAGGCGGCGTTAAAAGCAGGTGTCCTGATCTTACGGGTATAGGCGGAAAGCTTACAAGGGAATTTGAGTATGAGTCCTACACAAAGCCGTCTGCCTGGATCTATATGGATTATGAGCAGGACTCGGGCCCTGCAAAGAGGTTTCCTGCGCAGATGCCGCCTATAAACAAACCACCTGTTGATCTAAACGAAAAGGAGATCCTGGCGGTCTTTTCCTTTATCCAGAGCCAGGGAGGTGAGGTTACGGTGGATGTATCAGAGATTGCCCCGCCCAAGGTAGCGGTAGCAGCCACAGGCGACCTTGTCAATGGAAAGAAGGTCTTTGGAAGACTCGACTGTGTTAAGTGCCACATGATAGGCGATCAGGTAAAGGGGAAGGGATCGGATATCCTTCCGGTTATCGGAAAGTTTGATGAGCCTGCCTTAAAGGCACGTCTGCTTGAGCCGCCCAAAAAAGAGGGTGAGGTCAAATCTCAACATAAGGACTTTGATCAGAGGCTTAGCATTAAGGATCTAAATGACCTGCTCTCATATCTTTTGTCCTTTAAACCGGCGCCGGCTGCACCGGCAGCAGCTCCAAGCAAGACATAAGGATTGGGATATTAGGTTAGAAAAATTAGGCCAATTATGATATATAGGAAAGGAGAGAGATGAATAAGGAAACAGGAGGTAAGGGGGGGATACCACCACTCTTGATGCTTCTAGTTATACCGGCATGCTGGTATGTATTTTTAAAGTTTATAATTCCCAGGCTTACGGCACCGCTTCCATCAAGTCTTATATTCATGTATATGGCCTTGTGTATAGCGGTGACATTTCTCTATCAGACCATCTTTAAAGATACAAGTGAGCGGTTCTTTGGCCCGATCGCAAACTTCCTTGGTCGTGGAGAGGGCGAGAGTATCGCCAAGACAGCAGCCAGGTGGATCGTTCTTATAATTATCCCGCTGGCAGCAGGGAAATATGTATTAGGCGTTGTTACGCCCAGCTCTGAGGCACCATTAGAGCAGAGGGTGATGCACCCTGCGCCTCCAATCGAATTTGTGGGTACGAATAATCCCTTTGGTGACTATGAGCATTGGAAGGATGGGGATGTATTAACAGGAAAGGGGCTCTTTATGGCTATGTGTTCCCCATGTCATGGCCCCAAATTAGATGGCAATGGTCCGGAGGCCAATGGTTTTAATCCGAGACCGGCAGACTTCATGTCTTCCGATACTATAGTCCAGTTGCAGAATGGCTTTGTATTCTGGAGGGTAAAGAAGGGCGGGCCCGGCCTGCCTATCGAGTCTATGCCCTGGAAATCTGTCATGCCCAGATGGGAGACAAGGTTGTCAGATGATTTGATCTGGAAGATAACTATGTGGGAATATAAAGGTTCCAATCATAAACCGAGGACATGGGAGTAAACATCTGTTTATAGAGGAGAGGTGTATATGAGGAGATCAGCAATATTGAGATTAATAATTTTTACACTGCTTGCTATGACTATTATGTCCTCTTTGTATGATAAAGAGGCAGCAGCGCAGTTTATAGTGCTTTCAAAGAGGGTAAGCGATGCCCTCCCTACCAATGACCCAAATTCTCCACTCTGGGGGAAGGCTACTGTGTCAACCTTTCCAATGAGCGCCCAGGTAAACTGGGACCCGAGGATATTTTCTGTGACAGTAAAGGAACTCACAGTAAGATCACTGAACAATGGACAGGACATGGCCTTTATGCTCGAATACAAGGACCCTACCCAGGACCTTACTGATCAGGCGGCATTGGAATTTATGGTTGGCGACAAGAAATCACATTTCTGCATGGCGCAGGAGATGATGCAGGTCCCGAGCGGGTTCCTGGATATTTGGGTCTGGAAAGGGGATGGTAATCAGGGTGTCCAGATGAAGGCAGCAGGTTTTGGGACAGTAGCGCCCCAGCAAAAAAATGACTTGTCGGCAAAGGGCTTTTGGAGCAACGGGGTTTATAAGGTAATATACTCAAGGCCACTTAAGACCAATGACCCGGATGACGCAGAGTTAAAGTTGGGCGAGTTCAGGGACATTGCCTTTGCGGTCTGGGATGGCGGACATCAGGAGAAGCTCGGCCAGAAGGCGGTAACATCCTACTATACCTTCAAAGCAGAGGCTCCGGTAGATACATCGATTTATATATATAGCCTTATAGCCGTAGTAGTAGTTGCCGGGATTGAATTTATAGTAGTTAGGAATGTTAGAAAGGGTAGATCATCATAAAGATTATATATGCGAAAATAAGGAGTACCCTATGAAGAGATTTCTTGTTGTAAATATAGCATGTTTGTATGTTTTGCTCCTTGCAGCCGGTTGCAGCGGTAAGGCAGAAGGGGGCGCGGCGGGGATTAATGCAAAGGGCCTATACTTTTATTACTGCTCTCATTGCCATGGAGAGAAGGGGAATGGACAGGGATATAATGCGAAAAACCTGGATCCGTCGCCAAGGGATCATACCGATACTGAAGAAAAATATATGACGGATAAGAGCAATGAGGATCTATTTAAGGCCGTAAGTAAAGGCGGAAAAGCCGTAGGTAAGGCGCCATTAATGCCTGTATTTGGAAATACCTTATCTGAGGCCGAGATCTGGGCACTCGTAGGATATATGCGGACACTACATGCCAATAGCGCCCCCAAGGTTACTATTCCGGCCGAGCCTGAAAAACATGAAAGGCCAAAGCCGCCTGCAGTAGCCAGAGGCTATTATAAGACCCTTGCAGAGAAAGTGACGGATAAGGACAAAGGTGCCATTATAGCCAAGGGAGAGCAGCTTTTTAAGGAAAAGATTGGATGTATCGCATGTCACAGGGTTGGGGGCGAAGGCGGCACGGTCGGTCCATTCCTTGATCGGTCAGGTTTCAGGCTCCAACCGGAGTATATATTCAGGTGGGCGAAGAATCCACAGGCATTTTTAAGGAATACAAAGATGCCAAACTTCGGGCTTAGCGATGAGGATGCCTTGGCAATTACACTCTACCTCGGCACTTTAAAGGCAGGTCCAAAAGAAGCCCATCCTGCTGAGGAGATTCTTCTGCCAAGGGAGAAGGAGCTGTTACAATCAGGGCAGATTTAAATTGACAATAAAGATTAAGATATGTTAGATTATTAACGCATTGTAAATAATATTGCCGGAGAAGTATTCTTCGGCAATTTTTTTCTCAATTTCTAAAGAGCATAGAGGGATTTAGCACATCATTTAATGATAGTGGATATGGGAAGTTTGAGAAAGGGCGCATCAGATCTCTTAGTCCTTCTTGTTATTATATTTGTTTGGGGTGGCATCCTCTTTGCAACACATGAGGCGGATCATAGATATACAATCTTTGGTTCTGTACGGGATGGGAGTGGAAGACCTGTTCAAGATACTCGGGTTATTGTTACAGATACAAGACTCGGAGATGGTTTAACTGTTTTTACAGGGAAGGATGGGTCATACGAGGTAACCTTACATCTGCATAATGAGAACCTTGGCGATGAGATTGTAGTAAGCGCGCATGAGGAAGAGAAGAGGATAAAGGCCTCCTTTGATCCCACAGACAAATTTTCTGAGAGAAGGACCAAGGTAGATTTTGGCGCTGAACAGGATGAGAAGAAAAAGGAATGGATCTATTACGGTGTAGGGATTATCTTGCTTGCAGGGATGCTAATATATATGGGGATATACAAGAAAAGATCAGGGAAAGAAAAAAAGGGCGTGCCAGGCCTAAGGGGAAAGAAAGGAATGAAGAGGATTAAATAGGAGGTATAGTATGGGCGAAGGTAATAACAAATACAAAGTCAATATCCCTGATCTTGAATATTACTCATCCCTTGTAAAGTGCAGGAGCAGGTGTCCTGTCGGGACTGATTCCGGAGGATATGTGCAGGCAATTGCCGCCGGCGACTACGAGCGGGCCTATATGATAGCAAGAGGGCCTAATCCGCTTGCCTCTGTATGCGGCTGGGTCTGCAATGCGCCATGCGAGGCATTATGTACCCGCGGGGCCATAGACGGGCCTGTTGCCATACGGGCCTTAAAAAAGTTTGTAACAGCGCAGCATGGCGTTGAGGCGGTTAGCGACCCTAGATCTACTCTAAAATATTCGAAGGCAGGGGGGGTACCCAACGGGTATAATATCGGTGAAAAGGTAGCGATAATCGGCAGCGGTGCAGCAGGACTTGCAGCCGCGCATGATCTTGCCAGGCTTGGATATCGCGTGACAATATTTGAGGCGCTCCCTGTGATCGGCGGGATGTTTTACCTTGTCCCTGAATACAGGCTTCCCCGTGATATAATCAGGGCGGAGATCGAGGCAATATTGGGTCTTGGTATTGAGGTTATTACCAACATAAAGGTGGGGAAAGATATCTCCTTTGAGGCAATTCAGAAGGAGTACAAGGCCGTGATAGTTGCCATAGGCGCCTGGCTTAGCCGACCCCTTCCAATTGATGGGATGGACCTGGAGGGCGTACATCAGGGCATCCCATTCCTAAAAAAGGCAAGCTTTCATGAGGAGACAGGCATAGGCAAAAAGGTGATTGTTATTGGCGGCGGCAATGTGGCCATGGATGTTGCCCGTGTTGCAGCGAGGCTTGGCGATAAGGAGGTGCATGTAGTAGCTGTTGAGTCGCTGGATAAGATGCCGGCAGATAAGGCCGAGATCGAAGATGGATTAGATGAGGGGATAATCTTCCATCCCTCGAATGGCCCGAGAAGGGTTGTCGGAAGGGACGGCAAGGTCGTTGGCCTGGAGTGCATAAAGGTAAAATCTGTCTTTGACAGCCAGGGGAGATTTAATCCGGTTTTTTATGAAGGGACAGAATGGATATTAGAAGGGGACACCGTAATTGTAGCCATTGGTCAGATGTCTGACTCCTCATTGCTTCCCGAAGGAAAGGGATTTAAGGTTAACAGGAGTGGGGTAATCTCGGTAGATGAGAAGACCATGTCAACAGGTGTCCCTGCCGTCTTTGCAGTCGGAGATGTGGCGCATGGGCCGGGTATATTTATCCAGGCCATAGCATCAGGACAGAAGGCTGCGAGAACAATAGATTGCATGCTCAGCGGAAGAAGATATTCTGCTCAGAAGTCTGGTATAATGAATAAAATAGATCATTTCAGGCTTTATGAGGATCACAACCACCTGGAAAGATATAACCCGCCACTTATACCACCTGAGTCCAGGAGGTTGAATAATAAAACAGTTGAGGGTCATTACACAGAGGAGGAGGCAAAAAAACAGGCCGAGAGGTGCCTCAGATGTCATATAAATACTGTCTTTAACGGAGACCTCTGTATACTCTGCGGAGGGTGTGTCGATGTCTGCCCTGAATATTGCCTTAAGATGGTGCCGATAACAGAGATAACTGGCGACGAGGATCTAACCAAGCTGTTTGAGAAGAGATATGGTTATTCACTCTCTGATTTGAATGAGGCAGAGAGGGCCCGGCTTTTCAATAAAGGGACAGCTATGATAAAGGATGAGGATAGGTGCTTAAAATGCGGCCTCTGTGCAAAGAGATGCCCAACAAAGGCGGTTAGCATGGAGCGCTTTGAGTATAAAGAGGAGGTAATGATTGTATGAACAACAATAAATCCCATAAGGAAAAAATTGGATCCGGCATTACGAGGCGGGGATTTCTTTCCAGGGCCTCCCAATTGGGGTGGGCCTCGATGATGGCTGCGTTTGCAGGTTCCCTCTACGGGGGATTTAGATTTATGGTGCCTAATGTCTTGTATGAACCGCCCACGGTCTTTAAGATAGGGACCTTAGATGAGTTTGGTATGGGTGTGGATGTCAGATTGGTAAAGGAGAGGCAGATATGGGTTGCGAGGAATGAAAGGGGATTATATGTGCTTGTTGCAATCTGCCGTCATCTGGGATGTACGCCAAACTGGTTTGCAGACCAGGAGAGGTTCCGGTGTCCCTGTCACGGTAGTATATATGATATCTTTGGCAATGTAAGGGGTGGGCCTGCGCCGAGGACGCTCTGGAGGGCTGCAGTCTCCTTAGATCCAATTGATAAGCAGATCATAGTAGATACCGGAACAAGACAGGACCCGGACCCAAAAGGCACTGCAGAAGGTCTCTTTGTTGAAGAGGCAGGCAGGGAGGTTGAACCATATTTCATTCCTGTATAAAGTGACATGCGTTCAAATATAATCTTGGAGAAGGCAGATGAAAAAGAGTTTCCTTGATAGATTAAGTGATAGATTAACCGAGTTGGTTACGGAGAGTCAGATCTGGAAGGCTATATTCCGCCATGGTTTTCCTGACACGGATGTCAACCGCTCCCTTGTGGTATTTACCAATGTCTTCCTCCACCTCCACCCTGTTAAGGTGAGAAAAGGCGCATTAAAGGTCCGGTTTGCCTGGTGTGCCGGCGGGCTCACCTTCTTCTTCTTCCTTGTACTTACCTTTACAGGTCTGTTCCTGATGTTCTATTACGTACCGGATACAAGACGGGCTTACAATGATATCAAAGATCTTCAGACTGTTATTTTTTTCGGAAACCTTACGCGTGACATGCATAGGTGGGCAGCCCATGCCATGGTATTCTTCGTCTGGCTCCATATGATGAGGGTCTTTCTGACCGGTTCATATAAACCACCGAGGGAATTCAATTGGGTGGTCGGGGTTCTCCTCCTCGTCATGACCCTTGTACTTAGCTGGACAGGCTATCTCCTTCCATGGGACCAGCTGGCCCTGTGGGCTATAACTGTCGGCTCAAAGATGGCTGAGGCCACACCATTAATTGGTGTTGCAGGCCCCTTTGCAAAGGAACTTGGCATAACACCGGCAAATGATATCAGGTTTATGCTCCTTGGGGGCACAATAGTGGGTCAAAGCGCCCTGCTCAGGTTCTATGTAATACATTGCGTGGCTCTGCCAATAGTTGCAGCCATATTTATGACAATTCATTTCTGGAGGATCAGAAAGGATGGGTTTTCCGGACCTTTATAGTTTAATTTGGTATTAGGAGAAGATGAAGATGGCAGAAAAAGAACAAACAGCAGCCTTTGAGATCTTTCCGAAGGACAGGAAAAAGACATACGGGTTATTGGAGCTTGTTAAGGGTACAACAAGCCATATAGAGAAGGAGCCGGAGGATACGGCATTCTGCTGGCCCAATCTCGTATACATAGAACTTATCTCGCTTATGATTGCTACAATAGGTCTGCTGCTGCTTTCCCTCTATTCCCATGCACCCCTAGAGGAACTTGCAGGGTCTGACACAACTCCGAATCCGATGAAGGCGCCATGGTACTTTCTCGGGCTGCAGGAGCTTCTGGTATTTTTTGACCCATGGCTGGCAGGGGTGGTGCTCCCAACCTTCATAATTATAGGACTTGTAGTAATACCCTTTATAGATATCAACCCGAAAGGCTCCGGATATTATTCATTCTCTGAAAGAAAATTTGCTGTAACAACATTTGCCTTTGGATTAGCCCTCTGGTGGATTCTTATAGTAGTTGGTGTATGGTTAAGGGGTTTGGACTGGCAGTGGTATTGGCCCTGGGATGACTGGAAAGAGCATAAACCCCCGTCAGCGGTGACCCTGATTGACCTTGAGCTTCTGCTGCAGAATATACTTGGCATAGGCGAACAGGTATCAAGGATGGCCACGTACCTTTTATGTGCAGGGTATTATGCCATTGGATTTACTATTCCATTTATCCTCTTCAGGAAATTTTATAAAAGTCTTGGATTTGTCAGATATAATCTGGTCATGTTCCTCTTTCTTTCGATGATGGGGGTACCACTCAAGATCTTTTTGAGGCTTATCATGAATATTAAATATGTGATGGTAACACCTTGGTTTAAGATATAGGGGGATTTCATGGAGAGACTTGCTATAGGTCTTTTTTTGGTTGTCGGCACAGCGATTATAATGGGCATCGTATTGATAATTCCAATATGGCTCGAGAGGAACTTTAACAGATTCGACAAGAAATAGGTATTGGGCGGGAATAATCAGTCCTATTATCAATAACATTAATTAAGAGGCGTAAGCAGAAGAGATGAATTATAACCTTGATTCCAGCATAGGAATAAAACATGCTATCTTTGCCCTGTTAGCTCTTGTAATAGTCGGATTGTTAGGACTTGCCTTTATCCAGAATGAATTTCCCGAGTGGAAGAAATACCAGAAGGAATACTACAAGTTACTGGCGGCAAAGACCGGTGATAAGAAGCCGTTGAATACCCCTATCAGGGTGAAACAGGTCTGGAATCAGGAGTTAAACAGGATAGACAGGTGTACAACCTGTCACCTCGGGATCGATAAGCCAAATTTTCAGGATGCGCCTCAGCCATATAAGACCCATCCGATGCTCTCGGGATTTATGAGCAAGCACCCCTTTGAAAAATTTGGCTGTACTATATGTCATGATGGGGATGGGCAGGCTGTTTCAGTTGAGGCCACGCATGGTCACGTTGAACACCTAAACGAACCTCTTCTTACCGGTGTATATGTTGAGACATCCTGTACCAGGTGCCACATGGAGCTCTTTGCAGACGAGGTGGACTTTCCGGAAACCCCAAAGCTCATGGAAGGGAAGAGACTCGTAAATGAGCTTGGTTGCGGCGCATGCCACACGATTAATCAGTTTGGGACAGCAGGTACAATGGCGCCTGATATCTCAGGCTTTGGGACAAAGAAAGAGTTGGCCTTTATGCTCCTTCATGAATTTACATTTAAGTACCTCAAGGGAGAGCACTCGAAGAGGAACTGGGAGTGGGAGCATTTTATAGACCCCCAGAAGATTATGCCGGGAAATCCTGCCCAAAATCTCCCCCCAACCATCATGCCGAATTGGGGGCTTTCTGATGATGAGGCGACAGCCCTGTCGGTACTTGTGCTCAGCCTGAGGGATTACAAGGTAGAAAACATACCTATGAAATATATACCTAAACTCAAGAACCACAAGGGCTTTATTCAGTACAGGTAGGATAAGGATCAGTGTAATGCCATACCAATGTCATTCCCGATTAATTACTGCGGGAATGACATCACGGATATTTTTTGCAATCGAGAACTAGATCACGCCCTTATCCAGAAGGCTTACAAATTTTCCATCCCCTACTATAATATGATCGAGGAGTCTTATTCCGAGTATATTTCCTGCAGAGACCAGCCTTTTTGTTAGTTCGATATCCTCGGGACTGGGGGTAGGGTCGCCGCTCGGATGGTTGTGTAAGGCAATAATAGAGAGGGCCGAATCCCGGATAGCAGGATTAAACACCTCTCTGGGATGTACAATATTGAGGTTTAGTCCTCCCTCAGAGACTGTTATGTCCCTGATGATCTTATTCTTCCCGTCCAGAAGTATTACCTTGAAGATCTCCTTTTTAAGATTTTTAAGATACGGATAGTAATGGGAATAGATTGCCCTGCCTGATAGGACCTTAATTTCCGTTGAAAGGGGTTCCGACAGGACCCTCCTTCCAAGTTCAAGCGATGCCTTTATCTGGGCAGCCTTTGCAGGGCCTATCCCCTCGATCGAACATAGCTCGGCAATACTTAGATTGATAAGGCCGCGCAACCCATGAAACCTGCTTAAAAGCCCCCTTGCAAGCTCTAGTGCGCTTTCCCTCCTCTTTCCTGTCCTCAGAATAATTGCCAGAAGCTCCCCATCGGAGAGGGACTCATGCCCCTTCCCTATCAGTTTTTCCCTGGGCCTCTCATCAGGAGGCCAATTCTTGATTCCCCTCTCTTGCCTAGTCTTCATCTATTTAAAGGGGCTTGCGTCGCCCCCTCCACCGGCAAAGCCGGATGGAGCCTCCCCCTCAACGCTCGACTCCGCTCGCTGTTTAGAAGATTCAGAATCCAGACTTTCCTCCTGACCCCTGACCCCCGCTTTCATTAGGGGCTTGCGTCGCCCCCTCCACCGGCAAAGCCGAAGCGAGCATCCAGCTTGGCCGGTGCAAGC
>CAZYNY010000104.1:0-10247 GCA_964648095.1 uncultured Nitrospirota bacterium | reverse complement strand
ATCGTTAGGCTCTTGGAATCACTTTCCAAAAGTAAATCTTTAAATTTGAAAAAACTTTGTTCAACGGTCTTCTTTTGATGCAGAAATTCAGACGCGATCCCCCGTGCAATGTATGACAGATTGCCATATGCGTTCCATGGGTCGTATCTTGTCAGATTGCAAACAGTCTTCCATGCCTTCGTAAGAATCGGAGCGTTCAACTGTCCGATACCCGTCTGTTTCATGGTCCATGATATTTTCTCCATGGCCCTGATTCTGTCCGAAAGAGGATACTCGGGCGTTTCAAAGGCAACCCGCAGTTGTTCATTACCGCTGATTTGTCCGGTATACTGATGGGCTGTTTTGTAATCGTAATGCATAGTGCCGTGTTTCAGTACCCACTCGTATGCCGGCGTTCCAGGATAGGGAATCAGAAGAGACCATGCCATTTCATCGAACCCGAGCTTTTGTGCCTGCTTAAAGCTTTGCATATCCGTCTGATATGAGGAGCCGGGCAATCCGATGATAAATGAACCGCTTACCCTCAGTCCGTTCTGTTTGGCAATTGCCACTGCCCTGGCGATATCATCTATAGTTTCGCTTTTGTTTACATTGGGGAAGACACTGGGAGACAAAGTCTCCACCCCTATTTTCATATCATAAAAACCGGCACGTTTCATAGCCTTCACCATTTCATCGGTAATCCTGTCGGCGCGGAGACCGCTCCTGCACGTCCAGGGCATATCAATTCCTTCTTTAAGGAGAAGTTCACAAAATTCTATTACTCTTTCACTTGTCAGGTTGAATACGGGCTCACAGATATCAAATCTGCTGACACCAAACTGGTCTCTTGCAAATTTAAGTTCCTCGATTGTCAGGTTGAAATCACGGCTCCTCCATTTTCTCTGCATGGTATGAGGGTTGCAGAATACACATCTGAAAGGGCACCCCCGGCTGGTAGATATTCGATACGTGTATTCAGGCGGGACCCTCTTTAGCCCGAATAACCGATAGTCCGGAAAAGGTAGTTTATTCAGGTCAGAGATCCACTTGCGCGGCGCATTGACCTTAATCTCTCCGTTGTCCCTGTAAATGATACCTTCAATATCCTGAAGACCCTGCCCGGCCTCCAGATGTTCAATTAATTCGACCAGTGTTTCCTCACCTTCTCCAACAACGCCAAAATCAACCCTTTTACTGTCTTTCAAAGCACTCTCTCTCTCAAAGGACATCTGTGCACCACCAAGAACTATGTGTCCTCTAAAGTAATTGCCAAGATGTTCAACCAGATGCAATGCTGATGCATAAGTAGTGCACATCACGGTAATGCCGACAATATCAGGAGAATAATTTTTTATAATGTCCGGCAGCGCTTTCTCATAGTTCGATATGCGCCGGCAGTTTAAGTCCAGGACAAATACCTCATGACCTGCCTTATGAACGGATGCAGAGAGCCAGCCAAGACTCGTACTTAAGTTTTCGCCTGTTGCCACATAGGGGTCAATTAACAGTACTCGCACTTAAAACCTCCTTAACCTTTGTTCTCTCGCGCAGCCGATGATATATTTCCTCAAGAATGTCAAAATTCTTCTCCCAGTCTGCCCTTTTCTTTGCGATTTGTAAATTGCGTTCTCCCATCTCTCTTTGAAGTTCAGTGTTCTCTAATAAATTAATAATTGCTCCCACCAGCGGTTTTTCGTCCTTCTTGGGCACAACGTAACCGTTCACCCTATCTTCCACCCACTCAAAGTTGGAAGGCACATCAGTAACCACAACCGGCAGTCCGCAAGCCATAGCCTCAAGAAGGGAACACGAAGTCCCGTCGCTCAAAGAGGTGCTTATATAAATGTCTGCGGCATTGAGGTGTTCGGCTAACTTTGTTTTGTCAAGCCAACCGGCAAAATGGACAACGTCATCTATTCCTAATTCGTTGACAAGCCTTCGATATTCCTGTTCCAGCGCGCCGGCTCCCACGAGAATTACCCTTGTATCAGGGCGCTTCTTTAATACAGCAGGGATGGAGCGAATAAAATACTCCACGCCGTGCACTTTAATATCAAAGTTTCTTGTGCATATGAGAATCCGGTTTCGCTCCCATCCCAGTTTCTTCCTGATTCCTTCTGAAGGTGCGGGACAGAACGTCTTAAGATCAATCCCCCACGGAAAAACCACAATCTTATCCGGCAGGCAACCTGACAGTTTAATAATTTGCTCCTTGACCTTATAGGCGTCACATGTAATCATATCCGCACGCCTCAAAGTAATGCGGGTTTTCCACATGGTGCGGGCTGAATCATAGGGTCTGATCAAAACATCCGAGCCCCACGGCATGGACAGCACAGGATGAAAACCGCTTAGAGCCCCGATAAAGCCGTGGTCCTGAATCCATCCTGTGTGCAAGACATCCGGTTTAATGACATTCAGTAACTTGCGAAGATGCCATGCTGTCTGCAACATGATAAACCGTCTGAAGCGATGCAGGGTATTGTAATCATAAAAATAGTTTTTTACGCCCTCAACTTCATACCGCTTGTCAGGAAAGTATGAAATAAAATATGGCTCATGCCCGCGCTCCACCAGCTTCTCTAAGAAATACCGGTCGTAAATGCTGTTTCCACGTGATAGGTAGGCAATTCTCATTACAAGTCAGAACTTTTCTTGTAAACAACTTTAGTTTACAGGAACCGTCAGAACCTTTTTTCTTAGATAGTTGATTCCCTGAATTGCGACAGTTCTTTGTATACGACTTAATAATCTCCTATCATCAATGGGTGGACACTTCTCCCATAGCAAACGCAACAAGTGAATAATCGGATACAGCCACCGCGGGCTATATACATAAAGATCAAACACGTATTGATAGCCAATCAACTTGCGGGGAGAGATAGAGGGTTGCTCTAAAAAAACTTCATTGTAATAACCAGCATTAATCTCCCGCATAGTCCATCCTTCCTTATCACAGATGTCTTTAGCCTCAGAAGCAGGAAGCGGCATAAAGATAGAATGACAAACTCCGTCAGGCCGGGATAATCTGTTTAGATTAATAGTATCCCATACTGTTTCTTCTGTCTCGTGCGGGGCTCCTATCATGTTAAATGTAACCACTGCCAATCCTACTTTTTTGGCGTCTGATATTGCAGTCAGTATCTGTTCTTTGCTCATATGCCGTTTGAGAACCTTGTTTCTTTGATAATCGTTACCTGCCTCAAGGCCTATGTGCACTTCCCGGCATCCGGCATTTTTCAAGGCGTCGAAAACTTCCTTATTCACATGATTTGCCCTGGTTTGACATTGGAAAGGAAGAGCTATTTCTCTGGCATATGCCGGGCAAAATTCAAGAATACGTTTAGAATCAATTGTAAAAGTGTCGTCGGAAAATGTTATACCTTTAACATCATAGCTGAATTTTACCTCTTTAAGTTCCTCGATCAATTTCTCAGTTCTTCTTTTTCTGAGAAACTGACCTTTACCATGATAAAGGTCCTGAAGGTATGGGTTATGACAGTAGCTGCATTGATAGGGGCATCCCCTTGAACTGATAAAATTTGCCCACTTAATATTTCTGTTTTCAAATTCGTCACGTATTAGTTCCCTATCCGGAAAGGGGATAGTATCGAGGTCCTCTACAAGAGGACGCACATCATTTTTCAAAATCCTGCCGTTTTGTCTGGCCCATATGTTTGCAATATTGGTTGTATCACGTTCCGCCTCAAGCGCCTTCACAAGGTCCAGCATGGCGTATTCCCCTTCACCAACGCAAAGAAAATCCGCATTACTCTGGTTTAACATCCTCTCCGGCTCAACAGTGGAGCCGGCGCCGCCCAGGACAATTTTGATGTCTGTATTTTTCTTAATCCATTCCGCAAACAATTTGCCTCTGTAGAAGTTAGTGCTAAGCAGCGAAATACCGATAAGACCCGGTTTAAACTTATTAACAACATTCAGTAACCTTTCTTTAACGACAAGAGGATTCTTGTCGCAATTCCAGTCTTCCTCTTCGGTAAGTTTAAAAAGAGCTGTTTCATGGCCATGCAGCTTAAGGACCGCGGATAGGTACAGAATACCAAGCGGCTGTTCAAATGAACGAATATGCAGTGGGTAAATTAGGAGAACTTTCATCCTATATCCTTTCTCTGTACGACTGTGCAGGGCTATACTGAGATGGAAACTCGATCCAACACTTCACTCAATGACTGGTTTAGGTTCCTCGTCTCAAACTTGCAGATCTCTGTCCCATTCGGCTGAACCTGAAGCCGGCCTTGTTTCCATTGCAGGTACAGGTCTAAAACAGCATCGCGAATAGCGACTGTATCTTCAGGAGCAACAACGATGCCCGTGTTTGTTCTTCGAATCAGGTCTGCTGCCGCGCCTTCGGGTGGCACCAGAGCCAGTATGGGTTTGCCGGAAGCCAGGTACTCAAAGGTTTTTCCTGGTATGTTCTCTGATCCTCTCTGAGAACTGACAATCAATAACAATACATCGGTATCCAGCAAGTAGTGGATCGCCTGGTGATGGGAGACAAAACCCGTGTATACGATAGATTTGGAAATCCGGGAATGGGTAAATTGTAGGAATGCTTCCGTCATGGTGCGTCCGACGAAGACAAACTCTATATTATCGCCACTTATCTGACCTCCGTCTATCAGCTTCTGGACAGCATTTAAAAAATAGGTTGGTTGTTGTGAAGCATAGAATGAGCCGGTATACGTAATACGGAATCTCTCCCTACTAACCCTCGTAGTGATATCCGCCAAAGATTTGAAGTCATTAGCACAGAAACCACACGTTATCGTGGTGCATTGCTCCCTTTTGTCCAGGGACAAGAGTTTTGTTAGTCCGGGCCAAGCTACGATGATATGACTGGCGGCCCCCAATATTTTCCGCTCCAGCCAAGACTCGACCTTCCGTTGCCCCGGAAATAATCTTTTACGAAAGGGATTAGAGGCCCACTCATCACCTACATCGGCCACCCATGGCTTACCTGTTGTCTTTGAAAGTAGATAACCAACCAGGTGAGCAGAGAACAAATCAGCTGTATATACCAGATCTATTCTCTCGTTAGATAATATTCTTAGCGCCTTTACATAGGCAAAGGGCAGCCAGCCAACATAGGTATCGGGCAGAAGACCAGCCCTGAGTTTTTCAATCCACTTAGAAGGAAAAAACTTTCCCAGAAACCGCAATGGCGTGGTAACATCCCAATAGCCAGTCCTGGATATCTTAAAGTCTGGTGGAATTTTTGCCATTAGTGTCTGGTCCTGGGGCTGACCGCTTGCCCCTTCTCTGACAGTTAACACATGAGGATACCATCCAAATTTAGATAAGTGGCTGGTTAAAAAAAGGGTTCTAAGTGTCCCTACACCCCCTAGCGGGGGAAAACAATAAGCAATTATTAACAATTTCTTCCTGTCATCTCCAGAAATCATTGTGTGACAAGCCTTGTTGTATCGCGATTAGACGCATCCTGCACAGCAATTCTTTCCAGGACCATTACTAAACCAATTGGAACCCAAAAAGCAATAGCAATATCTAACACTCCCCCCTCATTGAATATGGATTCTTTGAAGAAATAGCCGACGAGAATCCACGCCAACCCAATCGCTATTGTGTGGACTTCTTTTGTTCTGGATCTGGCGACTAACAAAAAGACCCTTTTCAAGACGTTGCAGACAAGTAGAAGCAGTACCAACAAGGCTCCCACGCCGGCCTCGGCCCCATAGTTCAGGTATAAGTTATGAGCATGGGTAATATATAATTGGTATGCCGTGCCTTCCAAAACTAACCGGAAGGGATGTCCATATGTGGGAATGAACTCCTCCCACATGCCCAGACCTATTCCAAAAAAGGGATAGTCACGCATCATGTGCAAGGCAGAAGTCCAACCATCCAGTCGTATGGCCAACGTTGATGCCCACCCTCCAATAGACGTCAGATCGCCGAAACGTCCAAAGACGAAATGACCGCTCTCTGACGCAAGAATGATAATAACAATTACGGTCATAAACCCGGCAATCCCGACAGCTATGCCTCGTCTGTAAAGAAAGACGATGGGACAAGTTATCGCCAGCAACAGGAGAGGAGATCTTGTCTGTGTATTAAGGATGACTAAAAAGAAATATATGCCTGCTAATCCAGCCAACACCCATTTCCAGGAACGACTCCAAAGCATTACAGCCAAAGTAACTGCGATAGGAATCAGGATAATAACCGAGACTTGAGCACCAATTAGCTTTAAGAGCGGGCTGCCCCCCCGTTCAATGAACTGCGTATATAAATTGTAATCAGCGCGTTGGAGCGAAAAGTAAAAGATTGTGAAACTTCTAATAATACCACGTACGATCAATCCTCCTAGAATTACGATAACATCCTCTTTCGTGTGAACACAATTGGTGATAAGGAAAAAAAACATGGGCATTGATACCGCTATCTGGAACCAATCAGAAAAGCTTCTCAAAGGATTTGAAGAAACGAGCGCTGATAAGAATAGTGTACCAATAAAAGCAAAGATATATTTATCAAGAGAGGTTACGATCAGTTCTTTTTTGATAATTACTAACCTCCTGACTAAGACTACGCTAACAAATAATAGCAAATAAAGGATTGACCAAGTTAAAGGAGCAGGCAATGGCGAAATAATTGCGACTGTGTCCCATTCCATACAGCTCAAAAAAGTTTCACTTATCAAAAAAAGGACAAGTCCCCACACATCATCACGGGCTATAACCCAAAAAAAGGTGAGAAATACCATAATCAAAGTAGTCAGGGCTATAGCCAAAAGAGTAGGATTGCCCAAATATGGTATGGGAGAAGTGGCTACCACCAATGAAAGAATAATCACCACCAACATATGTTTGAGGTTAATCTCATGCCGTTTAAATAAAAAATGTAATATGTTAATATCACTGATAGAAAAAAAAATGAGTATAATAACACATACTCCTGCCGGGAAAAAGGCACGGATTAGATTTCCGACGGAAGGGATAGAAACAGAGAAAATAACAACTCCTTTACCCACGAAGTATGATGTAAGACAAAGGAAGAAAAGCATAAAAAAGGATCTAACCGATTGCACTTTCTTCATATTTCACACCATTCAGCCAGATTATATATCCTACCCTTTGTCCGGAATGACGTAATCATAATCCACCATCTATCAACTCGATCTTCCGCTGCGTCAGGCTTCAAATCGTTCTTCCGAAAGAATAGCTTCGGTCTGTCGCTTTCGTTGTCTGCTTACTTTTCCCAATGCAGGCCTCAACCACCTCGGTGTAAGACTCCATGTAGCATCCACTATTGAAAAAAAATGTTTGCTTCCACCTGATAGTGCCCGATTCCTCTTGGCTTCCGGCCCCTCAAATATTCCCGTTTTTCCACTCGCATTGTGTGAATAATCGTGATTTTGATGTACAGCCATAACAGTGCTCGTAGCATTGATAACGGGTACACCAAGGAAACGAGCTCGGTAGATCATCCAGTTATCCCATCCGGGTCTGCCAATGGCAAAGGGCGGTATGCTTCCCCAAAGTCCACGAGTAAAGACAAAATAATCGATTGCCGAAGCGCTGTACAGAGAACCGGACCGCATCACGTGATCCCGCAGACGTGTTTGCCAATCGTCAGTTCCAAAATCCCACGCTCTTTCGATGTCCACATTCCATCGTCGTCCCACCATCAAGAACGACCGGTTCAGAAACAGGAAAGACCACCTCCTGACTCTCTCCACCGCTGCCATGAGGTCGCTTAGTAGAATGATGTCCGCATTGACGTAGCACAGCAACCGGCTGCATGTAATTTCTTGAGCGTTTTTAAACGAGGAGTTGAGTAAGGGCGTGCCGAACTCATTGCGGGTCACCTCAGGGACATGCCTTACCCCAAACCGTGCTGCTGTCTCGGCAGTACCCTCTTCGTCGCCGAACAGGATTATTTCGCAGGTTGGCCGAAGCAGTGTCCAGCTCTGGATAGCATTGGTCTGAATGGTACCAGTGTGCCCTCGGAAGAGCTTGGGGATGGAAAACAAAGTTAAGGAAGAAGTTTTTTTTGTATTTCTCTCGATCAATATCTCGCCTGACTCATCCCAATCCAACCGTGCCCTTCGTGCAAAGCCACACCGGTTTTCTTATTTTCCCATGAAATTGTGGGATAGAAATAGCCCATTCGATGTCCACCGTCTGTATAGGCGCTCATACAGTTCGGATCTGAAACCCGAACAGACAGCCCTTCCACTCTATCATAGTGAGGTCCCCAATGAACGTATGCACAGACAGAGGCTGAATAAAATCCGGGGTTGAGCAATCGTGCCGGTATATGAGCTGTTGCCAGATATCTACCTGGCTCTCTAGATGTCAGCAAAGATGGATCCGTGTCTGTATCGAAGCTGGTTAGGCAGATGTTACCATCTCCCCCGTACAACCAAATGCCCAGGTGAACATCAGTGAGTCGCTCCCGCACCTCATATTCTATCTGAATGCCGGATGGGTCGGTAGCGAGCAATTCACTGCTTGGCACCTGATCACTATTCATAATACGTACACACATAATTTGTAAAGCGGTATTAGACTTGTGTGCCAGACTGATCTCGGCGTCGGCTCCCCGGGAGAGGTAATTGTTTATTGTCGTGTTAGTATCGCCGTCGAATGCCAATTGACCTGCCTCCAGTAGTAATGCACGTTTGCAAATACGTGCAATACTACCTAGATTGTGGCTAACAAGCAACACTGTCCGTCCGGTGCCCGCCATATCACCCATTCTGCCCAAACACTTCTGCTGAAATTTGTAGTCCCCTACCGCCAGCACCTCGTCCACCAGTAGGATTTCTGGCTCCAGGTGGGCAGCTACTGCAAAGGCAAGACGCACGTACATACCACTCGAGTAGCGCTTCACAGGTGTGTCAATGAACCTCTCCACTTCCGCAAATGCCACAATATCATCAAACTTTCGTTCAATCTCTGCCTTCTTCATCCCCAGAATGGCGCCATTTAAATAGATGTTCTCCCGCCCGGTCAGTTCGGGATGAAAACCAGTGCCCACCTCCAGCAGCGAACCCGCTCTTCCGCCAATTTCCGCATACCCTTTTGTGGGTTCAGTGATGCGAGAAAGGATTTTCAGCAGCGTCGTCTTTCCCGCGCCGTTCCGGCCGATAATGCCAATAACTTCCCCACGCTTAACTTCGAAAGACAGATCTTTTAGGGCCCAGATGTAACTTTGGTTCGAACGTTGAACTTTAGAATGTTGTAACCTTGAGCGAATAAAATGAATTGGCGCGGATATCGTATCCGTAAGGGTATCACGGAGAGTGCGGTGGCGTTCCTGCCTGGCACCAATCCGGTAGAGCTTCGACAGGGTTTCAACTCGAATTGCAACATCACCCATCATTTAGACCACATCGGCAAATGTCTTTTCCATCCTTCTAAAATAGAAGGCGCCGCTAATTAAGAACACAACTGTCACCAACACCGACACCGTTAGCATTGGTCCTGGTCCCTTGCCTTGCCCTAACAATGCCCAACGGAAGCCTTCAACTACCCCTGCCATGGGGTTCAGTCCATAGAGCAGCCGCCAGCGCTCTGGTATCATGCTGCTCGGGTAAACCACCGGTGTAGCGTACATCCAAATCTGGCTCAAGAAAGGCACCAGATAGCCTATGTCATGATATTGCACGTTAAGCGCCCCCAGCCACAACCCCACTCCTAAGGCCGTAGCAACAGCCATCAGTAAAAAGAGTGGCATCCACAGAATAGCGATTGTGGGCGTAACATTGTACCAGACCATCAGCCCAATCAATACAACGAAAGCAATGGCAAAGTCCAATAATCCGGATAAGAGGCTGGAAATGGGAATCACTAAACGCGGGAAGTAGACCTTGGAGATCAAATGAGCATTAGCTACCAGGCTACCGGAGGAACGACCAAAGGCCCCCGCAAAGTAATTCCAGGGCAATAGGGCACAAAAGCTAAAGACCGGATATGGAATACCATTAGATGGTATATTGGCCAATTGACCGAAGATAACAGTGAAAATACCCATTGTGATCAGTGGTTGGACGATGGCCCAGGCGGCGCCAAGTACCGTTTGCTTGTAGCGAACCTTAATGTCCCGCCAGGATAGAAAGTAGAGGAGTTCCCTATATTCCCACAGGTTACGGACTTCAGGAGGAACCCAGCCCTTCGATGGTTCGATTCGAATTATTGGGATGTTCTTACCGTTTATTGCGTCCACGGAATCTGTCAATGACTTTGAGACACCCCTCGTCCGCATTTAGTGTACTTTTT
>CAZYNY010000103.1:0-10266 GCA_964648095.1 uncultured Nitrospirota bacterium | reverse complement strand
TGATTTTATTAAGGGAGGTTTTGAAAACTCGGCTCCAACTGTCGAAAATGAGTCTCAATGTCCTTTAATAACTTAACTCAATAAGTGGATTATTTCAATATATTGCCGCTCCAGAGTTCATAGAGAAATTCACGCCACGGGATTATCTCTATATTGCCGTGGATCCTTTTTTCTTTTTCATTGCAGACAACAATGCCCCTTTTGGGAGAGTGAGTATCCATAAAAGCAAATAAACCCTTTAAATTTCTCACATCAACATTATCTGTGCCTTTTACCTCTATTGCTGTCTCGCCGTCCCCGATAACATAATCCACCTCAAGGCCGGATTTAGTCCGCCAGAAATTTATCCTAAAATCGTAACCTTTATAAGATCGGTATGCAACCATTTCCATGAGTATAAAATGCTCAAAAGCCTTTCCGAACTCAGTCCCCTTTTCTTCGGACAAATTCCTTTTTGTAAGGCAGCCGGCTACGCCTACATCAAAGAGATAATATTTTACCGCTTTGGTTATAACCTGCCGGGACTGCCTTTTCTTAAACGGCTCTATTCTAACGGCCATAAGAGTATCAACAAGTATCTGATAATATTCCTTGACCGTCTTTGAATCTACACCGCAATCACGGGCAATATCGGAATAATTAGTAAGTTCCCCGTGCGAATAACCAAAGGCATCAAGAAATCTTGAAAATGCAGGAACATTACGGATCAATCCTTCGGCAAAGACCTCTTCTTTTAAATAATCCTGAACATAGGCATTTAACGACCTCTTTGCGTTCTTACTGCTTTGGAGATAATGCGATGGTATCAGCCCCTGATTCAGCGCCCTGAGCAGGTTAAAATTATCTATTTCCGGTGTAACCAGAGGAAACATTTCATAACGCCATGCCCTGCCTCCAAGAAGGTTGGCATGTCCTCGCTTTAGCTTTCTGGCGCTTGAACCGCAGAGGACAAACCTTAAACCTTCATTTTCTATCAGCCAATGCACCTCATCCAGCACATGGGGAACCTTTTGAACCTCATCCAATATTATCGGATATTTAAGCAAGGCCTTGTCTTTTGCTAAAAGCATTTCACGCAACACTATCGGATTCTTGGAAATTTTAAAGAAAAGATCGGTTTTAAGAAAATCAAATACAATACTATCGGGAAGGCGGTTTTTCAAATATGTGCTTTTACCTGTCTTCCTTGCGCCCCATAAAAAAGCAGACTGTTTATCCGGAAGTTTGATATTCAGAATTCTTTTAAACTCTTTCATTCTGGAATAAACTCCATTTTAGTTTAACTAATTTGGAGTCTATCTCATTTTCGAAACTGTGTCAAGGTGATATGGAATTTCAGAGAGACAGAAAAACAAACGGGAAATGACTAACTCTTATCCATCATACGACACCAGGGCAAACCTCCTCTTCCCGATCTTCAATCTATAGCTCTTCCCAGGCTCAAACCGGATCATCTCATCGGGATCTGCGATATTCTTCCCCTCTATGTCTACAGCGCCTGCCGTAATAAGCCTTCTTGCCTCGCCGTTGCTCTTCACAAGGCCGGTCTTTGCGATCAGCCTAACAATCCCGATAGAGGCATTCCCATCCTTCTCCTCCACATCCTCCTTAGAGAGGGAAACTACCGCATCAGGCTCCTCCGGAAACTCCCTTTTGGTAAATTTCTTTTTGAATTCCTCCATGGCATCCCCGGCTGCCTTCCTCCCGTGGAATCTTTCAACAAGTTCAAAGGCCAGCCTCTCCTTTGCCTCCATCGGATGGAGGCTCTTTATCTCATTTAGATCATGGGAAGTAAGGAGTTCATAGTATCTTTGCATTAGCTCATCTGAAATCGACATCGTCTTCCCCTTGACTTTACTTATCATGGATGTCCCTCAATTTTCCTTGAAACAGAATTTGTCATGGGTGTAGACCAGACCCTCTGACTTTTGCTAGTACAGCATTCATGATTACTACAACAATAGCGGTATTGTCTTAACTTCTATCTCCAAATGTTTTAGTTCATTTTCCAACGCTCTAGCTTGCTCAAATACTTCAGGCGGAAACTTATCACCTGTTGCCGCCACGATTACTTCATTAGGCTCAAGTTCTTTTGCTACTATCTTTAACTTTTCGAAATCATCTTTATTAAAGGCAGATGGATCACTTTTTACTTCTCCAATTACAAACTTCTGTCCAGCAATATACATTAAATCAATTTCGGCTATAGGATTATTATTTTCTTTTTCAAAAAATTCCTGACAGGTCAGCCAAAGGAACATACCTGGCTGGAACTGTGATGCCTTGTAAAAAGCCAATAATACAGCCAAAATGCCATGTTTTTGGAGTGCGTTCTTTACAAGGTCATTTAGACGGTAGGACCAGGTTGGCTCTGTTTTCAAAGAGAACCCTGAGCGGCATCCATTACATATCATCTTTGATTTGATTTCATCTATTACATACCAGAGAGTCGAACCACATGTCTCGCAAGTAAGCTCAGCCCCCATAAGCAAGGCTTGATTGTCAATCAGATTCTCAAGTTCCCCTTCTTTCCATTGATCGAACTTTTCATCAGCATGCCACCATTGGTTCTTGCCCGGTGATTTTAGTCCTTCTGACTTCAATTGACCAAAACGATCACGGAGGAATTTCTTGGTCACCAATTGTGGATCAGGATCGCGAAATAATAATTTACGAGCAATCAGATCTGCTAACTCACCTGTCTCAGTGCCTTCCTTGGAAAGGGAGATTGAGCCTCCTTTCCCTTGCAAGTACTCTTTTATAACCCCTTGTGCACGATCACGCCTTTGAGTAAAGTCATCGTTTGGTCTCCCTGCCATGTACAAAAAAATCTCTCGCCAAAAAGGGTCTTCAAAGAAATGTCCACACCAAAAAAGGTTGCCAAATAGCTGTATCATTCCGCGGAGATATCTACCTTTATCCGATGTCGACAAATCATAGAAACGGCGAGTTACTTTAGGCTCACCCTTACGACGATAATTTATGTGGCGATCTTCCAGATACATCCAGAATACCTCTCTGTCAGAAGGGATTCGTATGCCAATAATTTGGGCTGAATTGGTTACGGCACAACTTATGAAACCCTCGGAAATAATTCTACTATCTCTGTGTGGCTCAAAGAAGCTATCTGCAAGCCCAAGTCTCTTTGGTAACTGCCAAAGAGGTCTCGCATTGGTCCAGGGTGTGTATCGCTCTGGATGGAACTGAATCTCAAGATCCACCATCCAACCCTTCTGTGGATGAGCATCTACTGCAAATTCTGGCTTTGGAAATCCAATAAGTCCCTTGTTTTCAGATAAAGGAACTTGTTCCGTCTGCCGAGGACTATACTTTTTAATACTATCCACTTTCATTGCAAAAAATTGGTATGGATCACGTTTTACTGGTTCAAAATGCGTATAAGTTAATTCTGATATTCTCCTTGCTAGCTCTCTAAGATATTCCAGATCAACACTATATGAAACTACGTATCCTTGTTTGTGTTGTTCACAAGTCCACCATGTTTTTTGAATCCACTGGCAAACCTGCCCTAACAGGACATCATCTTTCCCCATATCCTTGGAAAGCCAGAATCCATTTCTTCCCCACTCAGAATCGCTAATGAGCTCTCGATCCCAATGATAGATTATATCTAAAGGACTATCGCCTATTACAAGGTGAAACCCTTGAGCCTGATTGTTGTACCCAAGAGAATAGGGAATATGAGCAAACACCCTGCATAAACTAATAGGTAGTACTGCCTGCTCAGATCTAAGCAGAAGCCAAGCTAGACATTCTTTCGGTGATTTATCCTTAGCATCAATTACTTGATGAGGCAAGTCTTTAAAGGCAAGGTCCATCGCCATAATTGCAGGAAGAGTGCCAAAGTTACGAAGGAGAAAATTAACATTTGAAGTGTTTTCCCGATGGTCTTTAATGTAAAAGAAGTGCGGTTCTCTAAGACTGCTTCTCGTAGACCATAAATACCATGGAATCTGTTGAATTTCCAAGGCGCCAATATCAAATTCGCGAATAAGATGGCCTTTTCCAACACCATCCTTGTCTTCCGGTCTAATCTCAATAATCTCATATGGAAGAATGAGCCTGTTAATCCTCTTCAGTAGTTTTTCCTCAAGTTGGAAGAAGGAATAGATAATATCAGGGTCAAATGCAACCAACAAATTCCACCATTCTTCTTCTATCTCGTTATTTCTTACAGGAATGATTGGATTAAATCTTCCGCCCCATATGCTAACGTTAAAACGAATAATCTGGTTTAGCTCATCGTCGTTTGTTTCATCAATATTAACGAAGAAGGCCACCCTTTTTGGTCTAGATGATGAGGTTACAAGTAATGTGCCCTGTGGTATTAGATCATTACTCATGCTATCCCTCTCAATCTATTCCTCAAGTTTTGCCTCTAGCTCTGACTTAAAATCTCTGTAAGTCTTTTCCCGCAAGGCCTTGAAAAATAGGTCATAAGTCTTAGGCGAGAGGAATTTAAAGTAATAGTTCTGTTCTTCTTGTAAAGTTTCAACCTCCTGTATATTCACTTGTTTCTTCCAACAGGAACTGCTGCAAAGCCAATTGCGGGATGGTAACGGTTTTCGCACCTTCAGCAACAAGGTTGCCGTATACCGATTTTGCAGTCTTTTCATCAACTTTATCAAGAAAACGGAAAGCTGAAGCAGCTAGGTAAGGCCGGTCAGTCTCAAAAGCTATCCACCTTCGTCCCAAAGCTTCTGCGACTGCGCCTGTGGTGTTTGAACCGGAAAAAATGTCTAAAACGATATCTTCGGGCTCCGTAAGAAACTGAATAAAGAATTCCGGAAGTTTTTCAGGGAACCTAGCAGGGTGCCCGCTAATTCCTAGTATTTGACAACATCTTAGATACTTCGAATTGCTTTCTGTATTGGGAATTTCCAATAGGTTTGGGGGAATTGCTCCTCCTTTATCCTCGGCAAACCGTTCACTGATGTCATGCCCAGAAGGCCTTTTCTTAGGAGTATAGTATTTCTGACTATTCTGAAGTAAAAGCTTCATTCGCTTAGAATAGGGGACTAGAACTTTAGTGACGTCAGCTTTTGGAAAATCCGTCTTGGAGAACCACCAGATGGTATTCACGGCATCCTTCACACGTATTTTGCGCTTGTTGACCCACTCTATTGGCGAAGGTAATTTCGATGGATTGAACCAAAAAAACTCTTCTGCAAGATTCCAGCCTAATTCATCACACATTCTAATGAGCACCCTATAGTTGTATAAAGACCTAACTGGTTTGCCTTTGCGATAAGCACCTCCAAGGTCGAGTACGAAGCTGCCTGTGCTTTTAAGCACGCGTTTTATCTCGACAGCAAAAGACAAAAGCCAATTGACATATTCGTCTTGGTCAACGTTGCCATATTCTTTTTGACGTTGTAAGGCAAACGGTGGTGAAGTCAACACAAGGTCAATGCTATCGTCACGGACCTCACGAAGTAAGTCAAGAGCATTGCCCACATAGGCTGAGCCTAAGTGAGTCGTATAGAGCGGCTCCGATAATGATTTCATCCAAATTCCTCTAGTTTGTAAATCCAACTTGTCATTATTTTCCAGAGGACTGTGACAGCAAAATATACTTCTGGATCTCTTGCATTCAACCTCTCTATCTCGTTAATGTACCTCTGTTGATCTTGTGTACCAAGTATATATGATACCCAATGGCGAGCGTCTTCGTCCACAAGAGCATCTAGTAAATCTTCAAGTCTGAATTTCCGCGATTTACTCAAAGCCCAAGCTATTCCTGGTCGTTTATCTGGAGTAGTACTCGGAAACTTATGTATGATTTCTGGGGTAAAACCTGAGGCCAATTTTGCCAAAGCTCTGGCAGCCTCGATGCGAATCTCCTCATTTATAGCGGAAAAGCTATCAACCAGAATATTTAGAGCCAATTTATTGTGTAGTTCGCCAAGCGCCCAAGCAGCCCCAGCCCGAATTTCAGGATGTTGTTGACTATTCATGAGAACATCACATAACAGTTGGCAGGATCTATCTGTTGGAATCTCTGCTAAAATAATGGTGGCTTCCAATCGATTCTGGAGATACTCATCTGATAGGCATTTTTTGATAAAAAACCACCCCTGCTCTTCTCCATGGCGTGCTAGGCTTGCGGCTGCTTCGAGCCTTACATAAATATGCTCGTTGCTCTCAGCAAGTGTGCCTGCCAGTGCTCTAGAAGTGATCCCTGACGGAAAAACAGATAGAGCCTTTGCAGCAGCAAACCGTTCGCTCAGCGATGAGCTTGAAAGCTTGGAAATATAATAGTCCTGTGCGATTCCTCCCGCGCAGGGAAACTGTTTTACTACAGGGACAACAGCAGCGAGAACTTGATTGTCAATTATACTATCGCTCCTACGAACAAACGGCCTTAGCT
This sequence comes from uncultured Nitrospirota bacterium, assembly GCA_964648095.1. Classification (GTDB taxonomy): domain Bacteria; phylum Nitrospirota; class Nitrospiria; order JACRHA01; family JACRHA01; genus JACRHA01. The sequence continues at coordinate 3,875 of CAZYNY010000103.1, read as the reverse complement.
CAAGTCCTTGCTTAGACAGACTTAAAGTGATCATTCTATTATCGCCCTGTCTACGGTATTGGATACGATTGTCAGTTACTGATTCAACCACACCTGCAGACCTTGCTATAACAGCAGGCCAACTGATTCTGGCCTCAAATCCTTCTTCTGCTCCCTTTGGTTTTACAAGAAAGATGTGGTCGTCTCTCTGAGCAGAACGTAGTTCTTGAACAGAGATATACTGGATAAGTTCATCAGCCCTCCAATCAATCGGCTTATCACCAATTCGCTTACAAAGTACTAGCGCCACAAAGTCTTTATCATTAAGGCCATAATCCCAACCCCGTTCTGGATCAGACAAAGAATGTGACATCGAAATTTCAAAGCTCGTCTTGGTTCTGGATTCAACTCGAATACTGCAAGCCGCACAAAGAATATCTGGTACCCTAATACGCTTAATCTTGATCTGTTTCCAGATCTTGAAGTTTCTTGACCCACGTTCAAGCTCAAGTGGATTATGTCCTTGATTTCGCAAGTCCTCAAAGACCCGTTGCGTACCAATAGCACCCATAGAGATCTTCTCAAGGAAGCTTATGTCAGATTTGAATGACCGGCGATTTGCCATTTTTTCTACTCAGTATATCTTATTCTCTATCCTTATTATTATCTGCAATCGACATTCTAGTCGCCTTAAATCAAATGGGTTTCCACATACTCTAAATGATTCATAAGAATCTTTCAATATTTAGAGCACCATAAGATGAACCGATAAGTAGGCGCCAAAAACTTTAACTCTCAAGCACCACTACAAAGGTCCAGTAGCATTTTCCGCTATTACAACTTATAGATTTTGGTGTTCGAGGTCTTGCCTTATAAAACTATTCTCTAATAAATTTAATGCCTCGATAGCCTTTTTTAAGATGTCATCAAAAACCTTCGATAACTTCTTTTCTCCGATACCGAAAACCCTTTTAATTTTGTCATAATTTTTACCTTTTAGGTGTGCCACTCCTACAGAACGCAAACGTTGTAGGTTTCTAAGAAACTCTATCGTTTCTACAAATTCCTTGCCTTTGGATTTCAAAAATGCCTCCAGTTTATCAAGCCCCTTTGGGTCTTTCTTGTTTACCTTAATTCCTTTTACTAGCCCCTTCTCATTAAGAGAATCTACAAGAATTTTAGTAAGCGAAAGAATTTGCTCATCGAATTCTTTCTGTTCATTTGTAAGTGGTATCCGTAAAGTCTTAAGATGATGTTCATCATCTTTCGAAAGTGGTTGAAATAATTTCCATCCAAATTTATTTTGCCAGTTTTCTTGGAATGATTGAAATTTCTGCTTGAAATATAAATCGCTTTTCTCCGGATTAGTGAATTGTCCTAAAAACCCTCTCCGAAAGGCAGTATTACTTATCTTTCCTTCCGGGGCAACATTAAAAGTTCTCCAATATTGCTGTTCTTTGTATGTCAAATAGCTTAAATAACCAAGATGAACAATCACATACCTTTCGTGGTTGTTATCCATTCTCAAACCCCATAATCCAGCGCATTTCAAATAGCCGTCTCCAACTGAATACTTCGATGGTTCTGCATAATATTTATTAAGGACCTCTTTCTTAAAAAATACGGGTGTTAAAAAATTAGGAGATCCTGGATTTTTCCCGAAATTATTTGCAAGTCTATCTTCGTCACATGTATATAAAATTTCTTTTCCATCTCGATCAACTCCAATTATAAAATCAACAAACTTTCTTCCTTCCCTATCAGAAATATCAGGTCTGTAATTTTCCAGACCCTTTAATAACTTTTTGCCCAAGAGGATAGAGAAAGCTTTCTCGATGTTATCATTAATTGAGTGCTCCCAATTATTTATTGAGATACTAAAGATGTAATTGTCGCCTTTATGAGGTTGATACGCTTCCTCTAGGCCAAGTTCGGCAAGAGTTTGTTCGGAAAAACTTTCAATCTCAAAATAAATGGCTAAATACATCGCTTTTATTGCCAAGAATTTTTTAATATAAGATAGCTTTATTTGTATTCTATTATCCTCGACTTTAACAACTTCTTCTTCATCCCCATTGTCGTCTATATGTATGTAGCTTCCGGTTTGTTTATCATAGTACAGGTTGAAGAAATACCGGAATTCTTCAGATACTTCCAGATATGGTTCCTTTATACCGTAAAAGTCACGGAATACCACTAAAGGCTCAATTCCATCATCATTTCCATACCTAAAATATTTTGCCTCTCTTGCTGTGTCATAGTAAATATAGCCAGGCAAGCCGCTACCAATTCGGAGATCCCAAGAAACATCAGTAAGGACTCTATCAATTATTTGGTGCGGTAATAAAGCACAATAAAAACCGATCTTCTCAAGTTTAGTGACAGTATATTCGTAAACGGTAAGCCAATTTTCTTGGCCCAGATTATTTTTTATGTATTCCTGCCAGCCCTCAAATTGTAGTTTTGATTTCCTATCCATAATACATTAGTATAGATGCTGCCTTTTTATTATATTTTTAAACCTTCATGATATTCATTTGCTGTATAAATTCATTCTACCTTAACTCTATATACACATTAGCATAATAACCGTTAGAAATTTTTATATCTTTTACTCTACTTATTGGACCTCTCAAATGTAAATCCCGTAAATTACAAAAAACATTTTTACTTTTTTCATTACATTTAGCCAATATTAATTTTATATTTTCACAATCGCACAGGTTAATAATTTTCTGATTTAACGCATTTATAAGCCATAGGTGCGCTTTAGGCTCTTTGTTATTAGCATCTCTCTTAAATATCCTAGAAAATGAAATACATATACTAGATTTATTTCCAAATGTTGCTCTTATTAATAATAACGCTTTATCCTCCTCATAAACTGCGTAATAGGCGTACTTCTCTAACATTGTCTCCTGTTTTGGATTATAGGGAGGAGACATTTCATCACGGAAAGCTTCAAGGGCATACTCTCGGAATTTTGGGCACGTTTTCTCATTAAGCCATTTGAACCACCCTCTAAGTATTTCTTGATCGGTTATCAGATCAGTATGATATGTATATTGCATTTGAATACTTTTCTAAAGTTTTATCCATCACTGATATATACTTATAATACTCAATAGATGGGCTACTATCAAGGGCCTTTAAACCAGATAATTTGATTCAATTTTTAGAGATTAGCCCTGATTCCCGAAAAGATTAAAATATATACTTTAATATCCTCTTTTTATCCTCATTTTCCTTATCACCCTTATAATAAATCTCTATCAATTCAATCATATCCTCTTCTTCAAAACAAGCATAAATAACTCTGATCCCAGATTGCACTCCTTTGCCTTCCAAAGATCGGCATACAAATTTCTTTGTCTTGTAGATCTTAAGACTTTCTGTTCCTAAATCAGGGATCTGAAAGACCCCGCCATTATCAATCTTTAGCTTATGATAAAGACATTACTCTTTCCAATAGGTATTTTAAACTTTGCAGGCCTTTGCCAGCATCATTTTGATAATATCAAGATCGCCGCTCGGCTTCAAAGTTCGATCCCTTCTTTCAATATATTCAGTCCTATTGGAAATCGCTTTTTTCTTTCCCATTCCGTCTCATCACAAACAATGCACCCTATTAATTCGCCATATCTGTTCATTATCTTAACAGAGGCATCTAAAACGATCTCTTGAATCCTCTTCTCTCTCTCGTCCACAATGACTAGAAAATCATAATCTGATCCCTCAGTAAAATCTCCTCTTGCATGGGAACCGAAAAGAACTACTTTTTTTAAGCGGTTTTTTAGCTGGTTTCTGATAATCTTTGTAAAATCATCGGATATTTTATCCTTCATACGACACCAGGGCAAACCTCCTCTTCCCGATCTTCAATCTATAGCTCTTCC
>CAZYNY010000102.1:0-10283 GCA_964648095.1 uncultured Nitrospirota bacterium | reverse complement strand
GTTGTTGAGAAGGCTGTCGAAGAGATAGATGGTGCGGATCGTGAGTTTGCAAGAAGTAGATCTCGATAGATCCTCCGGTTAATCCTCTCCCGCAGGCCCAGAAAATCTCCTTGATTTTTTTGAAGATTATTCAGGATTTCAATTTATGGCTATTGCTCGATCTGGCCGTCCACCATCTTGATGATCCTGTCGGCTTGGACGGCCAGCTTCTCATTGTGTGTTACCATTATGATGGTGATACCAAACTCTCTGTTTAGCTTCTTTATTACGGCAAATAGTTCATCACTTGTATGGGTATCAAGATTTCCAGTTGGTTCGTCTGCCAATACAACTTCGGGATTGAGCATAAGCGCCCTTGCTACAGCCACACGTTGCTGCTCCCCGCCGGATAGCTCTCCCGGTTTGTGATCCAGCCTCCTTCCCAGCCCCATTTTTTCTAAAAGTCCTGTTCCTCTTTCTATAGCTTTTTTCTTGTTTTGGCCCTGGATTAAGGCAGGCATTATACAGTTTTCAATGGCGGTAAATTCAGGGAGGAGGTGGTGAAACTGGAAGACAAAACCTATCCTCTTATTCCTGAACTCTGCCGCCTGGTTATCATTAAGCTGGAAGATATCAAGGTCGTCAAAATATATCTTTCCTGATGTTGGCCTGTCCAGCGCACCAAGGAGATGGAGGAGGGTGGACTTCCCCGCACCTGATGCACCGACTATACAAAGGAGTTCACCTTTTTCTACCTCAAGATCAATCCCCTTTAAAACCTGGACCTCATTATTACCGATAAGGAAGGTTTTATGGATATCGAAGACCCTTATCATTCGTATCTCAAGGCCTCTGCCGGGTCCAGTCTTGCGGCCCGCCAGGAAGGATAAATAGTCGCCAAAAAACTAATCAACATAGCAGAAAGGGCTACAGAGAATATATCAAACAATTTTATTTTTACCGGAATATGACTGATATAGTAGATATCGCCTGGAAAGGTATAAAAGTTTTCCAGGGCATAACCTCCTGCAAATCCCAAAGGAATACCAATCGCTGTCCCGACCAGGCCAATTATGATCCCATCTATCATGAATATGCGCATCACCCCTGCCCGCTTTGTGCCCATGGTCTTGAGTATGGCAATCTCCCGGCCCTTTTCTGTTACAATCATAATGAGGGTGCTTACAATATTAAAGGATGCCACAAGGATGATGAGGACAAGTATTATGAACATGGCGATCTTCTCAAGCTTGAGGGCAGAGAAGAGGTTCCTGTTCATCTTCATCCAGTCTCTTGCCCAAAAAGGAAAGCCTAGTTCTCCCTCCAGCTTCTCTGCTACCTTATCGGCAATAAATATGTCGTCAACCCTCACCTCGATGCCTGTCACTACATTGCCCAGGTTAAGGAATTCCTGCGCCGCGCTGATGGAGATATACGCAAGGCTTGAGTCGTATTCATACATACCAGAGTCAAATATCCCGGCCACCTCAAACTTCCTTATCTTCGGTACCATGCCAAGAGGACCAGGGGTGCCGACAGGTGAAACAAGGTTGAGCTGATCACCCATTTGCACGCTGAGTTTCCTTGCCAGTTCCTTTCCTATGATTACCCCGTTGTAAGAGGGTCTGCTTAAGTCCTTAATTCTCCCTTCTTTGATATTCCTCTCTATCTCGGTAACCTTTCCCTCTGTAGCCGGGTCAATGCCCCTCAATACAACACCATGTATATTCCTCTCCGAGGTCATCAGGACCTGAGAATAGATAAATGGCGTAGTTGCCGTTACATGGGGTGAGGCTGCAATCTTCCCTGCTATCCCCGTATAGTCTTTTATCGTATCCCTTGTCCTATCCATTACAACAATATGAGAGTTAGTACTGAGGATCTTATCCCTAATGTCTTCCTGGAAACCGGTCATTACCCCGAGAGTTCCCATAAGCGCTGCAACGCCTAGCGCCACCCCGCCTATAGATACGAAGGTGTTTAGCGAAACAGACCTTCCCCTCCTCTTTGCGGCAAGGTAGCGAAAGGCTATAAAGAATTCATATGGAAGATTCATCTTAATCCCTTGGCCGCATTTGCGGAAAAAGAATTACATCCCTGATGGAAGACTGGTTTGTAAAGAGCATCACAAGTCTATCGATCCCTATCCCTTCACCGGCAGTAGGGGGCATCCCGTACTCAAGCGCCCTTATGAAATCCTCATCGATCCTCTGGGCCTCAAGGTCACCGGATGCCCTCTGAGCCATCTGTTCTTCGAACCTCCTCCTCTGGTCTTGCGGGTCGTTGAGTTCAGAGAAGGCATTGGCGATCTCCCTTGATGCTATAAAGAGTTCGAACCTCTCTGTCAGTTCAGGGTCATCAAGACGTCTTTTCGCAAGTGGTGATATCTCAGTGGGATATTCCGTAATAAAGGTAGGGTCTATCAGGTTTGGTTCTACTGTGGCCTCAAAGATCTCATTTAGGAGTTTTCCAATAGTCTCGTTTCCGCTTATTTCAATTTCCTTGCTCCTTGCGTAGGCCTCGACCTTTTTTTTATCCCTTAAATCCTCCATCTTAAGCTGATTGAACCTGAGAATAGACTCATGGAAACTGAGCCTCTCCCATGGGGGGGTAAGGTCTATCTCCTTTTCGCCATACCTGAAATTAAGTCCTCCTGTTACCCTTTTTGCTATGGAGGTTATCATCTCCTCGGTGAATTCCATCAGATATAGATAATCTGAATAGGCCATATAAAACTCGAGCATGGTAAATTCCGGATTATGGATTGTAGAGATCCCTTCATTCCTGAAGTTTCTGTTAATCTCGTAGACCCTTTCAAAGCCCCCGACCATGAGTCTCTTAAGATATAGCTCGGGGGCTATTCTTAAGTATAGATCTACCTCAAGCGCGTTATGATGGGTAACAAAGGGCCTTGCTGTTGCGCCGCCGGGGACAGGCTGCATCATCGGGGTCTCAACCTCAAGAAAACCTCTTTCATTTAAGAATTCTCTTATGGAATTTATTATCCTGGTTCGTTGGATGAAGACCGCTTTCTTCTCCGGGTTGGCAATAAGGTCGAGATAACGCTGCCTGTATCTTGTCTCTATATCTGTGAGGCCGTGCCATTTCTCTGGAAGGGGTCTTAAGGATTTTGCCAGGAGGACAAACTCTTCCGCCTGGATGGTAAGCTCATTTGTCTTTGTCCGAAATAGCCTCCCCTTCACCCCTATAATGTCTCCTATATCAAGCCCCTCGAAGACATCAATTTCCCTCCCCTTCATTAGATCTTTTTTGAAATAGGCCTGGATCCTTTCGGAGTCATCCTGGATATGGGCAAAGGCGGCCTTGCCAAAACGCCGGAAAGAGACGATCCTCCCTGCTAAAGATATGTTAGGGGGATCCTTTTCCAGAAATTCTGCATTGGTATCCCTGTAACCATCCAGGATATCCCTGGCCTTATCCCTGGCATCAAAGCGTCCGCCGTAAGGATAGATCCCCATTCCACTAATTTCTTCTAGTTTTTTAAACCGCTGCTGGAACTGGTCGCTTGGGTCTTTAATCTCCATTATCTGTCCTTGACGCACCTGAACCCGGCATCAGGAAAGCCGCGCTCAGGTGTTGTATAAAAACGGTAGGCCCCGCGATAGAAGAGAGGGAGAGAGTAATGGACTCCGCCTCCCCAACTCCCTCCCCGCAGTACCTTATTCTTTTCACCGAAGGTATCAGACTTGTAGTCACTTCCAGGGTAGGGCTTATACCAATCGGCTGTCCACTCCCAGACATTTCCACTCATATCATAGACACCATAGACAGACCTTCCCTCAGGAAAGCTGCCTACAGGGGCTATATCCCCAAAGCCTGAATCGCCGGTATTTGCCTTCTTGCTATCATATTTCTCTCCCCAGGGGTATTCCATTCCATCAGGGCCTCTTGCGGCCTTCTCCCATTCGGCCTCGGTGGGGAGCCTCTTCCCTGCCCACCTGCAATATCTATCTGCATCATACCAGTTCACATTGGTTACAGGGAAACTCTCTCTTCCTGCCGGCGGTTTCCCATCTATCCAATGTTCCGGGGCCCTTGAGTTAGTAGCATCGACAAATTTCTTATATTCTGTGATTGTTACCTCAAATTTATCAATATAATATGCCTTAAGTTTGATCTTTCTTTCAGGATGCTCATCTAAAAACCATGGTTTTACAGACCCGAATTCAGTCCCCTTTCCTTCTGTATCGGTCTTGTTGCTTCCCATGATGAATTCACCAGCGGGGATCAGTACCATCCCCTCAGGTGGAGCAGATACCTGTCCGCAGCCAAAGAGGAAGGCTAACAATAAAAGACAGAATTCAGAAGCCAGAATACAGAATAAGGTCCTTTCTCCTGACTCCTGACTCCTGACTCCTGTATTCTGACGTCTGTCTAAGAATTCTTTGCGCATCTAAAACCGAAACTGTTGTTCTTTGTCTCCACCTTGAAGAAGCCCCTGTTAAAGGTAAATGCGCTTATCCCGCACCTGTAAAAAGAGCAGTCTATCCAGGAGCCGCCCCTTACTACCCTGTATCTTTCACCGTAATTCTCCTTCGCAGGTCTCTTGTTGCCCGGATATGCCTTATACCAGCTCTCTGTCCATTCCCATACATTTCCTGACATATCATAGACCCCGTATGGACTCCTCCCCTCAGGAAAGCTGCCAACCGGCATAGTGTGGCGTAATCCGAGCTGCGGGGTATTGGCCTTTCTCGCATCAAACTCATTTCCCCAGGGAAAGTTACGGCCATCTGTCCCCCTTGCCGCCTTTTCCCATTCGGTCTCCGTAGGAAGCCTCTTTTCTGTCCAATGGCAATAATCCCTTGCATCATACCAGTTGACATAGATAACCGGGTGATCTTCCATACCCGGGGGGATTACCCCGTTTCTTAAGTGGTCAGGAAGCCTTCTGCCTGTTTCCTGGGCAAATCGTAAGTACCGGGCATTGGTCACCTCAAATTTGTCTATATAGAACTGATCTATATATACGGTATGCATGGGACCTTCATCAGGGTGTCTCTTGTCGGATCCCACAATGAACTGTCCCTCCGGTATGAGGATCATCTCATTCGGGGCGCTGCTTGCCCCGGCTTCCTTTGCAACCGCGGCCTTTAGGATAAATATGACAATTACCGAAATGATGCCGGCGGATATAATCCTTTTAAAAGAGGAACAGGGCTTTATTTTTATTATTAATCTGAGGTATATGAATATTTTCATTTTTATTTGAATTCTTTTTTATGTTATCATATATTTTTCTAGGGAGTCAATGAGACTATGGAGTACTGATATTGATCGGGGCCTTCTTTGATGTTGATAAGACAATCCTCCGCGGGGATTCGATCGAGAGACGATTCTTAAAGCATCTCTGGAGGATAAAGGAGATCGGTATATCCGACCTTGTCAGGACCATAGGTTTTTTTGTGACCGAACGGAAAAGACCTTTCCCCTTTCTGCTAAAATCTAATAAGGCCTATCTTTGCGGGAGGTCTGTTGATGAGATGAGAGCAATTGCAGAAACCATATTTACAAAGGATGTCCTCCCGAATCTTTCTTCCAGGGCTACAGAGACCATAAAGGTTCATCAAGACAGGGGGGAGATAATAATTCTGCTGACAGGGGGGCTTGACTTCCTTGTCCAGCCCCTTGCAGAATACCTGAAGGTGGATGCCTGTATGTCCAGCAGGCTGGAGCTGATTGACGGTCATTTCACGGGGAGGCTGATCCCTCCGTATCCTTACAGGCATGGGAAGAGGGCGCTCCTTGAGGGGTTTGCCATGAACAGAGGTATTGACCTGAAACTTTCTTATGCCTACGGAGACAGTATCGCAGATATTGATATGTTCAGGTGCGTGGGAAATCCTGCAGTGATAAACCCTGGTCCCCGCATGACATATATAGCCAGGAAGATGGGGTGGAAGGTAGCCAAATGGTAAATATAATCGTAGTAAATGAAATCTTTAGATCTATCCAGGGAGAATCCACATACGCAGGTCTCCCCACTACATTTATCAGGACTACAGGTTGCAATTTAAGGTGCAGCTGGTGTGACACTAAATATGCCTATGAGGACGGGACGGGAATGACGGTTGATGATATAGCAGATAAGGTTAAAAGGCTGGGGTCCGGTCTGGTAGAAATCACTGGTGGTGAACCATTGTTACAAGAGGGAGTTGGTGGCCTTGCAAGGCATCTCCTTGACAGTGGATTTAACGTGATGATCGAAACAAACGGCAGCCTTGACATAGGAAAAATTGATAAAAGGGCTACAATTGTAATGGACGTAAAGTGTCCCGGCAGTGGGATGTCTGAAAGGATGAGGTGGGAGAACCTTGATGTCCTGGACAGAAAGGACCAGGTCAAGTTTGTTATAGCTGACAGGGCGGACTACGTGTGGACATTGGATCTGCTCGGAAGATATAAACGCCTTTTGGATCAAACTATCTTGTTTTCCCCTGCCTTTGGACTTATGCCGCCGGATGACCTGGCATCATGGATACAGGAAGATAATATAGATGTGAGGCTGCAATTGCAGATGCATAAATATATCTGGGAGCCGAACAGGCGTGGGGTCTAATCGTATTATAGGGGCTTGCGTCGCCCCCTCCACCGGCAAAGCCGGATGGAGCCTCCCCCTCAACGCTCGCTTTGCTCGCTGGGTAGATCCCCACGGGCGGCGCAAGCTAGAGGACCCCGCCTTCAGGCGGGGATGAATGCGTTCTTTGTGCACGAAGTGCCTTTCAATCATTGCCACGGGCTTGCCCGTGGGTATCTACTAAAGGAGGTTGATGGTAATGACAATCAGGGTTAAGAGGGGGAAGATCGAAGAAGAGCCTGCTGATGCGGTTGTATTAAGTTTCTTTGAGGACGAAGAGGAACTGCAAAAGAGCGTCAGACTCTTAAATAAAAAAATATCGGGTAAGATCGAAAAGATCATAAAAGACGGCGAATTTAAAGGGAAGGCCAACCAGACCTCCCTGATCCATACGATAGGGGAGATGCCTGCAAGAAGGATCCTTCTGGTCGGACTTGGCAAGAAAAAAGAATTTAAAATAGACAAGGTAAGGCAGGCCTCAGGAGTTGCATCTACATACTTGAGAAGAATAGGCATAAAGAAGATTACCACTGCCTTGCATGGAGATGGTATTTCGGGCGTACCCGTAAGCGATCTGGCGCAGGCTATAGCAGAAGGATCTATATTGGCCTTGTATCAATTCAATGAATATAAGACCCAGAACCTGGATGAGATAAAAGAGGTGGAGGAGCTTGTCATCGTGGCCGATCATGACTTGGATCAGATCGAAAAGGGGGCAAAAAGAGGCGAGATTGTTGCCGAGGCCGCAAACCTTGCAAGAGATCTTGTAAATCATCCCTCCAACTATGTAACACCGGCAAGGATGGCGGATACTGCAAGGGATATTGCAAGGGCATATGGCCTCAAATGCAAGGTCCTTGAAAGGCGGGATATGGAAAGGTTAGGTATGGGAGGACTTATCGGGGTTGCAAAGGGGAGTCATGAGCCGCCAAAGTTCATTATATTAGAATACAATGGCGGAAAAAAGAAGACTAACCCGATAGTCCTGGTAGGCAAGTCTATTACCTTTGATAGCGGCGGTATCTCTATTAAGCCTGCCGAGAAGATGGAGCAGATGAAAGACGATATGTCCGGCGGGGCAGCTGTCCTCGGATGTCTGAAGGCAGCGGCAAGGCTTGCGATTCCACTGAATATAGTTGGTCTCCTGCCGGCGACAGAGAATATGCCGGGCGGGAGTGCCATCAAACCTGGGGATGTATTAAAGACTATGTCGGGAAAGACCATTGAGGTTATCAGCACTGATGCAGAGGGGAGGATGATACTGGCTGATGCCATAACCTATGCAACAAGATATAAGCCAGCCGCCATTATTGACCTTGCGACACTTACCGGTGCGTGCGTCATTGCCCTCGGGAACCATGCCATAGGTTTAGTTGGAAATAACAGCGATCTTACCGGTAAGATCAGGATGGCGGGGGAACTATCCGGGGAGAGGGTCTGGGAACTTCCCCTCTGGGAGGAATACAGTGAACAGATAAAGTCGGATATAGCCGACATAAAGAATGTAGGCGGGAGGGCGGCAGGCACAATTACGGCGGCTGCCTTTTTAAGCAAATTCGTAGAAAACTACCCATGGGTGCATCTTGACATAGCCGGGACGTCATGGAATGAGAGCAACAGATCATATATACCTAAGGGTGGAACCGGTGTAGGTGTAAGGCTTCTTACCCAGTTCTTGCTGGACTATTTATAGGGGCTTTTAATTGCCCGTGGGTATCTACCCAGCGAGCAAAGCGAGCGTTGAGTTGTAGGGGCGAGGCGCCGCCTCGCCCCTACAACCGGCTTTGCCGGTGGAGGGGGCAACGCAAGCCCCTGTAAATGAAAGCGGGAGTCAGGAATCAGGAATCAGGAGGAAAGTCTGGATTCTGAATCTTCTACCCAGCGAGCAAAGCGAGCGTTGAGGGGGAGGCTCCATCCGGCTTTGCCGGTGGAGGGGGCGACGCAAGCCCCTTAGATAGACGATGAAACTCGAAAAAAAGATAGGTCAGATGATAATGGCAGGATTTGATGGCTATGAACCATCTGATGGGGTCTTAAGATTAATCTCAGGGTATGGATTAGGGGGTGTGATCCTCTTCAGCAGAAACCTGAAGGACTATCCCCAGATCTTAAATCTATGCAGTGACATCCAGGGCAGGTCCACGGATATCCCGCTTTTTATCTCTGTTGATCAGGAGGGCGGAAGGGTTGCAAGGCTCCCTCCACCCTTTACAAGATTTCCTCCCATGCGTTATCTTGGCGTCTGTAAATCTGCTGACCTGGCCTACAGGTTTGGAGAGATTACCGCGAAAGAATTATCACTGATAGGTATTAATATGGACCTTGCCCCCGTGCTGGATATTGATACAAATCCCGATAATCCTGTTATCGGGGACCGATCATTCGGAAATAATCCGGACATCGTTTCCTCCATGGGGATAGCGGTAATTTCAGGACTGCAGGATAATGGTATTATAGCCTGCGGAAAGCATTTTCCAGGGCATGGCGATACATATAAGGATTCTCATCAGGAACTCCCTATACTCAAACACGATATCAAAAGGCTAAAAGAAGTAGAGCTTAGACCTTTTCATGCTGCCATAGATAAAGGGATTGCTACAATAATGACCGGACATCTGCTGATGCCGGCATTAGATGAAGGGTATCCAGCAACCATGTCAGTAAAGATTATAACCGATCTCCTCCGGAGGGAGATGGGATTTGGCGGTATTGTTATAAGTGATGATCTTGAGATGAAGGCAATAATTGATAACTATACTCTCGATGACGCAGTTATTATGTCTGTTGAGGCAGGAGTAGATATCCTGATTATATCAAGGACAGAAGGATCTCAGTTCATTGCAATTGACGCCCTGGTAAAGGCGGTCAGGGACGGCCGGATCCCGGAAGAGAGGATAGACCTTTCCTATCACAGGATCAGATCGCTTAAGGAGAGGTTCCTGTATCCGGATAAGCCAGGAAAGATTGATGCGAGTTTTCTTGCCCTTAGTTTAGAGAAACACAGGGAAACTGCTGAGGAGATTCAAAGGATCTATCTGGCTAGTTACTCTTGAATAAAATTAAGGCCCCGGATTATACCGGGGCCTTAAGTAGAAGTCCGGATTCTTAAGCCCTTACGACTTTGATGGCCTGCGGCCCCTTGGGGCCGTCGGTTACCTCAAACTCGACCTCCTGACCTTCGTCAAGACTCTTATAGCCATCGCCCTCGATGGCTGAGAAATGGACAAACACATCCTTGCCATCATCCTGGGATATAAATCCATAACCCTTACTTGCATTAAACCACTTAACCTTACCTTTTGCCATTACTACTACCTCCTTAATGTTACTTATTATCTACCCCAAGGGACTCCCCCTTGGCTTAGGGAGGTTTATACCATATCGATTATAAACATGTCAAGAAATTATTGCTCATTATATTATTTTGAGCAGGGATCCAGAAAAACGTGGGAAAGATAAAGCCCTGGGAATAAAAATATCTTGACAAGACAAGTTGAAAATGATAATCAATTGCAGAATAGTTTAAATTCTGTTAGGGATAAGTCTTAGGACATCCGGGTAAGGAGAAAATATGGTTGTAAGTCATATTGATGGAAGACTAAGGATAAGGAATGATGCGATAAAAATCCCTTTTGTAGCGTCTGCCATTGAAGATATTCTCAAAGGAAACAGGGGGATCATCGAGGTATCGGCCAATCAAAGGGTT